>SCTZ01000231.1 GCA_004297765.1 Chloroflexota bacterium | reverse complement strand
GAGCGCCGCAGCGCGAAGAATCCGTATCCCCAGGGCGCGGATTCTTCGGCGCCTGCCCTGAGCCGAGCCGAAGGGTGCGCGCCTCAGAATGACAAAACCAGTGTGGTCGAACACTAGCCTCGGCGTTGCACACTTTCTAGCACACGGCGAGGGGCGTGTCAATAAAGCAGGCGCGCCTGGGAGGGGTAGGTGCCGGCGAGCATGCTGACCTGCTCTGCTTGCCGACCCGCCATGGGTAGTGTAGAATTGGCCCATGGCTGCGGATCGCTTGGCGGGCGTCAGTTTACTAAACCAGCGCTATAGGCTGTTGTCCGAGTTGGGGCAGGGGGGTATGGCCCGTGTCTACAAGGCTCAGGATATCCGCCTGGGTCGCACCGTGGCCATCAAGATCCTGCGCGAGCAGTATGCCGGCGATCGGGCTTTTCTCTTGCGGTTCAAGCAGGAAGCGCATGCCGTGGCCGCCCTCTCGCATCCCAACATCGTCGCCGTCTACGACGTGGGCCAGGACGGCGCGACCTACTACTTCGTCATGGAGCACGTCGAGGGCGTCACGCTCAAGGAGTTGATAGAGAAGCAGGGCGCGCTGGGCATCGACGTCGCCATTCGCCTGGCCGATCAGATCTGCGCCGGCCTCAGCTTCGCTCACAGCAAGGGGATCGTTCATCGCGATGTCAAGCCGCAGAATGTGATAGTGACGCCCGATCTGCGCGCCAAGATCACCGATTTCGGCATCGCGCGCGCGCTCGATGCTCCCAGCGTCGAAGAGGCCAACGAGGTATTCGGCACTGTCCACTATATCTCGCCCGAGCAGGCTCAGGGGCACGCGGCCACGCCGGCCTCGGATATCTACTCGATGGGCGTGATGCTATATGAAATGCTCACCGGTCGGCTGCCCTTCCCGGGCAATAGCCCGGCGGCCGTGGCCACCAAGCATCTACGCGAGCAGCCGCCGCCGCTGTTCGAGATCCAGCCTCGGGTTCCGCCTACTGTAAACGACATCGTCCTCCAGGCTATGGCCAAGGACCCCAAGGACAGGTTCTCCTCGGCGGATCGTCTGGGTGAGACGCTGCGTGGATACATCGACTTCGTGGAAGGGCGGACGGGTCTGATCCACAAGGGCAAGCTCGTCGCCGCCGAGAAGTCCGCCCGCGATGGCACGGTCCGTCGCCAGGGTCGCGGGGGTCTCGACTGGCTGCTGATCGTGTTTGGGTTGATCACGCTGGTCTTGATCCTGGGACTGGGCGTTCTCGGCGGAGCGGTCATCTGGAGAGTCTACTCCGCCACGCCGACGCCTGCGCCGACTTCCAGCCCCGTTCTGTACGTGCCGAACCTGATCGGCAAGGACTGGAGCATGGCCAAGGTGATCGTGGAAGCCCAAAACCTGGCCTACAAGGAGAACGAGAGACAGTTCAGCGACACGGTGCCACTGGATCAGATCATCAGGCAGTCGCCGGACCCGGCGACCCAGATCCAGCCCGGTGGGATAGTCTACGTTTGGATTAGCAAGGGTCCGTCCCAGGTGAAGGTGCCGTCGTTCAAAGGACTCAGCGCCGACGAAGCGAGCGCGCAACTCAGGAAAATGGGGCTCGAAGCGCAGCGGGACGACAGCTTTGACGAGCAGGTGCCGGTGGGCTTTGTCATCGATCAACTGCCGGCAGCCGGTGCGAACGTCGCCGCGGGGGGCTCGATTTCGCTCAAGGTGAGCAAGGGACGCGCTCCAACGCCCACGCCTGTTCCGCGCCCCACGGCGGTTCCAACGCCCACGGTCGGTGCGCCCGGCAGCTTTCCACCGGGTATTCCTCAGGGTGGCATGGTGATCGTGCCGCAGGTGGTTGGGAAGCCGGAGCAGGAGGCCAAGGACGATCTACAGCGCGCCGGCCTGCGCCTGTGGCCCTATGGAACTAACTATCAAGGACACGACGTCTTGCCCGATGATGATCTCAAGAGGGTGTGCGTGGGGTGCGTCCTCAGCACCAACCCCACGGCTGGCACGAAAGTTGCGTCTGGAACGGAGGTACAGATCGCTGTACGCAGGAACTAAGAAAGTGCGAGAGGCTTCCTACCCCGTCATTCTCGCGAAAGCGGGAATGACGGAACGAGGCTCCGAGCCTAATGGCCCATCTCACACTTTCAACGCGGGTTCCGGGCATACTAAAAGCCGAGGGGGAAACTCGGCTTCTAGCGATGGCGGGTATCAGGGCTGTGATATCGCCCTCGGTTGACTGCTCAGCTACGATTGCTGGCTGACGCGCGCTTTGTCAAAACAGCTACTGCAGTAGACCGGGCGATCGTACTTCGGGTGGAAAGGAACCATGGTCTCGATGCCACACTCAGCACAGATGACGGGGTACATCTCGCGCGTCGTGCTGCCTGTGCGCTCCTGGCGTCGTTGCATTCGGCAGGACGGACAGCGTTTCGGCTCATTCATGAGTCCCTTTTCCGCATAAAACCCTTGCTCGCCCGCCGTGAATACGAAGCTCGACCCGCATTCACGACACTTGAGGGTCCTATCCGTAAAAGTCAAGAAACCAGTACCTCCTTTCGTTGAGAGTGGTCCAAATGATAACGAACGACCGTGTCCTTGGCGCAGAGTATAATGCCAATGCGCGGAAAAAGCAAGTAGAGAGTCAATGGAAGAGTTGAGATTCTGTCCATATTGCGGTGGGCGCCTTGTCGAGCGCCTGCTGAAGACCGAGGATCGTCCTCGCCTGGTCTGTGACAACTGCGAGCAAGTTCTGTATCAGAACCCCCGCATCGTTGCGGCGGCCCTTCCGATCAATGGGAAGGGTGTGGTGTTGCTGCGCCGCGGCATCGAGCCGCGCCGGGGTGCCTGGACTTTCCCGTCCGGCTATATGGAGCTAGGCGAGTCTCTGGAGGAGGCCGCCATTCGTGAGACCAAAGAGGAGACCAATCTAGACATCGAGCTGACCGCGCTGCTGGATATCTACTCGCGCAGAGAGGCCGGCGTCGTGGTCGTCGTGTTTTTGGCTCGCGTTCTCGGCGGACAGCCTTCCACGTCCCGTGAGTCGCTGGAGGTGGCCGAGTTCGCTCCGGACCAGGTTCCCTGGGATGAGCTGGCCTTCCCATCGACCTTTTGGGCGCTTGAGGCGTGGGCGTCACGGGCGCTCAATGGCAACGGCTCCCACGTCGTCGAGAAGGACGCTGTGCTGGATCTGCCTGAACTGAACCCGCCGGCTCAGTAGTGGACGACCACGGGCGTACCGACTGGCGTCCAGTCGTAGACGAGCTTCGAATCGGCCACGTTCAGACTGATGCAGCCGTTGCTGCCGGGCCGACCGAAGACCGATCTCCAATAGGCCCCGTGAATCGTATAGTCGTCGAACAAGCCCATTACCCAGGGCACATCCGGGATATCGTAGCGGCTGCCATCCGGGTTCGTTCCGCGAAATCTGGCCGTTGGTAGCTTGTACTGGACGGCATAGGTGCCCGGGGGAGTCTCGGCGCCTCGAACGCCGGTCGCCGTCCTCCCGTACCAGACGGGCTGGTCATTGATCAGCAGAGTCATGACCTGACGTGCCAGATCGACGTCGATCACTTTGCCCCGCTCGGTCGTGAAGCTCAGGACGTGCTCGTCCTCCAAGTAGCCGCCGTTCTGTCCCCGCAGATTCTCCGATCCGGCCTGCACCGTGATGACGAACCGCGTGGCGGCCGGCAGCGTATCGTCGGGCACAAATCGCACCCGGTTCGGCGCTGACCACTCGAAGTGACCGTCCACCTCCGGCTCGATGCGCAAGGCTCCGAGCATCCGATCCCGGTTCGTCACGTTCTCGCTAAAGACGATCTCCGGTTGGACCTCTCTGCTGACCAGCATCGCCTCGTTCTGCGGAGACTCCTCGGTGACGGCCAGGGGAGCCGTCGTGGCTACAGAGAGGGTGTGCGACTGCGGCCAGTCTACCCCACGTCCGTCGATGGCCCCTGTGAGCGCGATTTCGTAGCTCTGGGCCTGCTTGTACTCATTGAAGCGCATGTGGCTCACGCGCGGGTCCTGCTGGTCCACCCAGGCGCTGATACCGGCGGGCGGAGAGATCGTGTAGGAGAAGTCACGCAACGGCACGTTCCACTTGAACGAGATAACGTCTTCAATACTCGCAACGATCGGCGTATCCGACAACAGGGGATGCGCGGTGATGGCGGTGGCGAACTGCACGCGCTGGCTGAGAGGGATCTGTTGGAGTCCGCTCCAGTTGAGCTGGAGAGCGTTCCCGGTCACGCTGAGCTCGTATTGGCCGTCCAAGGACAGGAGGTCTCCGCCATCAGCACGGACCAGTTGACCTTGCTGCTCAGTACGCAGCCAGCCGGAGTTGGTGCCTTGGATTTGAAGGGGGATCCACTCTTCGGAGACCACCCGCCCCTCGGGACTGATGCGTTTCTCGTACAGCGTGATGCTTTGCAGATTCAGCGAGAAACCGCCGGCCGCGACTGCGATGCCTGTGCTTGGAGAGAGGTCCTGCACTCCGTCTGGAAGGTCGACCTCCAGCGAGGGTGCTGAAACGGCTAAGGACGCGATGTACGCGGCAGAGGCCAGGGCGGCCAGCACAAGGAGAGCAAATAGCACCGCAAACGCGCGCAGCAGCACGCGACCCGCAGGTGCGGTCGATGATCTGCCAGGGGCGGGCATAGCCTGACCCAGGTCCAGGCTGGGTGAAAGAAGCTCTGTGTCTGGCTGATTACCTGCTACGCCGGGGTTCAGTGAGCTTTGTTCCATCAGTAAAGACGCTCCCAGGATCTATTGTTCAAGGCATATCCCGTCTCGTTCCCAACCTCGCGAACAGGAGGACCAGATGCAGGACGAGACGGTATGCTCTGCCTGCTTGCATGCAGCAAGACCCATGCCAGCAGACGCCAATCCTGGCGGCGGATAGATTACTGGGGGGGCGGGATGGCGGTGCCAAGCAGAGCGCTGGGAAGATCCGATGGGTTGGGCTGAGTTTCGAGGCGCGCGAAGGTTCCTGGTCCTGGGAGCACGGGCGAGATGACCAACACGGTGTCGATGACGTTAGGCTAGCTGACGAACCATCCCCTCTCCCTTCGCAAAGGGAGAGGGCTAGGGTGAGGGTCCCCTGCCCGTTGCTAGCGAGATGGCCTGCACCACAGACTCCTTGGTGGGACCTGATCCACCCGTCGGCATTGATTCCGGTCGGCGGCCTGTGGAGTCAGGGGCTGAACCCTCACCCTAGCCCTCTCCCTTTCGCGAAAGGGAGAGGGGATTGGCGCGTTCCCATGCTCCGGCATCCACGGAGGTTCTGCGATCTTGCACTAGCTATCGATGACCGCGATGGCCTCGACCTCGATCAGCAGGTCTGGCATGGCCAGGCTTGCGACCTGGACCGCGGTGGCGGCGGGGTAGTGGTCGCCGAAATGCTTCTTGCGGACTTCGCGGATCTTGGCGAGGTCCTCGATGTTCTTGAAGTACTGGGTGATCTTGACCACGTCGCTCATGGTCGCGCCGGCCGCCTCTAGCACGCGCTTGATGTTTTCATAGGCCTGGTCACACTGAACGGCGACGTCGTCCTGACCTACCAGTTGACCCGTCGGATTGATGCCCACCTGCCCGGCCAGGTAGATCGTGTTGACCACCCTGTAGGCGTGGGCATAGCCACGAGCCGCATGCACGTTCGTCGGAGCGATAACTTCCTTGGGCATTTTCGTTCTCCTTTCGTAACTATTCAGCCTCGATGGCTGGGATTAGGGGGGCACCGTTGAAGACACGCCCCAGCGCTGCCAGCATCGGGTGTCCCTGCTTACGGAGGGTGGAGAGGTAACCCCGAATGCGACAGA
>SCTZ01000230.1 GCA_004297765.1 Chloroflexota bacterium | reverse complement strand
TCCCCTTTCGTGGTCATCGAAGCATTTGCTCATGGCACGCCGGTCATCGTCAGACGGATCGGCGGGTTGAGAGAGATGGTCGAGTACAGTGGTGGCGGGCTCTGCTACGACGATGCGACATCATTGCTGGAGGCAATGGAGCGACTATTGGCCGATCCGGAGCTTCGCACCGAGTTGGGCGAGCGAGGCCATCGGGCGTATCAGCGCAACTGGACGCCAGAAGTCCATGTGGAGCGCTACTTGGGGATTATTGGAGACGTGGCCGCGGCCCGAAACGGCAGGAGTCGAATGGACGTGGCTGTGCCTGAAGGGACGAGA
Organism: Chloroflexota bacterium; assembly: GCA_004297765.1. GTDB lineage: Bacteria > Chloroflexota > Dehalococcoidia > FW602-bin16 > FW602-bin16 > FW602-bin16. Next base: position 8,009 of record SCTZ01000230.1, on the reverse strand, counting down.
TTGTGAAGGCAGCAACCCAGCAAGGCAAAGAGAGTCCCCAGTATTCTCAGGCCGAAGAAGCGGCAAAGGACCAGCGGGTCATCGTTATCGGAGCGGGACCGGCTGGGCTGGCCGCGGCCCATGAGCTGACCAGGTTCAAGGTTTCCTGTGTGGTCCTAGAGAAGGATAACAAGGTTGGCGGTATCTCTCGTACTGAAAGCTACAAAGGCTGCCGCTTCGACATGGGAGGGCACCGTTTCTTCACCATGGTGCAGGAGGTGGAGCAACTGTGGCGGGAGGCTCTCCCAGACGATTTCCTTCGCCGCCCCCGGATCTCCAGAATCTACTACAGGGGCAACTTCTTCCGCTATCCGCTAAAGCCGCTGGACGCGCTCTTCGGGCTTGGACTCTGGCAGACCGTGCTCATTGTGCCCAGCTACGTTAGGTGGCAGCTCTTCCCACATCGCAAAGAAGACACCTTCGAGCAGTGGGTGACGAATCGCTTCGGCCGCCGGCTTTTCAATATCTTCTTCGAGTCTTATACGGAGAAGGTGTGGGGGATTCCCTGTTCCAAGCTAAAGGCCGAGTGGGCCGCCCAGCGCATCGGAGGTCTTTCTCTGAGGACAGCGTTCCTCAGTATGTTCTTCAAGCCCAGGAGAACTATCAAGACCCTCATCGATCAGTTTGACTATCCTCGCCTGGGGCCGGGGATGATGTGGGAGGCGATCAAGGGTCGGGTGGAAACGCAAGGCGGCGAGGTTCGGATGAATGCCGAGGTAGTGGAGATCCGCCGGTGCGGAAATCGTGTTGATGGCGTGGTTGTTTCGCGCGACGGGCACAAGGAGATAGTTTGGGGCACCCATTTCATCTCCAGTATGCCTATCTCGGAATTCATCGAGAAGCTCAAACCTGCACCTCCGCACCACGTATTATCGGCCGCAAGCAGGCTAAGCCATCGCGACTTTCTGACTGTCTGCCTTATCGTGAATGCCCCCAACCTTTTTCCGGACGACTGGGTCTATGTCCACGATCCCACGGTCAAGGTCGGCCGCATACAGAACTTCAAGAACTGGAGCGCTCAAATGCTTCCGGATCCAAGCAAGACCACTCTCGGGCTTGAGTACTTCTGTACAAGAGGGGACGAGCTGTGGAGCATGTCCGACGCCGACCTCATCGAATTAGGGAAGCGCGAAGTGGATCATATAGGTCTCGCAAGTTATAAGGACATTGAAGACGGCTGCGTCTTCCGCGTTGTGAAAGCATACCCGGTCTACGACTCCAACTACCAAGCGGATCTTCCTACCATCAGGCGGTTCATCGAGCAACTAGAGAACTTCCAGGCGATCGGTCGCAATGGGCTGCACCGATACAACAACCAGGACCACGCAATGCTCACAGGGATGCTGGCAGCTCGCAACTTGGCGTTAGGGGAGAAGAACTGCCTGTGGAGCGTCAATACGGACTCTCGGTCATCATCCCCGTCCATAACGGCGGCGATAATCTGATCCGATGTCTGGAATCGGTGGCAGCCTCCACCCGGCCGCCGGAGGAGATAGTAGTCGTCGACGATTGCTCTACCGATGGTTCGGCGGCACGTGTGGATTACCTCGGTGCACGGGTGGTTAGCCTGCACGCGGGGCCACATGGTCCCGCCGTGGCCCGAAACCGGGGCGCCTCTGAGTCCAGGGGAGACATTCTCGTTTTCCTCGACGCGGACGTCATGCTCCACTCGGATACCCTGGAGCGACTGGAGAGATACCTGACCGAGCAGCCCGAGGTCGCTGCGCTATTCGGCTCCTATGACGCCGATCCACCCGCTCCCGGAGTGGTGACCCGCTACAAGAACCTCTCTCACCATTACGTTCACCAACGCGGCCGTCGAGAGTCCTTCACCTTCTGGTCGGGATGCGGCGCCATACGGCGCGAGGCTTTCCTCGCCATCGGCGGTTTCAACGAAGACCACGGCCGGCCCTGCATTGAGGATATAGAGTTGGGATACCGGTTGCGTGGAGCGGGCTACAGGGTATGGCTGTGCAGCGACGTACAGGTGACACATCTGAAGCGCTGGAATCTCACTAGTATGCTGCGCGTCGATATCCTCGATCGGGCCGTTCCCTGGACGAAGCTAATTGTTCGGAACGCCGAGCTGCACAGTGACCTGAACCTGAACACCAGCAGCCGCCTCAGCGCGCTAGCGGCGTGGACCACGGCACTAGGCTTGGCGCTTGGCTTCTGGTTCTCCTGGGGACTGGTGGTTGCATTACTGGCGGCGGCGATGGTGGTGGCGCTCAACGCTGACCTCTACCGGTTCTTCCGACGGCGGGGAGGGCTTGGCTTCGCGTTGGCTGCCGCGGGATTGCACGCCTTCTACCTGCTTTACAGCAGCGTCACCTTTGTCGTGATCGCTCTGCCCGCCATACTGGCGCGGCACGGTTTGGCGCTACTCTTGTTGGCAACTCTGCTGAAAGGGTTGGCGTGGAGCGTCGTTGTCCCTCCACTGCACGCCCACGACGAGGTACCCCATTTCCTGTATGCTCAGAGCGTCGAGCGATCCGGAACCCTACAGGTGAGGTGGGGCGACCGAATACCTGAGGAGATGGCCCTGCTCAGACAGGTGACTCAATTGGACTGGGCCGTTTGGCCTGCGCGCCCCCTGGATCTCTCCGATCGTGCAGGCGTCGCCAGGCTGATCGTGCTCCTGGACGATCCTGTGGTCAAGCGGATTGACGTGCCGTATGAGGACGCCGAGAAATGGGTATTTCGCTCTTTTACCAGTTATCATCCGCCGCTCTACTACCTGTTGTCGGGTCTCGTCCAGGCAGCTCTGGAGAGCCAATCCATTCTCATCCGCTTGCTGGCGAGCCGATGGGTGTCGCTGCTGCTGGCGTTGGCGACGGTTCTCCTGTCCTACAGAGCGGGGCGCGAGCTCTGGCCGGGGCGACGCGGCTGGCCGCTGCTGCTGGCGACTCTGGTCAGCTTTCAGCCCATGGTGACCTTCTCCGGCGCAGTGATGGGGAACCTGGCTCTCGAGACGACCCTGTTTTCCGTGTTCCTCCTGGTGTCACTCAAAACGATACGGGGCGGGCTCACCGGGCGCCGGGGAGCGGTGCTGGGGGGAATCGTCGCGGCGGGGCTTCTGACCAGGGCCAGTTTCTGGAGCGTTCTTCCCTTGCTCGGGCTGCTTTTCATCTGGAGCGTAGTGGGAGGCGTGCGTGGTAGGAGGGGGGCGCAAGCTCTCTGGCCTTGGGTTCTGGTTCTCGCGATGCCAGTGCTGGCAAGTTGGTGGTGGTATGGTGGAATGGTTGTGACTGGTAGCGATACCTCGGTCGTCTCGTACAGGACCCTTGTGGAGACACAGGGTGCCGAGTTGCTCCCGAGCGTGCTGGCGAAGCAGTTGAGAGACGTCCCCCAGTACCTGAGGATGTATTGGGGCTACTTCGGCTGGAACGAAACGGTAATGCCTCGCCTCCTTCTTACAGCGATGACCCTGGTGACGGCCATAAGTTGCTGGGAAACCGGCTGGTGGTTGATACGGCGGGCGTCGGCGCAGGTCCGGAAGGTCGACCCGGCCCACTCCTTTGCCCTCCTCTTTCTGGGTTGCGCGCCGCTGGTCTACTTCGCCTTCTACAGTTACCTGGACTTGCGTCTCACTCGGGACCTGGGCGGTCGATTCGACGTACAGGGGCGGTATTTCCTGCCAACAGTGATCGCGCAGATGGCTTGGCTGACCTTGGGGTTGATACAGCCGCTCCCGAGACGGTTGCGACGGCTGGGGATGTGGTCTCTTGGCGCTGGTAGCGTCGCCCTGAACTTCTACGCGCTCTTCGGGGTGATCGTGCCGCGCTACTACGGAGAGGGGGGGCTGCTACTCCAGTTGGAGCGTGTCGCGATCCTCCAACCGGTCCCGGCGACGATCGTGCTGGCGCTCTGTGCAGCCTATGTCACGCTCGGCTTACTGGTGGTGGCAGTGCTCTGGCGTGAGTTGGCGTATGACCAATTGCCAACCAACCATGCGTCCGATATCGACGATTAAGCCCCGGAGATAGTCCACGCTAGCGGTATCATCGACATGGAATGGCACTGATGGCGCTATTAAGGTAGAGTTGGACGGCCTCGGGGGCGTTCGCCATATCTTCCTCCATCGTTGCGCCCGCAGTCACGTCGTCCGAAAGAACCGACCCTGCGACGGTGTTACCCGCCCGTCGTAGAGTCAGGGATGAGGACTGCAGTGTAGCGTTTCATAGCCACCCCTCTAGTTCATCTGCCGAGAGGCCCGGGTCTTCCCGCGTCTTTGAGAATCTGTGCGAGCGTTCCGATCCTTGAATCCGTTTGCCTGTGCAGCGGCACGACAACGCGTCCCGGTTTGGGTCGGGTGTCTCAGGATGACATGACTTCCTGCTTGACGGCTCACGAACCAGCCGGACCGATTCAGGGCTCGGCATGCGCGCAATTCTTAGACTGGCGTCAATTCGCAATTGCTTCGACGGTATTCGTCCTTTCCACGATAGGTCCAGCAGCGAATTTAACCCGGAAGGCGTTAATTTTTGGGAACGGTCTCCTGCTCCCATCGGAAGGGAACGTGGGACCGGCAAATAACGGAACCGTTAACAGGGGGGCCCGAAGATACAACTGTGCCCCAACCGTACTTCAGACACTCATTCAATCACCATGTGATCAGCCAGGGTCCGTTGCTGATCACATGGTACTCAAAGCGAGATGAACCGGTATTCCAGCCTCTCCCCACGATGTTCTCGCTCCACTCGTTCCAAGTAACGATCCATCTCGATTTGCCTTTCCCGCGCTTCCTCGGCAGACATTATCGATAGCTCTGATTCTCTTGTGACCCCAAGTGAGTTGAACGACGTACCCATGCGGATTCCGCTGCCGCGGGTGAGCCACCAACGATCATGGATAGGTAGCACTCCATCAGATTTCGTGCCCACTACGGCGATCTCTGTTTCGGGCGGCTCTTGATCAGAGATGTATTGGCGCCAGTAGGTTCTGTAGGTATCTTCAATCGGCTCAGCTACCTTCGCTTGCTTCTGATGTTGTTTGCTAGTCAGTATGCAGACTCGTGTGCTTGGTCGCACCGACAATATCAGCCGCAGCAGCTCCAAGTCAGGAGGCTCCAGATAAGGATCGCAGATCTTAAGGTAGTCGCCAAGTTCGCTGGCAAGCCAATTCTTAACGAACTGAATTGCCTTGTCTCGCTCCCCAGGTCTTACTACAAGGCTGGCATAATCGGATTGGGTGCGTTCCCAGTTCCTGAGCCGTTCCAACCTGCTTTGGGTTCGGGCTGCCATTCGCCAAGCCAGTTGTGTACCTAGTAATGTCGCCTCGAACAACGGACGCAAGAAAGTGGTTGCTTGGTCAGTCTTTGCGTACCGGCGAATTGCGTTCTCTACCACCCACGACATGATGGGGTACGAGTCTCTCAAAGGTAGCTTGGAGGCGATTGTCACGTACTCTCTAGTTTGCTCCGGTCGCACTGGCTCAAGCCGGCTAGCATTCAGAGCCCCAAGAAGCATCCATGCAGCGCGCGCGTGGTTGAGTCTCGATTCAGCTCCGGTGTCGGCCCCCTCCGCCATCTTGCTCTTGAGCTTAAGCACCTCGAGATGTCGATTCAAGTCGCGCCGCATCGTCTCTCGGGCCGGATCATCGTCAACCATCGAGGCGAATTGCGATGCCAGGTCGGGGTCGAACCGGTACGCAAAGTCAATGATGCGCCGTTGAATCGGAAAGACGTTGGGACGGCCGCTTTCGATTGCTGCCTCCATCGCCTTCTTCAGGAATCCCTTGCTCATTCCCGGGTCAAACCGCTTTACTATGTCCGCAAACGCTTCATAGCGCATGCTCTTATCATACCTTGTAGGAATCTGCTCCGCGCTGGAACAGGCCTCCTGTACAAGCTGCGATCGTTTCTCCCCGGTCGATTGGTCTTTCGATGGCAATAGACTTGCGATTTCGCAAAGCACGTATGCGCGGTCGGCAGCATTCGCGATGCAACGGCCCTGAGCAATAAGAGTATCCCATTCTCGGCTACCCGTTCTGTTGATACGGGCCACCTGCGCCCGAGCCAGAATATTGAAGCCATCGTGTTTGATAAACCGTGGATTGGGAAGCCTATTGTCAATTATCCGCGACAGGCGGTCGGCGATGTCGGAAATCTGCTGTTGGGAGAATCGATCTCTCTGCCGGCGTGTTGGGCGTATGGAGTTGGCTATCACGGCAATGATGTCGTAGATTCTGGCGTCCTCGTCGATCAATTCTAGAAGCTCACAGAGATCAACGACCTCTTCATAGCTCACCTCACAATTGTTGTCCCACAACGCGTGATATGGTTCAGACGGTGGCTGCTTGCCAAGAATGAACTGGGCGACGGCCTCATACGCGTCGTCTCGGTATGTCTGCGGCAGCCTGGAGATTTCTTCAAGTGCCGTGGACTTATGCGCGCAATATAGGGCGACCGACACTGCCCCCACAGTATCATGGTGCTGAGCTCCAGTGCCTTCAATTTCCTGCAACAGGGGGCGTATGTGCCTACTCGCGATTTGGCTGCAATCGTGCACGCGGTCATTTAGCCAGAGTTTGACGACAACTTCTGCCCAAAGCTTGGCGCGTGCGGTATTTGATGGGATGCGTTCGATGAGCTCTCGAAGGCGATCGAGATCTTCAGAAGAATCGGAATTCTTGGGAAGCAGACCGCTGTATGCCCGAATGGCCAAGCTCAGACAGGCGATGTAAGTGGTTGCGGCAGCGCCGTCGTTTAGATGCAACTCGTCTCGCAAGCGATCCGTCTCTGTCAGGTAGACCTGTGCCTCGTTTGGCGAGGATGGGGCCAACTCTGAGGCAACTTTGTAGCCGATATGGACCTTGGTCCAGCCGACGTCGATTGCTTCCCATGCCTTGTGCAGTTGGATCAATATCTCAGATCTGAGCCCCTCGTGGTCGTCACGCCCATCCAACAAGTCGTACGCAAGGCAACATGCCCTACACCGCTCCCCCAGACTGACGATCTCGTTCAGCTGGGTGAGGAATGGAAGCGCAGCTTTTTGAAGATCCGCGCCGTTGCGCATGCTATCACGCAGTTGCTCTACCACATTAAGGCGAGCATCATCTCGAACGAGTGGATTTGCGATCTTCTCTATGGCTGTCTGAAGGAATTCAAAATCAAGTTTGTCTTGGGGAGCAAGCAGGGCCGACTCGACCAGGTTGTGCAGTGCCGAGTCTCGCCTCGGCTCTGTGTTCAGCGCGAGCGCCAGATCGAGTGCCATACCGGGCTTTGTTTGGGCGAGGGCAGCAACGACCTGGCGTACGGCCTCTCCCTCTCCGTGCTGGGCGGTTGCATCTAAGATCGTCTTAATACCAGATTCCAGGTTCGCCTTCACCCAACTATGGATCTTGTCTCGGGGCTCCAGAGCCATTTCAGGATCCACCAAACTGAGCGTCCCCGGAAACCTGGCGAGACAGGAGACCTTGATGTCCAGGTCCTCCAAATGATCGACATAGAGGAACGTGCCGATGACCCTGTTAACAGCGGCTTCCGGATCGTACCTTGTTTCGGCCTCTGCTAGCAGCAACTGAAGTCGAACGAAGTCCTCGGTGGGTCCGAGTTTTTCGACGGCTGCTGATTGACTGTCGAACCTGCCAACCAATTGTTTTGCTGTGTCATGGTTGTCAAAGAAAGGAAGTGGGGATGCCAGTTCTCTGAGAACACGAGCATTTGGAACGTATGCGGTCGTCTTGATAGCGAGGTTTAGAGCGTACTCAACTACCTCAGATGCGTCTTGTCTCCCACCGTTGCGTAAAGTCCACTGTCGCAGCAGGTACAGCCGATCTGCGGGATTCTCAAGTTTCGTCTCGACTTCACGCAGAATCCTTGACGCCGAGTGAGCGCCAAAAACCAGTGACTGAAAATGCACCCTAAGAGCAAGCAGGACAGAGAGGGGTCTTTACAAAAGAATGCCTCCCGATTATGGTAGGTGCTGCCGCCCAAGCAACTCCTACCAAACAATCAGGAGGTGTAGATA
>SCTZ01000021.1 GCA_004297765.1 Chloroflexota bacterium | reverse complement strand
ACTCGACTTTTGCACCTTGAGAATTGAATACCTCCAGCGTCTGGAGTGAGCCAGAAAACACTCGCTTAGGGCGCCGTTAGGCAACACTCGCCCTGCCCCAGCTCCATTCACCTCCCGGTGGGGCAGTGACCGCTTAGCTACTAACCTGATGCCTCGCCTCTTTTGGAACGTCTTCCGCCCTTGCTAAGCGGCGCAGACCGCCCGTAAGAGGGGCGTCATCACCTGACGTAGGGTTTGGCCTTGTGCCAGGCCGACGCTGATAAACAGCGCCAGGGCCCACAGGCTCTGGGCTTGCGTCACCCGACACCAAAATGCACCGCCGCCTTCAAGTTCCAACTCGAGCTCACGTTGAAGCCTCTGGCGAAGGACCGGGTCGTGTTGGGCACTACGCAGTAAGCTGTACACCGTGGCGACCAAGGCGACATGTCGTCCAATCGCCTCGAAATCCCGCAGTTGATACTGGTCGAGCCCTTCGGCCTTGCCTTCTTCATGATAGACTTCCACGGGCCAACGATGGCGCCGGATGCGCGTGATGCCCAACGCCTGCCAGTGCAAGCGGTTGGCGATGATGAAGACCGGATCGTCGTGGAGGTCCTCATGGCGATAGTTGATCACCAGCCGGACCTTGCCAAACGACTGAATCCGATGCGTCATGCAGTAGCTGTAGTACGACTCGCGCGCCCCCTTGTAGTGAATTGTCAGGCGCTGGAAGACACCCTGTCGGTGCTCCTTGAGCGCCTGCTGGTGCTCCGCTTTCAGCCGTGCGGCGAAGCTGTCCAACCGCTCAGCGCCAGTCTTGAGGATCACTTGATCACTCTCGGCCAAGCTACCAACGTACGCCAAGCCTAGCGTATCGCCGACATAGTGACAGAATCCGGGTTGCGTGTACCAATTGTCGAAGGTGACGGGAACATGGGCGCACAACTCGGGATGCGCTTCAACCCATCGCTTGAGCAACTGCTCGGCGATGCGCAACTTACTGTCGTACAACGCCTCGACCTTCGGCTGGTGGGAGTGACGTCGCCACACCCCTAGCAAGTAGGCCTTCCACTTCTCTGGGGCCTCCGTTTTCAGCGTTTGCTTGGCCTCTCGCAGCGAAATGCCTGCGGCGATGAGCCCCTGTTCGATTTGCTCCAGCGCAGGGGGCTTCCAGAGTTGGAAGAACACTGGGTAGTCGGTCTCGTCATCACTGTAATGCAGTGTCACCAGGTTGTGCGCCCAGACGTAGCGACCTTCCTTGGGATCGTACAGCTTGGCGATTTGGTCAAAGTGCTGGCCATAGTGCGTGAGCAGCGTATCATCGACGCTGAGCACGCCATGCGGTTTCAGGCGTGTCGCCGGGATGCTGTTGAGCACGTCCAAGCGTGCCTGATCCAGGTCGGCAATATCGAACGGACTTTCGGTGAGCAAACGATTGAGAGAAGTCTGGTTGCGGGTCTCGATTACGAAGATACGGTTGATACCATCCACAGTCCTGTTCTCTGAGACGATCAAGCCGCTGATGTAGCGTTCAAACTGCACGAAGGCGGCGGGCGAGAAGACTCGCTCGAAATAGGGTGCATAGTGCTGTACCAGCTCCGGAAACTCGACGAGCGGGATCATCGTTACACCTCCTGGAGCACAAATTGCGATGACTCTCCGTCACTCCAGAAGACTACAATCACTATGCCTGACCCAAAAAACGCCTGTTCATTTGGCTGTTAAAGTGCTGCAAAAGTCGAGTATATACTGCCAACGGGGACTTGGCCACCGCCGTGACCGGCACCCATCTGCACCTGATCAACGGCGTGCTGGCCATCAAGTACGCCATGCGCTACTTCAAGGACAACCCGCTGGTCGGCATCAGGCCGGGCGACATCTTCTTCACCAACGATGCCACCTACGGCGGTATGCACAACGCCGACATGATCAACTACATGCCCATCTTCCACGGGGATGAGTTGGTTGCCTGGGCGGCGACCGCCACGCACGAGATCGACACGGGCGCCCGGGAGCCGGGTGGACACCCGCCCTCAGCCCAGAGCCGCTATGACGAGGGGATGCGGATCTGTCCGATCAAGATCGGGGAGAACTACACCCTGCGGCAGGACCTGGTGGAGATGATGGAGAACTTCGTGCGGGATCCCCGCCAGCAGACGCTGGACAACAAGGCCCGCACGGCAGCCTGCTACATCATGGAGCGGCGAGTCAGAGAGGTCATCGAGAAGAAGGGCGTAGAACTGGTCATCGGGGTCATGCGCCGCACCATCGAGGAGACGGCCGAAGCGGCTCGCAAGCGCATCGCGAGTCTCAACGATGGGACGTACCGCGAGCTGACCTTCGTCGACTTTGTGAGCAACGACCGCTACGGTCTGATGAAGTGCGCGGTGAACGTGCATAAGGTCGGGGACAGAGTGATCGTGGACTTCACCGGGACGGGACCGCGGGCGCTCTTCGCCAACTTCAACACGCTACCGCACTGCATGGTGGCTCAAACGGCCTGCTACCTGTATCAGTTCCTGTTCTGGGACCTCAAGCAATCCAACGGGGCCTTCGCGCCCTTCGAGTACATCTTCCCGGAGGGCTGCATTCTCAACGCCGATCCGGACGATGCCATCGGTCTGGGTGTGGCTACCATCGCCAACTTCTCCTCGACCGTGCATAACGCCTTCGAGAAGATGCTGATGGGCAGCCCTGAGCAGCGGGAGTACGTGCTGGCCACCTGGCCAGGGACCAGCCACTCCATGCCCATCGCGGGAGTGAACAAGTATGGACTTCCTTACGCGGGCTGGGACCAAGGGTTGCCCAACGGGGTGGGCATGGGAGCCAAGCACGACGGAGATGGCAACGATGTGGGCGGCTTCATTTGGTGCTCGGTGGGCGAGTTCATCGATAGCGAGTTGTACGAGGCCCAGTACCCGGTGGTGCCGATCTTCCGCAGCCGCTACTGGAAGGACGGGCATGGCTTCGGCAAGTACCGGGGCGGGCGTGCCATCGGAGCAGCCTGGGTGGTGCACGGTGTGCCAATGGCATACTCCGTGAGTCTCTCGGGCTTCTGCAAGTTCCCCGTCGGGCGTGGTCTTTTCGGTGGATACATGCCAACGCCGCTGGTGACGGTCTACCTAAAAAAGAACAATCTGAAACAGATCGTCCAGGAGGCACCGGAGAAGATTCCTTACGACGCGGAGTCGCTGTTCGCCAACGTTGAGGGCGAGCGCATCGTCAAACATACCGCATCGAGTATGGTTGTCGTCGAGGAAGGCGACATCATATTCAGCCTGGCGCAGGGCGGACCAGGCTACGGGGATGCCATCGAGCGTGACCCCAAGGCGGTCATGAAGGATCTAGAGGACGAGTGTATCTCCGACTGGACGGCGCAGCAGGTCTACAAAGTGGTCTACGATGCGAGGACGTTCACGGTGGACGAGGCCCGGACGGCCGAGCTACGGGCCGCGGAGTTAGAGGACCGCAAGCGACGAGGAAAGCCCTTCAAGGAGTTTGTCGCGGAGTGGTCTCAGCAGAAGCCGAAGGACGAGATCATCCCTGACTATGGACCGTGGCCTGGCAAGCCTATGGCCGTGGCCAAGTTCAGGGAGACTGTCGCGGTTTCCTAGCAGGTACGGTGCTAACCAGGCGCCCCACGAGGCGCCCGGGCCTGCGAATCTCGATTCAATAGGCAGCGTCTGTCGGGCGCAAAGTGGTCCTGGACATGTCTCGAGCGGTACTGTCAGAGTCTCGGTCTCTATCTGTCGCAACCCCCGCACCCGCGCTGGAGCGCGATCGCGTCCGTGGTTTCCCTCGCGGCCCAGGTTACATCTGACGCGTCAGATTTGCACCATCTTGTTGTGCGAAAGGAAAGAGGATGAGCGACAAAACTCCCGACCCGAGATACCTGCTGGAGTTCGAGAGTCCCAAGGATGGGGAGAAGGTGCGGAACTTCCTGACTGATCCCCTCACCAAGAAGCTGAACCGCCGCCGGTTCATGCAGTTCACGGGCGTGCTGGCCGCCACGATGACTGGCGCCGGATTGTTGGGCTGCTCCCAGCAGGAGCAGGCCAAGCCGGCCGCCTCGGCTGGAGGCAGCGCCGCGCCCTCCGCGTCCCCGGCTGCATCTGCTCCAGGGCTGGCGCCCTCGCTGCCAGTCCCAGCGTCGGACGGCAAGAAGCACCGCATAGGGAACGGCTTCCAGCCGGCCCTCGACTTCTGGCAGCGCGGTCAGGCCTCCTGGCTGCTTCGCATGGAGGAGCTTGGTGAGGAGCCTGTCACCCTGTGGACCGAGGCCGGCTTCGGTGCCCAGATCGCCGGATCTGAGGCGCTGCTGCAGCAGAACATCGAGGTCCTCGTGCTGGGGGGCATGACCAAGGAGACCATCCTCCCGCTGATGCCAGAGATGCAGAAGAAAGGCATCAAGGCGATGGGCTACATGAACGAGACCCCGGGCATCCCCCTCGTGACCGACCCCGCTATCTGGCAGGGTGCGATATCGTTCGGCTACATCGTCGAGCGCCTGGGCGGCAAAGGCAACATGGTGGCCTGCTACACGCAGGGTCTGTCCTACACCCACGACCAGATGAAGGACGTGCTGGACGTGTTTCTCAAGGCCTACCCGGACATCAAGGTTGTGGCTACCTTCCCAGGGAAGTTCCCTGACTCGGTGAAGGGCGGGCTGGAGGACAGCGAAAACCTGATTCGTCGCTTCCCGGGCAAGAACGACATCCAGGCTATGTGGGCTCCCTGGGATGATCCAATGATCGGTGCGGCCCAGGCCCTCAAGAACGCGGGAAGAGACAAAGACGTCTTTCTGGTCATCGCCTCGATTGGCGCGGACCTCGTCATGAAGGCCATGGCCGAAGGCGATCCGATCTATGGCGGTGGGTGCAGCAACAACTACTGGGAAGTCGGCCGCAGGGTGGCGGAGGTCGCGGTGACCCTGGCGCGCGGCGGCAAGCCGCCGATGCTGACCTACGTCTACGGTGAGCTAATGACCAAGGAGAACGCTCCGCGCATCTGGAAGACCGTACAGGAGCAGAACAAGACTACCGAACAGGTGCTCAAGAAGTACGGCAAGAAGTGATCCCCATTCGGCGCCCCACGCGATAACACACGGGTCGATGGACAGGTGTCCATCGACCCGATCAATTGCGCGCAGAGGAGGAACGCCATGGCCGCAACAGTGGCGGCGGAGAGTCGATTCCCCGCCTTCAACGTCCGCATCTTCTTTCGC
>SCTZ01000020.1 GCA_004297765.1 Chloroflexota bacterium | reverse complement strand
GAAGCCGGCTAGAAGCCGGCTGAGCACGGCACCCAGCCCCCTTCGAGGGGGCTTCGTTGGATTAGCCCGGCGGCTTCAGCCCCGGGTGGGCTGGCCGTGATACGAGGCGCGCGGAGAACGTATAAGCCCTGGGTGTTCGACGCTCAGGCGTAGCACACCTTCCGCAGGGGCGGTAAAATGGTCATTCCCTTGTGTAACGCTGTCTTCTTGAAATACCATCCTGCCTTTTGAGAGGACTGGCTAACTGTGCCCCGTCCCTTGACGATAGCCGTGAGAATGGCTCAGTCGCCAGTCCCAAGCTGCATCCCTCTACTGTTCCAGAGAAATCCTCTGCCCCCCGAACGTAAGCCATGAGCCTGGACGCCCCTGCAGAATCTGAAGCGTGTTCCCGCTGGGGAGGGAAATCTCCTGGGTCTGGCCGGCCATGAGGGACGACAGATCGTCGTCTACCAGTACGACAGCAGTGGCCGAGGCAGGAAGCTGAATGCCGAAGCTCTGCGTGGAGTCACGATTGATCCAGTATGCCGAGTATTCCGGCAGATAGTATGCCATGTGCCTGTAGCTGCTAGAGGCCAGCAGAAGGACGGAGCCGGCGGGATAGTTCTCCTGAACGAAGGAGATGGTCTCGCGCAGCCGGGTATCTTGCTCGCGGATCCCCAAGGCCGTGAGCTGGCGGTCGTGAAAGAGGAAGATACCCGTGTTGAGCCCCATCACCAGGATCACGACAGCTGCCAGTACCAGCGAGGCCGCACGCGGCGCCGCGCGCAGCGGCCAGACGAGAGCCGCGGCCAGCACCAATTCTACGGCCGGCAGGAAGGTGAAGACGTACCCGGCGTCGCCGATATGGATGAACGCGTAGAAGAGCAGCACCGGGGCGACCCACAATCCGAGCAAGAGCAGGCGGTGCCGGTTCTCTGGCTGCCCGAGGCGAAGCCGCCGCTCAATCGCGAGCCAGATCAAGGCGGGAATCAGCAGAGCCGCCTGGGCGTACAGCGCGTACCAGACGTAGCGCGCCAGATCCCCAACGTTGTTGGCCAGGGCGCTCAGTCCGTGGCTGGCCACGCTGAACTGACCAGCAACTGCGCCGCTCTGCGCCGTCAGCGCGACGATATACGCCCTGGCGCCGCCCGACAGGTAGAGCGTGGGCACAGCCCAGTTCAGGGCTCCAAGGGCGGCCAGCAAAATGCACAGGGCGGCCCGGCGTCGATCAAGCCCGCGCAGAGAGTAGAGCCACAGGGGGGCCAGAAACAGCAGCAGATCCTGGCGGAAGCCCCCGGCCACGGCGTAGACCGCAGTGGCCAGAAAGCCGCGCTTGCCAGTCCAGGCCGCCCAGCCCAAGGTCGCCGAGAAGCAGGCCAGCGCAACGTAAGGGAAGGCGATGTCGGCATAGGTCCAGTAGGTCACGCTGGTCGCCAGGAGCAAGGCCGCGATGGCGCCGACCGTCCCATCGAATAACTTGCGCCCCACCAGGTAGGTGGCCGCTACCGCCAGTCCGCTGAACAGAATCCCCTCCAGCACCAGGGCCTGGTTGGCATCCCCGACAACACGCTGCAGAAGCCAGGCGCCGGCCACGTAGAACAAATAGCCTGGCGGCTGCGGCTGATGCTGCGTGGGGTCGAAGCGAATCAGCGCCAGCGCGAAGTTGGCCGAATCCCAATGGTACAACATCTCACTGCGGAACGGCAGTCGCGCCAGCACGGTGACAACAAGCAGGATAGCGGCCATATAGATCGGGCGGGTAGCCTTGGTCGTAATCTCTGCCACCTCCGTGGTCCGTGGACGGATGAGCGTCGCATCAGTCTAGCATCAGGTTTCCCCAGTGTAAAGGCGGCGAAGTTCCATTTTGCCACTTCATTGCTACTTTACTATTTGACAGCCTGATGCCCACGCCCCTGGGCGGGACTGGCACCACGACGATGAGGAGGAGGAGGCCATGCCGGAGTTCGTTCACGGTATCGACGTGTCTAACTATCAGCCGCGCGACCTGAGCCGTATTATCGAGGAGCATCATCCTGCTCACGTCGTGGTGCGCCTCTTCTTGCCCCAAGAGCGTCCACCGGAGGCACACAGCATGGCTCAGATCAACAGCGCCCGAGACAACGGATGTTCTGTCGGCGCCTACGTATGGGCCTACGGATCGTTGGATCCGCGCCAGACGGTTCGCGATGCCGTCGGCCTCGCGCGCCGCTGCGAGCTCGAGCCCCCGGTGCTGTGGATCGATTGTGAAACTTATGTCGTCCGAGGCAAGGTGGATGATCCAGGACCCGACGCCAACTGGCTCCGCGCGGCCGCCGAGGAATGCCATGTCCTTGGCGTTCTCCCCGCCATCTACACCGGCGGTTGGTGGTGGCATCAGTATATGGATAACACCACCGAGTTCGCCGACCTGCCACTGTGGACCGCCCACTATGACGAGATCGCCGACCTGGACCAGGTGACTCTCTTCGGCGGTTGGGAGCGCGCCCGTGGCAAGCAGTGGTCACAGCGATTGCCGAATGGCCGCGAGCTCGATCGCGACGTGTTTCTGCAGGAGGTCTGCGTCGCCAGACCGACGCTCGAGACGCTCGATCTGGCCAACCCGGGTTTCCGACAACAGCTCGAAGCGTGGCAACAGGCACGGCTGGGCAACGGCGAGGATCCCCACAACTACGCGTCCTTGCGTCAGCATCTTCTCTCCATCGGCGCCCCCGACCCCGGTCCGGTGGAGTTCGTCGGCTTCCGAGTCCAGAACTGGACACGATTGTCAGCCGGCGTGAACGAGCCCTACGAAAGCGTGAGACGAAGGGTCGGATGATCTCTCCATGGCCGCCACAGTTGGTATGATTTGTGCCACAGTTACCTGATATCTGAGGCGACGAAGACGTGCGCCGCCATGGATTCCAAAGGAGGAACAGAATCGGTCATGCAACAGCGACAGACATACGGTGGCAATACCTGCAGGTTCAGCGACTTCCACAAGTTCGACGTGGTCGACAGCCGGGGTGAAAATCTTGGCTCCGTCGATGACGTGATGTTCGACCTGTCCTCAGGGCAGATCCATCAGGTCTTTGTCAGAGCCGGGGATTTCCTGGGCCTGGGTGGGAAGATGCTAGCCATCCCCTTCCGAGCGCTAGACATCCGCGGCAAACGCCTTCAGTTACACCGAACCAAAGACGAGCTCATGAAGGCTCCTTGGAGCGAGCAGGGACAGATGTTCACTCCTGACTACGACCGGACCTCATCCACCTATTGGGGCGAGGAATGGGGCGGCCCGTACTACTCTGAAGAGCAAACTCCGCGAGCATAGCCCAAGCCGGTGTACGGCTGATCGCCACACTTGCGAGTATCAGAGGCAGGATTGGCGCAACGCCAGTCCTGCCTCCCCGTATCCAGCCCCGCAGGTGATTCTCAGCCAGCGTCCACCAGGGCAGGTACTTGACATACCGCTTCTATGACTCTATGATGCCCTTGCTTGACGTGTAACGTTAAGTGATACCGGGAAGTAGGAGGAATGCACATGGACCTGCTGCGACTCACTGATAAGGTCGCCGTGGTCACTGGCGGCGGCAGCGGCATTGGCCGGGAGATCGCGAAGTTGTTCGCCCTGCATGGAGCGCGCGTCGTCGCGGCCGACATTAACGAGGAGGGGGCGCGAGAGACCGTCGCCGAGATTGCCGAGGGACAGGGCCTGGCCGCGCGCGTCGAAGTACGGGATCGGTCGAGCGTCGACGCCCTGATGGCCCGCGCGGCCGAGTGGGGCGGTCGACTCGACATCCTCGTCAACAGCGCCGGCATCGTGCGCCCCGGCGCGGCGGAATCGCTCAGCGAAGAGCACTGGTCGCTGGTGCTGGAGGTCAACCTCACCGGCACCTGGCGTTGCTGCCAGGCAGCATTCCCATATCTCTCCCGCCAGGGTGGCGCCATCGTCAACCTGGCCTCTATCGCCGCGCTGGCCGGTCTACCCACCGGTGGCGCCTATGGACCAAGCAAAGCGGCGGTCTCATCGCTGACCAGGGGGCTGGCAGCGGAGTGGGGGCACTATGGCATCCGCGTCAACGCCATGGCCCCTGGCTTCATCGAAACGCCCATGACCGAGGCAACGACCAGGAATCCCGTTGCGCGGGAAAGCCGGCTGAAAATGGTGCCGCTCGGCCGGATGGGGCAGCCCAGTGATCCGGCCCGGCTCGCGCTCTTCCTCGTCTCCGAGGCCGCGGACTATGTCACTGGTCAGACGATTGCCCTCGACGGCGGAGTCATGGACACGCTGCTCCTAAATTTGTCGGGGGGGATTCCCGAGCAACGCGAGCGCTGAGCGTCATGCCGACAGCTTGCCGTGTTGCCCAAGGCGTCATCCTTGGCGCAGAGAAAAGGACTTGTGAGGCTCTTGGGCTAACTGACAGGACTTACGCGGTGGGGTGAATCCCACCGGCCTTAACAAGCGCATAACATAACAAGAGGCGCCACAGTCGGGTACAATGCGCTTTTGCCCAACACTTTGTACTCGACGGAGGTCTCCCTCGTGGCGTCTCGACTCTATCGTAGCACACACGGACTCTACTCTGCGGTGGCCCTTGCCCCGTCTCAACTGCATATTGGCGACCTTGGCAGCCCGACGGCCGCGGTGCTGGTAACCCTCTACGTGACCGGCTTGATTCTGCTGGACGCACGACAGGTCACCTTAGGCGACTGCCCGCTTCCTGCCCAGCCGGTGTCACGATGCGCTGAATCGTCTGCTGCGGGTGATACCCTTCTCGACCCGTGCGCTGCTGGCGTGCGTCGTTCACTGGGTGAAGTGGTCTGGTTCGACCGGTCACCTCTGTCTGGATGACGTGGTGGTGGAAAAGGCCTTCGCCAAGAAGCTGCCCTGGGCCGGGTGGACCTACTCCTTCGCCAAGAAGCGCAAGGTCTATGGGTTGCACATCGTGGTGTTGCTGTGCTGCAGTGCGAATGAGCGCTGGCGGATTCCCGTGGCCTTCCGTCTGTGGCGCCCCAAACGATCCTGTGCCATCCACGACTACCGGACCAAGCTCCAACTGGCGGAGCGGATGGTGAAGGATGTGATCGCGTTGGGGCTGGTCGTGCGCTACATCGTCTTCGACACGCACTATACGGCGGGTTGGTTTACCAAGATGCTGGGGCGGCTGAGATTGGTTTGGGTCGGGACCTTGCCACCACGCACGACCGTCATCTGGCGCGGGAAGAAGTATAGCGCAACCGATCCGGGCATCGTCAAGAGACGGCACAAATACCGAGAGCGTGCCAGGCTTGACAAGATGCCGGCTGAGCTTAACTTGTAACCAATGCACGGCGGTCCGCCACTACGTGATGACCCCGCATGAGAAAGCGCTGGATTGCTCAATCCTTCTGGGGATCGCTGTAGTGGGTGTCTGAAAAGGCGGACCTCGCATCCCCACCCCAGGGCACATGCAATGTGCCCCTACAGCGCGCCTCCCGTAGGGGCACATTGCATGTGCCCTGGGGCAGGGACGGGGGACATCGGCACTATGGCTTCTCAGACACCTCTAAGGAACGCCACACCAACGCAGCTCTCACCCGGAATCAGCAACGCCGGTCAACTACTTGCCACGGAAAAGCGCTTCGCGGCCCTCGACCTGGGCTCTTAAGCCCTCCCAAGCATCAGAAGTGGCGAAGATCAGGTCTGCCAGGCGCCTCTCGCCGTCAAGACCCTGCTCCAGGCTGAGATCAAGTCCCCTGTTCATCGCTTCCTTGACGAGCCCGACCGCAAGCGGGGCGCCGCTGAGGACGCGCTGCGCCAGCGCCTCGGCCTCGGCCATGAGCGACCCCGCTGGCACGACACGATTCACCAGACGGATCCGAAGTGCTTCCGTCGCGTCGATGCGCTCGCTGCTGAGGACCATGGCAAGGGCGGTGCCGGCTTTGACACCCCTGGGCAAGCTCTGGGTTCCACCAGCCGCCGGGATGAAGCCCAGCGAGGTCTCTGGGAGTCCGAAACGCGTGCCCTCGGCCGCCAGGCGCAGGTCACACATCATCGCTAGCTCCAGCCCGGAGCCCAGGGCGTGGCCATGCATCGCGACGACCGTGATCTTGTTCATATTCCTCAGCACGCCCCATACGTCCCGTGCCCAACGAACGCTGCGCGCAATGACCGGCGAAGGCGTCGTGCCAAACTCGCTGAGATCCGCGCCGGCGCAGTAGGCCCGGCCGGCGCCCGAAATGATCATCACTCGCACGTCCGGGTCATCCCTCACTGCGGTGAATATCTCGTACAGGTCATCGCGCATCTGGATACTGTATGCGTTCAGGACCTCGGGACGATTGAGCGTCACCCGGGCAATCGTGTCGTCCTTCTGGTATATTACCGTTTTGTAGCTCATAGCACTCCGCTTCGGCTTGTGCGACTTGCCGCATGATCGCGCGGTAGTCCGTGCTAACGCGCTCCTACCGGCCCTCGAACCTGGGCTCGCGCTTCTCGCGGAACGAGCGGAGCCCCTCCGTGCGGTCCTCAGTCGTTTGGATCAGCGCGTAGAGATCCGTTTCCAAGTGCAAGCCCTGATCGAAGGTCATGTCCAGTCCTTTGGTCACCGCGTCCCGGGCGTACTGGATGGCCAGCGGGCCATAGCTGCCCAGCCTGTTGGCGAGCTCAGTCGCGGTCCTCTCCAGATCCGCTGCGGCCACGACGCGGCTCACAAGCTCGATCTGCTGCGCCTCGGTCGCATCGATACTGTCACCGGTCACGAGCATCTCCACCGCCTTGCCGCGACCTACAATGCGCGGCAGGCGCTGGGTACCCCCGTGACTTGGAATGACACCCCTGCGCACTTCCGGGAAGCCGAAGGTAGCGGTCGTGGCAGCGAAGCGAACATCACAGGCTAAGGCCAACTCGAGCCCTCCGCTCAGGGCCAGGCCGTTCACCGCCGCAATGGTCGGTTTGGAAAGGGATGCGAGGCGGCTCCAGGGGTCCGCGGCGTCGAGCCGCCCGCGAATCCACAACAAGGTCGGAGGGTCGTCGACGTCTTGGGCCTCTGCCACCAACTCCTGTATGTCCTGCCCGACCGAGAATGCGCGATCCCCCCCGCCGGTGAGCACGACCGCCCGAACCTGGTCGTCCTCGTCGATCGTGTCGAGCACCTCGACCAGCGCGCTTGCCATCGCCGAGTCTATGGCGTTGAGCGCCTCCGGTCGGTTCAAGGTAACGAACGCCACCCTCCCGGTCTTCCGGTAGAGCACACTTTTATCCCGCAAGTTCAGTCTCCTTCGCTTTCCCAAAGCGCATTAGAGTCGGTCTTCAGAACAATAACTCATGCGGGCGCACATACGATTCCCTCTCCCTTCGCTAAGGGAGAGGGTCAGGGTGAGGGTCTCGCGGCCGCCCGTGCCACGGCGACCTTAGCTCGCCTGGGATTTCCTCGACGCGACCAGTCTGACCCAGTCTCCTTCGATGGCCACGGTCCCGTCGGCCTTGATGATTTCGTAGTGGAAGTAGACCGTGCCACGCGGCTTGGTCGGGTGCGGTTCTAGCCGGGCGATCGTTACTCGGACACGGATCGTGTCGCCGAAGAGGACCGGTTTCTTGTACCGGATGGTCTGCTCGAGCATCGCCAGCCCGGTGCCCGCGTTGAGTCCAAGCCGCTCGTCCAAGCCGGAGGCGATGGCGACCGACATGAGACCGGGCGGGAACTTGCCGCCGAAGAGACCGTACTGGGTCGCGAAATCGTCGTCTACGTGCATAGGGTTCATGTCGCCGGTGAACATAGCCCAGAACAGCCCGTCCGCGGGAGTGATCGTCCGCCCTTGCGTGTAGAACTCCTCGCCTTCTCTAAAGTCCTCGAAGAATTTGGCGCCAGGACCGACGAACATTGCTTCGGTCGTCATGTTATCTCCCTTCGATAGTAGAAATATGACGGGCTAGGACTCGCCAAGCAACTCCTCGACGGCGGCGAGCTTGGCGCGGAGCTCCATGGTCTCCCGCTCGAGCTCACCGCGCAGTCGTGCCATCTCACTCCCGGGAGCCGCGACGAGCTCCGCCTGCTCCTCCTCGACAGCCAGCAGGCTCTCCTGAAGGATGCGGCGCTGCTCGGCTAGCTCGGCGGGGCCGAGGCCCTCAAAGAAGCGCTGTCGATAGTAGTGCGCGGCACAAGGCGAGACGTACACGGCATGCTTCCTCACAGATCCATACATTCATACTTCGATCCAATAAACGCTCCGCTCGGCGACCATCGGCGGCAGCGGCCTGCCGCTGAGGATGCCAAGGGATATTGTATCACGTTACGCAAGCGGTACGTTCTCCCGATGCGGAAGACCGAGCGGAGGCCAAGTGGTGAATCCACCAAGTCCTTCACGCTTTCGTAGTGGCGGATGCACCACTAATACTCTTTCCCGTTGGCCACTTCGTCATCCCGGCCCGAGACCGCGGCGGTCGCCTCAGGCGACCGCCGCGGTCTGGCTGATCACGAAGGAACTACCGCAAAAGAGTATAGGAGAAGATGCAGGCGTCTTCCCCCTTGATCTCACCGAGCGTTCGAGCTAACATAGGACCGGGAGCAAAGCCATTGGCAGACTGGCTGACCTGTCCTGAGCAACCCACCGGTACGGCGGGGTGGGCATATCGCCATGAGCCTGGCCGGCTCCCAAGAGGGACATCGGGTTTCCCTGCCCAGAAACCCGAAGCTGTTCTCTCTACGGACCAGGGAATCAGCTTCACGGCCCTCTCACATCTAGAGAGCATAGGTCTTGTCCATTTCGATCCCCTTGCAGGATATGTCGCCCGTGGACTCCGACACAACTTGAACATACTATACTTTGGCAATCCGGTGTGGGTTGAATTCCCAGGACCAGAGAACAACGACCTTCAAGTGGGACATGTTCTTCTCACGAAGGCTGGTAAACAGCTCGCACTAGGCACATGTCCAAAAGAAAGGCATGTTCTGGGGACACCCCAGACCCCGCCAGGCGCTGCGCCCTGGACCCGCCGACTTTTGGCGAGGTGCTTAGTCTGTGGGGCGCGGCCGGTAGAGGGCTTCGTGGATTACGTGAGAGGGAAGTGGAAAAGCCTCAGAATAGGATTGAGCGGGAAGCGGAAGGTGCGATTGGGACAGAGGGGACACCCCTGTCGGTCTGTAAGAAGACACTTTGAATGATTGCTGGCAAGCTAGCCGACCGAGTCGGACCGCCAATCATGAGTGACCAGCGGTTTGGGCACTCTGACGAGGGGACTGCACTAAGCTGCCGGGCGAGTTGCTGCCGGATAAAGTGAAGCTGCTAACAGCAGGGGTTATCGATAGCCGAAGTGCCCGTCCCTCGTGTCAGCCCACCCCGCCTTTCCGTGCGCCCCGTCCCACCAGTCAGAGAAGGGCCGCTTGAACTCGTTTCGCAGTTGGCGGTTGTCAAACAGGCTCCAGAACTGGCCACGAGCGGCCGTCGGGTGCGGAATACCTATCACCACGCGGACTGGATACAGATATGACAATGCCTTGTAGGCTTCTCTGCTGACTGCGATAAGGGGCCAATCGGCTGGTATCAGTTCCAACTCGTGACGCAGATAGGTCATCGTACAAACGCGGAAAGTCTGGAGTGGGGGGTCTTGCCCCTTAGCCGCGTCCTCGCATTTGACGAGCTCAGTCCAAAGGATGGAGCCTCCAAAACCGAGTTGTCTCACCAGTAGGCGCAATTTGCTATAGTACCCTAACTTCTTGATCGTACTGTCCCAGTAGGCTAGAACTGATTCATAGGATGCTCCCCGCACTTTGTAGAATCTTTGCTCCACAGACCACGAGTTTCCAGGGTTGATGCCAACGACTACCGCGCCTCGGCTGCTATCTCCGCTGTCGTCTTCGAAGTAGAGGCAACGCGGGATGATCCCCTTATCCTTGTCGTTGCCGACGCCTCTGCACTGGTTCTTACAGTTCACCATGTCGCGACCGATCTCGAAGATGGCACTTCTCAGGTCCGAGGACACTTGCACCTCACCCCCCAATCTTTCGCGATGGGTATCCCAGACAAGGAGATCAACAGCTGGCCACAGGATGCAACCTATTATACACGAGGATTACCATCGTACACCAGCTTAACTAGCTGGTTGGTAGGGAGAACTGAAGGTTATTCCCTGTTGGTATCAAGCTATAAGGCAATTGGTGTCTTGGCCAGCTAGACGCCGACCGGTGAAGGTATGCCCGCGGATACCAGGGCTTTCTCATTTTATCGAGCGGGCAAGCGTGATAGGAGCCGACATGGGGGAGATGCAAAAGTAGCCTCTCTCGGTTATTGTGTTGTTACCAGACACCACAAAAGACCAAGGGAGGC
>SCTZ01000229.1 GCA_004297765.1 Chloroflexota bacterium | reverse complement strand
CTGAGCGCCGCAGCGCGAAGAATCCGTATCCCCAGGGCGCGGATTCTTCGGCGCCTGCCCTGAGCCGAGCCGAAGGGTGCGCGCCTCAGAATGACAAAACCAGTGTGGTCGAACACTAGTCAGACTGACAACACAGAGGCGGTGCTCAGACTGAAGGACAGCGTCTTCTCTGTGGTCAAGCACTTGGTGCTTCATTCCTCAAGTCCGGCATCCTGTCTGACAAGACCGCCGCGGTTTCGGAAACCGCGGCGGTCTACGGCGGCGGTCCAACTGCGCCGTCTCCGCAAACGTGATACTGACTTACGGAACGACGCACCTAGCACCCATCATGACATTCTTCCCAGAAACGACTCCGTCCGCACCAAGATGAAAAAACTGTCAGGAAATGTGCACCTGACACACCTATACTGTATGTGAGACCCGGCGCTCTGGGGTCTGACTCCTCGGAGAACGGTAGCGGCGCGATAGTGGGCGATACGTGGCCACAATGCGTCGCCACCAGGCAGTCGTCGTGTGCACACCCCTCAGCCAAACACATCGGTTGAATCGACAGGTCGTATGAAAGGAGACATAGTTCATGAAACGACATCACCGGCTGCTGCGTGCCGCAGCAGTACTGGCGGCCTTGGTGCTAGTACTGACGACATCAGGGATATTGATGGCGGCGACGGCGACGACAACCCACACCCGCTTGCCGATGACTTCCCTTAGCAAGACCGACAATGGGGCGGTGCTTACTCCTAACTCGACGATCACCTACGACACAACGTTCACCCTTATCGCGCCCGCAACGGCTATCACCTTGACCGACTCCCTCACGGACCAGTACGGAGGGAACTTCCATCTGATCGGGGGAGAGGCGGTCCCTGTGGGCGGCACCACCACCGGCCCGGTAACGTGCACGCCAGCTCCGTGTCCTGCCACGCCGGAAATCAAGCTGCTCGTCAGGTCCCCACAGCGGGAGACCTGGCAGTTCTTCCTAGGCGATCTGCCGGCGGGGACGTACACTGTGACCTTCGACGCTAAAGTACCGGCCGTCGTCCAACCCTGGCACTCGGTCAGGAACGCAGTTGACGTCCGCACAAGCACTAACTACTTGGGTTCCGTACAGGTCATTACGAAGCCGTAATAGTCTGCCGGACGTGACGCGACCCAGGCTACGCAGGTCAATAGAGGCAGGTAGTTTGGAGAGCGACGGACACGACGACCCGGTCTCATACGCCCCGAGCTTTCCAATGGACCGTCCGAGCTGCTCGGGGCGTTATGTTCCCCTGGCGACACCACGGATTACCTGAGCCCAGGGTCGCCCCCTTGGCCACAGCCCTTCCCTCAATTGTTACCCTGTTCGTGAACCATCCCACTGCGTACGAACCGTGGTGCAGACATTGCAGGAGGAACACGATAGGCAAGCATAGAGGGAGCTCTCGATGATAAAGCTAGAGAACAAAGACGCTTCCTTCCTCGCCAATCTGGTGCGTGAGGTCGCGACGCGCTGGCGTGTGCCGGTGTCCACCTATCGCCTGCAGTTCAACCGGTCCTTCACCTTCCGGGATGCCGCGAAGGCGGCCGCTTATCTATGGGAGCTGGGCATCAGCGACTGCTACGCCTCACCCTATTTCAAGGCCCACCCGGACAGCACACATGGTTACGATATTTGCGACCACAACGCTTTCAACCCATCGCTGGGCGACGACAGAGACTACAACAGATTCGTGGCCGAGCTGAAAAAGCGTGGCATGGGCCAGATTCTGGACGTCGTCCCGAATCACATGGGCATCGGAGAAGGAGCAAACGCCTGGTGGGCAGACGTACTGGAGAATGGCCCCAGCTCGCGTTACGCCCAGTTCTTCGACGTCGATTGGGATCCCGTCAAGCCGGAGCTCAAAACACGCGTGCTTCTGCCCATACTGGGAGATCAGTACGGCCGTGTGCTAGAGAACCAGGAGCTCATCCTCAAATACGAGGAGGGCAGCTTCATCCTGACCTACTATGATCACAGACTGCCCATCGCCCCGCGTAGCGTCATCCCAGTGCTGCGCCTGGCCGTGAACGGACTCAGCACGACACTGCAGGCCAATGACGATCCGGTTCTGGAGCTGCGAAGCATCATCACGGCGCTCAGTCATCTGCCACCGAGAACCGAGACCGATCCGACGATCCTGGCCGAGCGCTATCGCGAGACCCGAGTCATCAAGCGTCGTCTCGCCGACCTGTACGAGACATGTCCGCCGGCCCGCACGGCCCTCGACAACGCGGTGCGCGAGTTCAACGGCGCCAGGGGAGATCCGCATAGCTTTGATCAGTTGCACGCGCTGCTGGAAGACCAGGCCTACCGGCTCGCCGATTGGCGTGTGGCGGCCGAGGAGATCAACTATCGGCGCTTCTTTGACATCAACGAATTGGCCGCGATTCGCATGGAGGATCCCACGGTCTTTGAGGCGACCCACCACCTGATCCTGCGCCTTCTGCGTGAGGGGAAAGTCAACGGTCTACGCGTGGATCATCCCGATGGCTTGTGGGACCCGGCCGGCTACCTCTGCCAGTTGCAGAGGAGCTATCTACAGGGCGTTCTTCAGGATATTCTGACCCAACATCCCGAGCTCGCCCCCTTTGACGGTGACGCGCTGGAGGAAGCGATGAGGGATCTCTGCGAGCGAGAACGCACCGAACAGCCCCAATCGCCCCTCGTCCGCCCACTGTACATCGTCGTGGAAAAGATCCTGCAACGCGATGAGGAGCTTCCGAGCATCTGGCCGGTGCATGGCACAACGGGCTACGACTTCCTCAACACCGTTAACGGGGTCTTCGTGGATTCCAGTCACAAGAAAGTCTTCGACAACCTGTATCAGACGTTTATCGGCAAGAAGGTCGATCTGCGCAGCCTGGAAGCCAGCAGCAAGAAGATGATCATGCTCGTCTCCCTCGCCAGCGAGATCAACGCCCTGGCTCGCCACCTCAACCGCATTTCCGAGAAGAACCGGCGCTATCGCGACTTCACGCTCAACAGCTTGACCTTCGCCATCCGCGAGGTCATTGCCGCCCTGCCCGTCTATCGCACGTATGTCAGTGCCGACGGGGCCGAGCTCGATTCACACGATCGTCGCTGCGTGGAGACAGCCATCGCCACGGCCAAGAAGAGCAACCCCCGCACATCGTCCTCGATCTTCGACTTTATTCGCGAGGTCCTGCTCCTGAAGTGGACCGACGACATCGACGAGGAGGACCGGGCGCTACGGCGCGAGTTCGTCATGAAGTTCCAACAGACCACCGGTCCGGTGATGGCCAAGGGAGTCGAGGACACCCTATTCTACGTCCACAACCGACTGGTCTCCCTGAACGAGGTAGGCGGTGACCCCGGGCGATTCGGCACCAGCGTGGAGAGCTTCCATCAACAGAACGCAGAGCGCCAGAAGAGGTGGCCGCATTCCTTGCTCTCTACCTCCACCCACGACACCAAGCGCAGTGAGGACGTGCGCGCCCGTGTCAACGTTCTCAGTGAGCTGCCGTTAGAATGGAAGCGCGCCCTGCTGCGCTGGAGCAAGCTGAACCGCGTCAAGAAGGCCATGGTAGACGGTCAGCCAGTGCCCGACCCCGCCGAGGAGTATCTCCTGTACCAGACGTTGTTAGGAGCCTGGCCGCTGGCCATGCGGGACCACGCGGACCACCAGGCATTTGTTGAGCGCATAGAGGCGTACATGTTCAAGGCGCTCAAAGAGGCCAAGGTGAACACCAGCTGGGTCAACCCGAACCTGGACTACGAAGAGGCAGTGCGTCGCTTCTTGCGCAACGTTCTCGACGACACACGAACGAACCCCTTCCTGGAGGATTTCCGCGAGCTGCGGCGGATTGTTGCGCACTACGGCATGTTCAACGCCCTCTCCCAACTGCTGCTGAAGATAGCTTCCCCCGGCGTGCCGGACTTCTACCAGGGCACAGAGCTCTGGGACTTCAGCCTTGTGGATCCCGACAACCGCCGGCCGGTGAATTACGACGTCCGCTCTCGCCTACTTCGCGCGCTGAAGCGCCGCGTGGCCGACTCGGCGGGCAGCCTCCGAAAGCTTGCCAAAGAATTGCTTGCCCACAAAGAGGACGGCCGCATCAAGCTCTACGTGACCTGGAGAGCGCTGAGCTTTCGACGCGACAACCCGGATCTGTTCGCCCATGGAGCATACGTGCCGCTGTGGGGAGCCGGTAGCAAGGCCAAACACCTCTGCGCCTTCGCGCGCGAGAACGAAGCACGGCAGACGATCATCGTCGTTCCCAGGCTGGTCGTCGGACTCACGGGGGGTGAGGAGGTCGCACCCACAGGTCCCGACGTGTGGGAAGACACCGCACTGCTGTTGCCAAAGGACCGAGCCGGCCAGGCCTACCAAAACCTCTTCACCGGCGAGGTGCTCGAGACGACCGTCTGGGAAGACCAGGCCGCACTGCCCCTGGCCGATATCTTCTCCATCTTCCCTGTCGCGCTGCTGGAACGATTGGGGTAGTGTTCGGCTGTTGGCGCATGGGGTACAGATGTTGCAAGACATGTATCCTGCACAGTGGTTGGCTCAACTGCAAGCGAAGCGGAGGACTGTATGCAGATCATCGTCAAAGGCAAGAACCTGGACATTACCCCCCAGATGCACGCGCTGGCTGAGCGGAAGGTCGGAAGATTGGCCAGGCACGCCCCGAGCATCATCTTGATAGAGGTCGAATTCACCACTGAGCATACAAGAAGCGCAATCGATCGAGAGATCGTTCGGGTCAATGTGGAATTGCCCAGAGCTTCTTTCCACGCCGAGGAGCGGGCTGCCGATGCGCACGTGGCCCTGGACACCGTCGTGGACAAACTGCTGGACCAAATCGACGAACTGCACTCGCGGCGGCGAACCAAGGTCCGCGGGCGCACTCCGGCCGAGCGCCTCGTAGCGGAAGAGACCGTCCCGACCGCCGAGGAATACGGCGCCGTCCCGTCGCCGCTCCCCGACGAGATCTCATCTGAACACGACGGTCACCCTGGCACGGAGTAAGCCAAGCATCCTCCAAGGGAGGGGAGGAAACAACGTTCCCTGGTTTCTCCTCGCGACGGTCGCGGAAAGGTGGTGCCGCTACCCGAACCCAAGCCCACGCTCCTTCAAACTCACGTAGCGCTCCGCCCCGATCACCAGGTGGTCCAGCACCTCGATGCAAAGCAGCTTGCCGGCTTGCACGAGGTCTTGCGTGACACGGATATCCTCGCGCGAGGGGGTGGGGTCACCGCTAGGATGGTTATGGACTACGACGAGAGAGGGTAGGTTCTGGCGCACGGCTTCCTTGAAGATTTCGGCGATCCGCACCTGGGACGTGTTGACGCTGCCCTGGTAGACGGTCTGTGTGGTTACGACTCGGTTCTTGGTATCCAGAAGAACCACCCGCAACTGCTCTTGATCCAGAGCCGCCATTTCGACCTGGAGCAGATGGGCCACGTCCTCCGGCGAGCGGATCTGGAAACGATCTTCGTTTCCGCCAGCCGCGTGGAGCCGGCGTCCAAGCTCGAGTGCGGCCTTGATCTCGGCCGCCTTGGCCGGTCCAACACCGTACACGTCGCACAACTCGCTGGTCGATGCGCGGAGTAGACCGGACAGGCCACGAAAACGCCCCAGAATATTGCCGGCGAGGGTTGTGGCCATCTCTTGCTGGTTGCCCGTACGCAGCACGATGGCCAGAAGCTCGGCATCAGAAAGAGCGCTTGCGCCGAGCTCGAGCAGGCGCTCTCTGGG
The DNA here is from genome assembly GCA_004297765.1 of Chloroflexota bacterium. GTDB lineage: Bacteria > Chloroflexota > Dehalococcoidia > FW602-bin16 > FW602-bin16 > FW602-bin16. The sequence goes on along the minus strand of SCTZ01000229.1, from coordinate 13,002 downwards.
TCTGGCGTTCGTCGGAAGATCCTTCATCCGCGCCGTGTACTGCACGTCCTGTTCACGCGTGGAGGTACCACGCCCGCTTCCCGGCTTCCTGAGCACCATTATCCAACGTCTCCTGGTGGAAAGCTTCCCAAGTAATAGGCCGGTCACCTGTCCGGAGAGTATAGCAGCACGCCCGGCTGTGTCAAGAAACCACCTAGGGCACCTGGGTCAGGCGATTCTGATGCTTCACCTGGTTTCACGTGCCGGCGGATGATAGAATGCGTTGGGCACGTAAAATCCCACATAGCGCAATCAAACCTGCCAGCTCTCAATTTATCGCCTGCACAGGAGAGTGTTGGTAGGACATCGCGATCAGACACGGCCGATACGTTTCGGCAACCCGACTGATAAGCTTAAAATAGAAAGAGGATGGGATTTCGGCACGCTCAGGACGGAGAAGCAACTAGTGAAACCACTGCAACCGACGGATGACACGAGCATGAACTCCGAGCAAGCGCTCCCTCAGAGAGCCGATTCTGAGCTGGCCGCTGCGCTGCGTGGGGCCAACGAGCGACTAGCAGTGGCGGCCCTGGAGGCGCAGGAATCGTCACGGCGGGAACAGGCCGCACGCGAGGAGCTGCAGCGTCAGAACGAACAACTGCGCGCCAGCAATGAGTTCCTGGTCAAGACCCAGGAGCAGCTCCGCAAGCTGTCTCATGCCGTCCAGCAAAGCCCCAGCACGGTGGTCATAACGGACCTGCATGGTCACATCGAATACGTCAACCCCAAGTTCACTCAGACGACGGGCTACACTCCGGAGGAAGTCATCGGACAAAACCCGCGCCTGCTGAAGTCGGGAGAGATGCCGCACGACGAGTACGAGCGGCTCTGGGCGATCATCACCTCCGGCGGCGAATGGCGCGGGGAGTTTCACAATCGACGCAAGAACGGCGAGCTGTACTGGGAATCTGCCTCCATCTCACCCATCAGAAACGCGGAGGGCGCCATCACCCACTTCGTGGCCGTGAAGGAGGACATCACCGAGCGCAAGCGCGTCGAGAGCCAGCGCGAGCAACTGCTGGTACAGGTTCAGCAAGAGCAGCATCGCACGCAGGAAATGATCCATATGATCGCGCACGACGTGCGTCAGCCGCTCACCATCGCTCGTGGACACGTGCAATTCCTGCGGCGCAGTCTGGCACGCGGCGATCACGAACAGGTCGAACGCAGTATCGAGGCCATCGAGCTTAGCGTCAAGCGACTGGAGGCTATGATCCGGGACATGGTCGATAGCGCCCAGTTGGAGACAGGGCAACTCCGTCTGGAGCGACAGCCGCTGGCTCTGGAGGAGTTCGTGCGCGAGTCCCTGACTCACCTATCCCTGGCCATCGGCGGAGGGCCTGCGCACATGGAGGCAAAAGCCTCGATGGTGGTGAACGCGGATCCCAACCGTCTGGAACGCATCCTGGGCAATCTGGTCTCCAACGCCATCAAGTATGGTGGGCCGGAGTCCCAGGTCACCGTGACGATAGGAGAGCAAAACGGGGAAGCTGTGGTCTCCGTCTCGGATCGCGGGCCGGGCATCGATCCGGCCGACCTGCCACACTTGTTCGATCGTGGCTATCGGGCCGCCAGAACACAGCAGGCCGAGGGGCTCGGACTGGGGCTCTACATCACCCGCCTACTGGTCGAGGCCCATGGCGGCCGCATCTGGGTCGAGAGCTGCCCCGGAGAGGGGAGCACGTTCTCCTTCACTCTGCCATGCCTCTGATGACTATTCCAATCGGCATCGACCCTGTCTTGCTGCGGCTGGGTCCTCTGGCTGTGCGCTGGTACGGCTTGATGTACGTGATAGGTATCACCGTGGCGCTGTGGGTGGTCCTGCCGTACGTGCGGAAGCGGGGGATCGACGAGGGCCAGGTATGGTCCCTCTTCTGGTACGCGGCCGTGGCCGGGCTGGTCGGAGCACGCCTCTACTACGTCGTCCAATCGGATCTCGGCTACTACCTGACAAACCCGGAGCACATCCTGGCAACCTGGGAAGGCGGCATGGCCTTCTACGGGGCCATTTTCGCCGTCGTGCCGGTGATCGCCATCTTCTGCCGCCTGCGGGGCGTCAACACGTGGGCCCTGCTGGATGGGGTTGCGCTCTTCGCCTTGCTGGGTCAAAGCATCGGACGCATCGGCAACATCATCAACGGAGACATCGTGGGCTACCCCACCGATCTACCTTGGGGCACGGTCTACACCAATCCCAACGCCCTTGCGCCCCAGCTAGGCGTCGCCTACCAGCCCGCGGCCGCCTACGAGCTTATCTTCGGTGTGGCGGCCTTCCTCGCCTTATGGCGGCTGCGCTTCTACTTCAAACACGATGGCCTACTCTTCGCCACCTACCTGATCGTCTACTCCGTCGGCCAGTTCGTCATCTTCTTCCTGCGCGACAACGCGGTGGTGGCACTCGGTCTCAAGCAGGCCCAGTTGACGGCCATCGTGGTGCTGATGGTGGCCTTCGCCCTGGTCTACTGGCTGCGCCTGCGGCCGGCAACTACTCCGAGCGGTACTCTCCCACCCAGCGCACCCAGGGGAGCCTGCTCCTGACGCCGTTCCACAACCGTTTGCACCCTGGACCCCCGTCCTGCTATAGTTTTCCCGAAGGAAGGAGCAAGAGAGATATGGCCAAAGCCGTCGTCCTCTTTTCGGGCGGGTTGGACAGCACCACCGTGCTGGCCATGGCGCACGAACGAGAGGACGAGCTGCACGCGTTGACCTTCGACTACGGGCAGCGCCATCGGCGCGAGATAGTCTCGGCCGAGCGGCTAGCTCGCCAATACCAGGTCATCGAGCATAAGATCCTCCGCATCGATCTGGGACAGATCGGCGGCTCCGCGCTGACAGCCGATATGCCCCTGCCGGAAGGGCGGGACCTGGACGAGATGAGCCAGCAGATCCCGTCCACCTACGTGCCGTTCCGCAACTCGATCCTCCTTTCGTTCGCCGCGGCATACGCCGAGGTGGCGGGCGCCGATACGATCCTGGCGGGCATGAACAGCCTGGACTACTCGGGCTATCCTGATTGCCGCCCGGCCTATCTGGACGCCTTCAACCAACTCATCCGTCTGGGCGCCAAAGCCTGCGTCGAGGACGGCCGCCAGATCGCCATCCATGCCCCACTGCTCTACTGGGACAAAGCCAGGATCGTGCAGGAGGGCATGCGGCTGGGTGTGCCATACGAGCAGACCTGGTCGTGCTACCGAGGCGAGGAGCTGGCCTGCGGCGTCTGTGATAGCTGCCAGTTGCGCCTCAAGGGCTTTCGCGAGGCTGGCTTCCGCGATCCGTTGCCATACGGGGAGAACCGACAGAGATGAGCCCGAAGATCCTGGTGGTCGACGACGAGCCAACCCTGACCGAAACTATCAAGTACAACCTGCTACGCGAGGGTCACGAGGTCATGGTGGCCCACGATGGCGTTCAGGCTCTGGAGATGGCCCGCCAGATTAAGCCCGATCTGATCGTGCTCGACATCATGCTGCCGCGACTCTCCGGTCTCGACGTGTGCCGTACGCTGCGCCGTGAGACCATCGTCCCGATTCTCATGCTCACGGCCAAGGACGAAGAGATCGACAAGGTGGTGGGACTGGAGATCGGAGCTGATGACTACATGACCAAGCCGTTCAGCATGCGCGAGCTACTGGCCCGCGTGGGCGCCCTGCTGAGGCGCATGCGTATGACTCAGGGAGAAGCGTCCGCGGAGAAGTCGGAGACGCCCAGGCGCGCCATGGTCGCGGGCGATCTGGAGATCGATCTGGCCAGCCATGTGGCCTCGCGACAGGGCACCGTCCTCGCTCTGAAGCCCAAGGAGTTCGATCTGCTGACCTACCTGGTGCGCAACCGCGGGCTGGTGCTCACGCGGGAGCAGATCCTCGAGCAGGTGTGGGGCTACGAGTACGTCGGCGACATGAGGACGGTGGATGTGCACGTACGCTGGCTGCGCGAGAAGATCGAGCAGGATCCCGGCAAGCCCACGCGCATTCAGACCATCCGCAACGTCGGCTACAAGTTCGAGGGATAGGACCACTCGTGCTCTCCAGTCTGCGTGGTCGCGTCACTGTCGCCTTTCTTCTCTTGATCATCGTCTGCCTCGTCCTCCTCTCCACCGATCTGCTCTTCTTCGTACGGGACCAGTACCAGACCAGCCTTAGATCGGATCTGCGTGCCCTGGCCACGCTGGCCGCGAGCCAGCTCGAGAGCAGCGCATCAGCGGACGGACCGCCGAGCGACGTGAACAGCGCCGTCGCGCGTCTGGCGCAGCAGACCGGCCGAGGCATCGTAGTCGTCGACCAGAGAGGGCAGGTCGTGGCACGGTCCGGACTCCAGCCGGACGCCCGCACCGATCTCGGCGCGCAGCCGGAGATCGCGCAGGCGCTGACGAGCGCCGAAGATGAGCGCGCGGTGGTCGGCACGGGGGAGGGCTGGATGCGCGCCGCCGCGCCGCTTCGCACCCAGGGGCAAACCGTCGGCGCCCTCGAGATCGTCGCACCGCTGGATCCCCCTGCCGCCCTGCGGAATGCTATCCTGGTGATCCTCGTGGGATTGCTGCTGAGTGGTCTGCTCGCGGTCGCCGTGGCCGCGCTGGTCGTCGGACCGACAAGCCGGGCGATCAAGGAGATGACCAGGTACGCTCGCACCCTGGCCCAGGGCGACCTGGATCAGACCGTCACGGTCTCCTCGCCGGACGAGGTCGGCGCCTTGGGAACTGCGCTGGCCGAGATGGCCGCGCGCCTCAAGGAAACGATCGTGCTCATGGCCGAGGAGGGCAATAAGACAGCCGCCGTGCTGACCAACATGGCCGACGGCGTGGTCATTACCGACGGCGAGGGACGGGTCACCCTGCTCAACAAGGCCGCCGAGCGGCTCTTCCAGCTCTCGGAGAGTCGCGCGCTAGGACGATCGTTCATAGAGGTTGTACGAGATCACGAGCTAGCTCAACTGTTTCGCAGCGCCTCACAAGCCGGAGATCCCTGGGCCCCGAGCACCGGACTGGTGGAGGTCGGCACGCCAAAGCGGTCCCTGCGGGCCACCGTGACCCCGATCAGCTATGGGAAGTCCGCACGCACCCTGGTGGTACTCCAGGATCTCACCGAGCTGCGGCGGATGGAAGCCGTGCGCCGCGAGTTCATCGGCAACGTCTCGCACGAGCTGCGCACGCCGCTGGCCTCGATCAAGGCCCTGGTCGAGACCCTGGAAGAGGGAGCCCTCGACGATCCCGCCGTAGCACGGCGTTTTCTCAGCAAGGTCAACGTCGAGGTAGACGGCATGAGCCAACTCATCCGCGAATTGCTCGAGCTCTCACGCATCGAGAGCGGTCAGACCGCATTGCGCCTAGAGCCCACGGAGGTTGGGCCGATGCTTGCACTAGCCTGCGAGCGACTGCAAGCTCAGGCGGCTCGCAGCAGCCTTCAGTTGCGCGTAGATCTCCCCGAGCCCGTGCCAGCCGTCCTGGCCGATGAGGAGCGGGTTCTGCAGGTTCTGCTCAACCTTCTCCACAATGCCATCAAGTTCACGCCCCCGGGCGGTCGGATCACCCTATCGGCAACCCGCCTGGAAGGTGAAGTGGCCATCTCCGTCTCGGACACCGGCGTCGGGATCGCCTCTGAGGATCTGCCACGCATCTTCGAGCGCTTCTACAAGGCCGACAAGTCGCGAGCCTCTGGCGGCACCGGACTGGGGCTCGCCATCGCCAAGCACCTGATCCAGGCCCACGGCGGCCGCATCTGGGCCGAGAGCGAAGAGGGCCGCGGGGCTACCTTTATACTTACTCTCCCGGTTGCTCACTAACAACTCCTACGCGGCTATCTGCTGCGGGGTCAGTCCCAGACGCTGAAGCCACGCGAAAGCAGCCATATCGAGGTAGCCGCGACCGCGGACCAGCTTGCCGTCCTTGAACTCGAACACGCCGAAGGTCCTCAACTCCACGGGCACGCCAGTTGGAGGGATCGGACCCAGTCCCGGGATGCCCTCCAGTGGACCGCTGTGGGTACCTCGGAAGACGCTTTCTACGGCCACGCTGTCTTCCGCTACATACAGCCTGACCACCTCTACCTTCCAGTCGGGGAAAGCCGTCGTGCGCCCTCGCAACATCCGTCGAATGGACTCCCGCCCCCGCATGGTTTGCCCGTTCGGCAAAACAACCTCATAGTCTTCTGCCACCGCCGCGACGACGCGATCGAAGTCGCGGTCGTTGGCCGCGCTGATCATGTCTCGAACGATCGTGACGTAATCATGTGTGGACATACTGATCTCCTCCCCCGCTTCTGCCGGGCAGCAAAAGCGCCAGAGATCGTGCCTGTGACTCTCGGCAGGCCAGTCCTGATAGCGATCACTGCCAACCCACGAAAGATCGCAGCAGTTGTCATGCCGACGTTATGTCGAGCGCGAGAGGAGTTACGACGTCACAGGACCGGAGCCAGACCATGTACGTCATTGCTCGAAAGCCTGTTGATTCCGACCGAGGATATCTTTCCAATGAGATTGAAGGGGCTTTACGTCTAGGGCAACGATTGCGAAGCGGATCACTTGTTCTAGCGAGATACGCCCGGTGGGGACATGCTGGTTATCAAGCAAATGCTTCTCTTGGCAGATGGCCGGGCCTACATGAAGATGAGGGGTCACTTCATGGCTGCGACCCTCTGGATGCCAATGGTAACTGATGTACTCTCGACCCTGAAGGTTCTCGAGCGCGTAGAGGTAGCCAGCCATGCTTACTTTCCAGGGTCCGCGCTCAGTAGGATCCTCGATGACGCGGTACAGAAGCATCCCGCTGAGCGCAACGCCTAGCGGGCTGCTGAGACGCACCGGAGACCCGGAACCGATGGTCAGAATATGGGATTTATCACTGGCAAAGTAGCCGCCACGCACATTGAGGACGGAGTTGGACACACAAGAGAGAGAGACCGCTGGAGAGGGTCACGAAAGGCCTGGACAGCCTCAGCCGCAGTTCTATCGGCCAAAGGGTATCAGCATTTCCATGCGGCGAAGCTCCGGACGGATATCGATCTCAGCATCGAACTCGCCCCGGTCGTAGCGACGGAGGAACTCCTCTCCGCTCATCTGCACGTAGTACTGCGCCGCCTCGTTGAACAGAGCGTGGGACTCTTCGTCATTGAGCTCGCGGACCCCATTCCCGTTGGTGTGGCCATTCCTTGGCGCCGTAGCCATAAGCGACTCCTTCAGCAGTAGATACACGAACGCCTGCAACCAAGCGAGCCATACTACTACTAATAATACCACTGCACGAGTGTTACTTCTAGTACTCTCTTGCTCGCTTGCGCGCTTCAGGCGGCCCAGAAGCGAGATCGCCAGTGGTGGCCGCCAAAAGCCTTTGCTTGAGACTGTCGTAGATGGTGCCCAAAGGTGCGATACTTCTACCCTGTAGAAGTTGAGCCACATCCAGGCGGTGATTAACGATGTGGTCACTGCGCTCAATTCCGCGCTGATATATGCGGCTGCAAGCGTATTGAAGCGACCCTGAGTCAAGCACGCCCGGCCAATTCCAAGCAACACGGTATCCCATAGGCTGTTCGTAGCTGGGGCTGGGTGAGGCAGAGGATAATACGCTGGCCCAAGCCGGAGACATGACCCGTCATCCGCTCACTCAAGAACCTTAGACTGTCGCGACCACAGAGCGGGACATAGTGGCTCATGGCCTTGTCAGCATCTCTTGTTTTTCATTGAGACAACACTTCTTGTACTTCTTTCCACTGCCACAGGGACAGGGCTCATTTCGGCCAGTCTTTCTGTCTGATGTCCGAGGCTGCGTCCCTACGGTAGCCGGCCTGGATGGGGGCCTTGGCGCTGCGGTCGGGTTCGGTGCGGGTTGTTGATAGATTGAATCCACCACCTGATTGATAACTACGTTGACTTCTACCTTAGGGGGCTCAGCCTTCTTCATTAGCGGTAGAAGAATACTTATGGTCATGAGGAGTATTTGAATGAACTTGTACAGATCATCTCGTGACTTCGGCAGGATATCTTTGAGCAAGGATAGTCCTGGTGTCTCGATCTCAATTGCCTCGGCCACTTGCTCCGGCGAGGCATCCTGCTGCCGAGCGCGGTTCAGGATATCCGCCAACCGCTCAAGTTCTGAGACTGTACGACCCGGGCCGCTCAGCAGTTCTATCGTGTCGCCGATGAAATTGTATACGCCATCCGGGATATGCCCCATGCCTCCACATCTTGGGCATGGACCCGATGTACAGTTGGAGAAAGCGATGTGTCTAGAATTCTCCAATTGAATGCTTGACGGAAAGAACGATCCGCAGTTGTCGCAGACGGCTGGCAGCATCATCAGGACTATCCCCCCAAGCGCAAGACTACCATCGTCGCGCCAGAATGTCAAGCTATCCCCTGCAAGATCGCTCTGAGGTCTCATGACGAAGGCCGAGTCTCCCATCCTCCGCTGCAAAAGCGCTCCTCACCTACACGTTTTCCGCTTCCGGCCATGTCCCATACTCCTTGTATTCACGCCGATTGGCCCAGCGTTAACCCAGCAATAATAGCCCCTTAAAGCGCCGTTAAACTCACTCTGCTATCCTTACTGCGATGAATATTAACGATATGATTGAGACAAACACGCAAGTAGCAAGCGATGCTCCGGCTGACGTCATCGGAGTAGATGGGCAGCAAGCCGAGGCTCTGATACGGGTCCCCTGCCGGCACAATCCTCGGCTGCAGGCCGCGGTCGAGGCGGTCAACGAGGATAGGGAGCTGCACGCCTTGTGGCGGTGCGCCAACATCAACGCGGTCGATCGGCTGGGCATCAGCGACCATGGGCGCGTGCACGTGCAGATCGTGTCCAACGTGGCCCTGCGCCTGTTGCGACTGCTGGTCGAGGGAGGAGTGCAGCCCAGCGTCGTGCGGCACCATGGGCTGGAAGAGGCCGACGCGGAGGTGATCGTTTTCCTGGCGGCCATGATGCATGACGTGGGCATTGCCATCCACCGGGACCGACACGAGGAGCTCAGCCCCATTCTGGCCGCTCCCCGACTGTCGGCTATACTTGCCCGGGTCCCGGACTACGACGTAGAAGCCGCGACCATCATCTCTTCGGAGATCCTGCACGCCATTGTGGCCCACGCCCGCGATGCTCAGCCCCTCACGCTGGAGGCCGGCATCGTCAAGGTGGCCGATGCGCTGGACATGGCAAAGGGGCGCTCCCGGATTCCGCTCGAATGTGGCAAGGTCAACATCCATTCCATCTCGGCCGCGGCCGTGGAGCGGGTCGTCATCACGCGGGGCGACGGAAAGCCGGTGCGAGTGGAGGTCCAGATGAACAACTCCGCCGGCATCTTCCAGGTGGGAGAGCTGCTCAGAGGCAAGCTGGACAACTCCGGGCTGGCGGAGCATCTCGAAGTGGTCGCCAACGTGCAAGCCGAGGCCGAGAAGAGATTGATTCCACTCTTCCGTCTATGACCGTTCTGGGACTGAACACTAACAGACTAGCTCAATACGGTCTCTAGGGTGGCTGCGGGACGAACTATCAGCGGATTCAGGGAGCGGATTGAACGGACGGAACGCGCAATCCGCTCAATCTGTTCCCGAATCCGTTGACAGCCCCTCCGACTAGCACCCATCTTGCAGCTCTGAGATAGTTTTCCAAAGCGCCGGAGGACGTAGCTTGAACCATCAACCCAAACTCCCCCGAGGGCGAATACTAACCATACTGGTTCCCATCCTGCTGATCCTAACCCTGATGGTAACAGCCTGCGACACGACCAGTACGCCAGAGCCTACGGCTGCTCCATCGGCAGCGGGGCGATCCCAGTCCACGCCTTCGGCATCGCCGTCCTTGCCCTCATCCATCTCGTCCATCCGGATCACTGGTCCCTACGAAGGCGAGGCCAGGCAACTGAACGGGGTGGGGGCCACGTTCCCAGCCGCGCTTTACAGCAAATGGTTCGAGGAGTATGCCAAGCTCACCGGTGTGCGGATCAACTACCAGGCCATCGGCTCTGGCGGCGGCATCAAGAGCATCATCGACCAGACGGCCGATTTCGGAGCCAGCGACAGCCCCATGACCGAGGAGCAGCTCCACCAGGCCAAGGGTGGGGAGATTCTTCACATCCCCACCACTCTCGGCGCGGTGGTGCCGACCTACAACCTGCGCGGTCTGAGTAAGCCCCTACGGTTCACACCGGACACGCTGGCCGCCATCTTCCTTGGCGAGATCATCAAATGGAATGACCCCCGCCTGGTCGCGGACAATCCCGACGCGATCCTGCCTGACAAGGACATCATGGTCATCCATCGCTCGGACGGCTCCGGGACCACCTTCGTCTGGACCGACTACCTCTCCACGGTCAGCCCTACCTGGAAGAGCACCGTCGGCCGCGGCACATCCGTGGACTGGCCGGTTGGGCTGGGCGCCAAAGGCAACGCCGGCGTCAGCGGAGAGGTCAAGCAGAACGAGTTCTCTATCGGCTATGTGGAGCTGGTGTATGCCATTCAGAACCAACTCTCCGTCGGCGACTTGAAGAACCGGGCCGGCGTTTTCGTCACACCCTCTCTGGAGAGTGTGACAGCCGCGGCGGAGGCCCTGAGCACCACGATCCCAGCCGACCTTCGCGTTTCCCTCATCGACGCCCCGGGCGAGAAGACCTGGCCTATCTCCAGCCTGACCTGGCTGCTGATCTACAAGAACATGCAGGACAAGCCCAAGGCCATCGCCATCACGCGCATGATGTGGTGGGCGGATCACGAAGGACAGAAATACGCCGTAAGTCTGGGGTACGCGCCGTTGCCCGAAAGCCTCGTCAAGAGGGTCGAGGAAAAGATCACATCTATCACAGTGGATGGGCAGCCCGCTTTTCCGGGCCGCTGAATCGGAGACACGGTATGCGACCTATGATGCCAGCCCGCGAGTCTGACAACCAGGATTCCGCCACGGCCTCATCGGCCGTCCCGTTAGAGGAGTAGAGCTATGCCTTCCGACGCCAAACGGCAGAGCACCCGCCTTCGTCCATCCAGGCTGCGCGAGGTCGGTCAACACGGAACCAACCGTGGCGATGCGGTGTTTCATGGACTCGTGTTCACCCTGGCGGCCGGTGCGATCGGTCTGCTGCTTCTCCTGCTCGGCATTCTGTTCTCCGACGCACGCGACGCCGTGCTGCGCTACGGGCTGAGCTTCCTGACCACGACCAAGTGGGACCCCGTGGCCCTGCGCTTCGGGGCCGGAGCGTACATCTATGGCACGTTGATTACCTCGGCCATTGCCTTGATCATCGCGACGCCCATAGCGCTGGGAGCTGCCCTCTTCGTGGGCGAGTACGCACCCGGCTGGCTGGCAGAGCCGGTCTCGTTCGTAACCGAATTGCTGGCCGTGATCCCCAGCATCATCTATGGCCTATGGGGCTTCTTCATCCTGGCGCCGCTGATGCGCTTCTACGTGGAACCGTTTCTGCGCGACACGGTCGGTCGATTGCCCGTCGTGGGCAGCCTGTTCTCGGGCCCCGCTCTGGGGAGAGACCTGCTGATCGGGGGCGTGATTCTGGCCATCATGATCTTGCCGACCGTCATGTCCATCTCACGCGAGGTCATCCGGGCGGTTCCCAACGCACAGCGTGAGGGCATGCTAGCCCTGGGAGCCACCAGGTGGGAAGCCATCCGCCATGCCGTGCTTCCCTACGCGCGCGTCGGCATCGCCGGCGCCGCCATCCTGGGTTTGGCCCGCGCGCTGGGAGAGACAATGGCGGTGACCATGGTCATCGGCAACAGTTCCACCCGCATTACCGGCTCGCTTTTCACGCCGGGCTACACCATGGCTAGCGCCATCGCCAACCAGTTCACCGAGGCCGATAGCCCGATCTATTTCAGCGCCATCGTCGAGGTGGCCCTCGTCCTCCTGCTGGTGGCGGCCCTGGTCAACATTCTGGCCCGGCTGCTGATCTGGAGCTTCCTGCGTGGTCCGGGCAAGGCCATCCGAGCATGAGGACGAGAACAGAGAGGTGAGACACATGCAGCGCATCATGACGGCAGGGCGACTGCCACAAACTCTGCGCCGCCACGACATGACGTACACGCGCCGCAAGGCCGCCGATCATCTGGCGACGTTCCTGATCGCGCTGTCCGCCTGCGCCGGCGTGGCAGCTCTAGTGGTGATCCTGGGCTACGTTATCGTCAAAGGTGTCCCGGCTCTCAATCTAGACTTCTTTACCAAGCGTCCTCTGCCTATCGGAGAGGTCGGGGGCGGCGTCGCACCGGCCATTCTAGGCACGCTCTACATGCTCGGCATCGCTGCCCTCATTGGCATCCCGATCGGCATGGGGGCGGCCATCTATTTGTCCGAGTATGGGCACGGCCGCTTTGCCGCGGTCGTCAGCTTCGTCATCGACCTGATCGCCGGGCTGCCGTCCATCGTGGTCGGCGTCTTCGTCTGGGCCCTGCTCGTGCGGCACCTGGTGGGACAGTACTCCGCGCTGGCCGGCAGCGTGGCACTGGCCATTATCATGATTCCCATTACCACCCGCACCGTCGAGGAGATCTTGCGCCTGGTACCGAATAGCCTGCGGGAGGCGGCCCTGGCTCTGGGTGCGCCGCGCTGGCGGATGATCCTGCAAGTAGTCGTCCCCACGGCCCGGGCCGGCGTGATCACGGGAGTTGTGCTTTCACTGGCGCGGGCCGGCGGCGAGACCGCTCCGCTCCTCTTGACGGCGCTCGGGAACCAGTTCTTCAGCTTCGACCTGTTTTCACCCATGGCGTCTCTGCCGGTGCAGATCTACAACTACGCCGTCTCGCCCTACGGGGACTGGCACACCAAGGCCTGGGGCGCGTCGCTGGTCCTGGTGATGATCGTGGCCGTCTTGAGCCTGGTGGTGCGTCTGGTCACCCGAACGCCACGCATGAGGTGAACCAGGGCTTATGCGTTCTCCGCGCGCCTCGTATCACGGCCAGCCCACCCGGGGCTGAAGCCGCCGGGCTAATCCAACGAAGCCCCCTCGAAGGGGGCTGGGTGCCGTGCTCAGCCGGCTT
>SCTZ01000228.1 GCA_004297765.1 Chloroflexota bacterium | reverse complement strand
ACAAAAAGCCCCGAGCGACCTTTCAGTTTACCTCGCCAGCCTTCAGTGCCCTATGCTCCTCTCGGCTTCCACCGGGTTTCCCCGGCTTCCACCTACTCAGAGTTCGGTATCCTACGGTCCGGCGAGTTTACCTTACTCAACCGCTCGGGACATTTATAAATATAGCACGGCTCGGTCATGTCTTGCAACAAATGAGCCCTTGGCTGAGAGGATGCGGAAAGGCGGCAAGTACAACACGCCCCGAGCCCCGTGTAGAGGCTCGGGGCGCATCTGCCGGAACCCGTCGTGTGCCGCTCTCCAGGCCAGTGCTATGCTATGGAGCTACCTGAGTAGCAACCGGGCTATTCACCATTCGCGAAATCCCCAACAACCAGGGTACCAACCGTAGCTATGCCCTTCCAGCCTGTGGAGGTGTAGACCGTTGCCGAGTTGTAGACCTTGGATCCTATTTGGGCGTTGCTTCGCACATCCGCGTCAAGCCACAGGGAGCAGGATGTCGGAGCCGCGAAGTTGCCCAGCAAGAAATTCCAATCCTCCCGCTCCGGGGCATTGAGCAGGTTCTGCACAGTTACCCCGTTGGGGCAGTCGGTCGCTACGCTGGCGGGAATGAGGTCGAGCCTACCTCGTAAGGTGTCCAAGATCCTCACGTTCTGTTGAGCCTGACTCAGACTAAAGTCGATTCGGTAATGAATGGTACCGCCCGGCGCCACCACACCGCCATTGGTAGAAGAATTCAAAGTATTGTTGTTCAAAAGCTGGATCTTAGTCAGAGCCGTTAACGGGGGCTGGAACGCCAGGATTCCTCCAGTCGTCATCACCAGCAGTGCCAGCGCGGCCAGCATAGCATTGAGGAACAGTAGCCTTCGTCGTTTCACGATCTGTGTCTCCTTTCTTTGGGGCAGTCATGCCCATTCATGCCACCAGCGAGTTTAGCCTGGATAGCGCGCCACGAAGATTGACGGTCCCGACGTCGTAGTCGTATATATGCCTCTCCACCTTCCGGGAATGACCGCCCGCCTTCATGCGGGACGCCAATCTGTCAACAGCTATACCGTTAGCTCACCTGTTTCTTCAGTGTAAAGCCTCATATCTCCCTTGCCACCAAGCGCTGGTCCAGCGGAATACCTGATTATAATTGACGCGTATGGGGCAGAACTGGCGTCTATAAGGGCGAGCTCGACGCGGCATACGCACCCATCTCCAGACAGAAAACTGACGCAACACGCCCCGCGGTCCGAGTGGAAGCCCGGGGCGTATCGGTCTGAACTCGTCGTGTCTGCTGCTCTCCAGACGACGTATTATGCTATGGCGTTACCTTGCTGGCAGCCAGGCTACGGATCAACTTGGGTGCCAATCTGGGTAAAGCCCTTCCAGCCTGTGGAGGTGTAGACTGTGGCCGCGTTCCAGAGGCTGGTTCCTTTTACGGCCGCTGGCGGTTGAGGCCCGGCTCGCACAATCGCGTCGACCCATACGGAGCAGGACGTCGGAGCCGCGAAATCGCCCAGCAGGAAATTCCAATCCTCCCGCTCCGGGGCATTGAGCAGGTTCTGCACATCTACCCCGTTGGGACAGTTGGTCCAGGCGGCGTCCAGGTCGAGTCTTCCCCGCAGGGTGTCCAAGATCCTCACGTTGTCGGCGGCCGCATTCAGAGCAAGGTCGATCCGGTAGTGGATAGTGTCGCCCGGCCCCACATAGAGCCCATTTGCATTAACCAACTGGAGCTTGACCAGGCTTGTCAGTGGGGGCTGGAACGCCAGAAGTCCTCCCGCGGTCATCGCCAGCAGTGCCAGCGCGGCCAGCGCGGCGTTGAGGAACAGAAGCCTACGTCGTTTCATGCGTTATGTCTCCCTTCGGGCAGGCGTGCCCATTCATGCCACCAGCCTTCCAATGGATATGTCTAGAGAGCAGCAGGCACCTCGCTTCTACGGTCCTAGCGTCGCATGCGTGCCTGCGTCAGCTTCCTGCAGTGCCGCTCGTCCACATACGTGGAGCGCGAATGGGCTAACGATGATGGAATCAGCTCGACTGTCTCTTCAGTATAGTTTCCAATGGCTCCCTTGTCAGCAAGCGAAGCTCCAGCTGAGTCCATAATTAAAATCAGCGCATATGGGTCAGAGCTGGCGTCTCTACGGGGCAAACTCGACGCGGCATGTGCATCGATTCCCGGACAAAAAAGACAAGGCAACATGCCGCTGGATAGCTACCAACAGCAGGATACTCAGGTAGGAGCGATGGGGCGCACTCAGGATTGGGACAAAAGCAAGCGGATTGTGGAAGCAGTGCGAATTCCAGTGTAGTTCTGGCAGGAGGGCTGGGTCCGCAGAACGTCGTCGAAGCAATCGGAACGATCAAACCTTTCGGAGTCGACTCCAAGACGAAAACCGATAACAGAGATGGAACAGGCAAGGACCTGAAGAAGATGACGGCATTCGTGAGGGCCGTACGGTCGGCTTAGTGTACTCCTCCCGGAGTCAGCACGATCGTTCCCCTATCTCCTGTCTGAAGAGAGTTGCGGGAGGCAGTTAAGCGGACCCCTCATGGAATCCCCCCTGCCTTATTGACTATTCGGCAGACCCCCGCAACTCATTATGTAATTATGCCACACTATCACAGCCCGGCTCTCGATGGTCTCATCGAGAGCGCCGACTCTGTTGCCTCGGCCTCTCAGGGGCGTCGACCAGAAACCACGGCGGCTGCCGCGTATGCATCTCGTCAGTCCACTTTCCGCCTCTCACGTTCCCTGTGCCGAACGGGCACCATATACCACAGTGAGAACATGCCCGCTGCTAATAGAAGGGCCAAACCAACGCCGAGCCAGTCGCTCAGCACAACTGCGCCAATGAGGTAACCGCTCAAGCTAATCGAGATACCCAGCGGCAGCAAGGCTATGACCATCAAGCGCGAGACCCAGTCCTTGAACCAGATCCGATTGGGCAACGGTCGCACCAGACGATGGTACGCTGCGGGGGTCACCAGCAGGATCAGGCTGGAGAGCGCACTCACAAACGTCGCCAGGTAGGCGACACGCTGAACCGTCGTCAGCCGAGCGAAGACGGTCGTGAACGGCAATGTGATCAGGAAGGCGACCAGCACCTGCGTGCCTGGCAGCAAGACGCGAAGCTCCTGCAGCATCTCGCTCAAGTCTCTCTTCAGGTGAACAGGGACCCTCACCAACTGCAGTCGCGGCCGACCACGGTACACGCGTTCGGAATTCGGTCTTCGCTGCATTTCAGCGCCTCATGTGGAGCCAGCGTGCTGGGACGATGACGGATAGATCCTATGGAACACATCGGCATGGATTATGCCGACGATAGCGAATCCGCTCGTATGCTGCGCGAAGGAGCCCGATATCTCCATCCTCTCCGATGAGCTCCTGGCAGAGGTGCGCGGTCTGCCCCGCAGAAACCTGGCAGTTGAACTCCTGCAGAAGCTCCTCAACGATGAGATTAAGCTGCGATCGCGAAGAAACGTGGTCCAGTCCCGCTCATTTGCAGAGATGTTGGAACGAACCCTTCGGTCATACAAGAATCGGGCAATCGAGACCGCGCAGATTATCGAGGAGTTGATCGAGCTTGCGAAGGAGATGCGCGAAGCCAGCCAGCGGGGTGAAGAGTTAGGGTTGACCGAGGATGAGGTGGCATTCTACGATGCTCCGGAGACCAACGATAGCGCGGTGCAGGTGTTGGGGGAGGACACGCTGAAGACCATCGCCCGCGAGCTGATGGAGACCATACGCAAGAACGTTACCATCGATTGGACCGTACGGGAATCCGTTCGTGCCCACCTCCGTGTCCTGGTGAAGCGCATCCTCCGGAAGTATGGCTATCCACCCGATAAGCAGGAGAGGGCAATGCAGACCGCTTTAGAGCAAGCGGAGCTGTTGTGCCAGGACTGGGTAGCGTGAAATAGTCTTTGCCCTTTCTACTTTCATCCCAAGAGCTTGTGATTTAATCGGCTTTTGCAGGCAACCGGTCATCCCAGGAATGGCGTCCCGACGCCATCGGCCTGCCGGCGATCGCCCAGATTTGGGAAAAACTCACACGCTCCAAGCATGGGATACATGCGTCGCGTCTAAGCCATCATAAACAACAGCCCCGAACTCCGCTTGGAAGATCGAGGCGTACTCGCTTGAACCTGTTGTGGGCTGCTCTCCAGACGACGTTCAACGCTACGGACTTGCCTTGGTGACAACCAGTCATGGAATCTTGGTCGAAGTCGTAGCCACGCCCTTCCAGCCTGTGGCGGTGGAGAGGGTCGCACTGTTGTAGAGCGTGCCCGATGGGGCATCCGCGGTCACATTTACGTAGAAGACCGCTATGTAGCCCCCAGCCGGAACATTGCCCAGGAAGAAGCCCCAATCCTCCCGAGCGCTGGAATTGAGTTGGTTCACCACCGTCGGCACCGGGACGGGACAGCCGGCACAGCGTACGCTAGCAGGAACTAGGTCGAATCCCCTCGATATGCCCCGGAGGGTGTCCGTTATCTTTACATTCGCCTGAGGTTGAGTCAGATTGAAGAAGACTGTGTAAATAATGATTCCGGGTTTGGACGGCCGGTCTTGAAAGCCTAGCTTGATCAGGGCGTTCAGCGGGGGCTGGAATGCCAGGGCTCCCCCTGTAGACATCACGAGAAGAACCAGCGCGGCCAGCATGGCGTTGAGGAACAGTAGTCTTCGTCGTTTCACTGTCTGTGTCTCCCTTCGGGCATGCATGCCCATTCATGCCACTAACCTACCGATGGATATGTCTGGAGAGCAGCAGGCACCACGCTTCTGCGGACTCAACGTCGCATACTTGCCTGCGTCAGCTTCCAGAAGCTCCGCTCGTCAATAGGGGTAGGGCGCGAATGGAGCAACAGGATGCCGTTAGCTCAACTGTTTCTTAAGTGTAGTGCGCCATAGCGCCCTTGTCAGCAGACGCTCGACCTGGTGAATCCATGGATAATTCCGGCGCCTGCGAAAAGATCTGGCGTCCATCCGGGGCAAACTAGACGCTGCCCATTCATGCAACTCCGACCGGAAACCGATCTTGCGCGGGCTCTTGTCCCGCATTGCCAATCGGCTGGGCGTACCGCCACAAGTGGTGGAGAAGGACTACATTTTCGGGGCGGCGACTGGCGGCGGCACGGAGAGTGCTGGTATCAACGGGCCAGCCTCACACCATTTGACAACAAGATAGCACAACGCTACGTTGGGATAAGGATCCAAGAGCGGGTGATCCTTACCCGGCAATAGGAGGCAATCCCGCAGCTTGAGGGTCTAGGGGGTACTCGAATGAGAATCCGTGACCTTCGCGACTGGCAATCGTGTTTGACAAGCATCCGCCAATGGTTGAATTACGCGAGTTTCAAGGCGGGGGCGCGAGAGGCCGAGGAGAAGCTCGCGGACCACGCGTGGCGTCTTTCCGAAGAGACCGACCGGGTAATTGCCGAAGGGCTGTTACACACCGTGCTCAGTCTCTCGCAACCGGCAGAGGTATCGGCGCAGCTAGAGCAGTTTGCCGCCGAGCTGCGAGAGCTGCAGCCCGATCCTGCGGCGGGAACGGAGGGCGGCGCTGTGGCCAAGGCGTACCGGGAGTGCTGCGATGCGCTCACGCGGGTCCAACGCGGGCTGCCGGCCGTGGTCGAGATGTTCAAGGCCTATGCCGAGAGCCGCTGTGAACTGCTCAAGGAACCTCGGCACCTGCTGACAGAGGCCCGGAACAACCTGCACGCCGAGCCACAAGTTGCGCTTAGGCTAGTTGGTGAAGCGGGCTGTTTGTGTCTCCGAGGACTGGAGGATGTAGACAACATATCGCCCCATGAAGAGAAACGGCCACCGCAAGGAGCACTGGCCGATTGGATCGCCGCCGTGGCCGGCGTGGTGGGCAGCATTGAAGACGGCCTGGAGGAGTATCCGCTGGGAGAGGTAGCGCTGGCCCGCGATCAGTGGCGGGCGCCCGATGACGCGCAGCGGATTGAGTACAAGAAAGGAAAATTGGCCCGGTTGGACATAGTGGCGCCCGAGGTTCAGGACTTGCTCCTCCCGCTCCTAGCCCCCTCAGACCAAAAGCTCTCGGCGGCGAAACGGCGAGCGATTATCGACGCCGGACCAAAGGTGGTGCCGGGCCTGATTGCCATCGCGGGCGACTCCGAGATGCAGTTTCAGTGCTCTATCAGCGGAGGCGAGGCGGCCATCAGAGCAGTGCTGCTCCTCGGGGATATGCGCGCGGCGACAGCCGTTCCCACGCTCTTGGAAATCCTCGAGCACAGCGACTGGATGACGATAATCCACGACCAGGCGCTTCAGGTTCTGCAGGACAAGATGCCCGACCTCGCGTTCGACATGGCGCTGGAGATATTCGATCGCACCACAAATGTCGAGCTCAAGAGCGCCCTGGCCGGCATCCTCGCCAAGGGCGGTCGCGGCAAGCCGGGAGTTTTCGAGCGCCTGATCGAATTCTTTCGCAAGGAGAAAGGGGAACAGGGAATACTCGCCAGCTATCTGGCCGACCTGGGTGACCCGCGGGCGCTGCCCGATCTCCACGAGGCCCTCAGGAGAACCAACGTCTGGCTCGGCCCGGGGGATATCGCGGAAGCGATCGTTGAGCTAGGGGGCGAGCTTAGCGCGGCCGAAGAGCAAAAAACGCGGCGCCTTAGGGCGCGAATGTGGCCGGAGCCGGCTCCGGCCGAGCAGCCTGGGCCAAGTCCGGTGGCCAAACCGGAGCCCGTGCGGGCCACCAAGATCGGTCGCAACGAGCCGTGCCCGTGTGGCAGCGGGAAGAAGTTCAAGAAATGCTGCGGGCGGTAGGGCAATATGCCGCCAGCGCAGTTTGAAGGCAGGCGGCGTTTCACCCAATTCCGAACGGTGGTGGAATAATCACATCAGCCGAGTGGCGGAGATGGAGAGCCGCTAGACGTAGTTGGAGACGAGCACTTCGATAGGGTTAGAGGCAGCGAACTCCTGGTACATAATACACCACTCGGCGGTGAATCTGCCAAAATCATGAAAGGGTATCTGGTGCAGGGGGCAGGATTCGAACCTGCGTAGCCATTTCAGGCGACAGATTTACAGTCTGTTGGTATTAGCCGCTCACCCACCCCTGCGGGCTTAACAGGCGGTATTATAGCGATTCGCGAGGGTCGCTGTCAAGCGTGAATGAGCGCCAGAAGGGCCGACGCATTGCTTCCCCTTGGACCTATTTGTCCCGGCCACGCGGTAGGATGTGGGCTGCTCGTCGTGGCATGGCCTATGCGCGTCTGGTCTTCTACGCAACGGCATTATGGGAGGTAGAAGACAACATGCCACTGTTTGGTTGGAAGGCAGCCCCAGAGCAGTATCCACCTAATGAGCTCTTGGACTACGCGATCGCGGCGGAACAGGCTGGCTTCGACGTGCTTGAAGCAAGCGACCACTTTCACCCCTGGAGCGAGAGCGGACAGGCCGCCCTGGTATGGCCCCTGCTCGGCGCGATCGCGGCACGCACACAACACATCCGCATTGGATCGGGCGTAACCTGCCCGATTCTGCGCTACAACCCGGCCGTCATCGCGCAGGCCGTGGCGACTCTCGGCGCTATGGCTCCCGGGCGAGTCTTCCTGGGCGTCGGCACCGGAGAGGCGCTGAACGAGTTCCCGATCACCGCACAGTGGCCGCCCTACCACGAGCGGCAAGAGCGGCTGGCCGAGGCGATCGATCTGATTCGCGCGCTGTGGACCGGAGCGGAGGTCACCTTCCACGGCACCTACTATCAGACGCGCAGGGCTAAGCTCTACACTCTGCCGCAGGAAGTGATACCCATCTACATCTCATCCATGGTTCCGAACAGCGCCGCCTTCGCCGGACGCTACGGCGACGGTTTGTTCGCCGCCGGTGGAAAGGAGCCGCCTGAGCTGCGCCAGATGATCCAGAGCTTCGAGACGGGAGCGCGCGAGGCGGGACGAGATCCGAGCACCATGTCCCGCCATGTCGAGCTCAGGGTCGCCTTCACGAAGGATACCACGGCCGCCGTGGAGAGTATCAGGCAATACTGGGCCAGCAGCTTCCTGCCCGCTATGTACAACTTTGGTATCTACACCTCGGCAACGGCCCAGGAGAACGGCAAGCTAGTCGGCGATGAGATCATCCGCCAGCAAACGCTGATCTCGGACGATCCGGACGTCCACGTCAAGCGCGCAGAGGAGATGCTCGATCTCGGGTTCGATCACATCTACTTCTTCTGCGCCGGTCCCGATCAGCGCGCCTTCCTGGAGGCGTACGGTAAGGAGGTATTGCCTCGCCTACGCCAGCGCGCCGGCGAACGGCAGCATAGGCGTGCCGCTTAGGCGGCAGATCAACCGTCACCCTATTAAGACTGCCCGACGATTAGTTTGGAGGGTGTCTGACAAGGCGGACCTCGCATCCCCACCCCCCGGGCACATGCAATGTGCCCCTACAGCGCGCCTCCCGTAGGGGCACATTGCATGTGCCCGGGGGCGGGGACGGGGGACATCGGCACTATGGCTTCTCAGACACCCTCTACAGCAGTTCGCATTTGGGATTGAGCGGTCCACCCAACCTGCGGACTAAAGTCACGCCGTCAAACCTTCACCGAGGCCATGGAGCAGGATTGACGCGGCCACTTCAGTGCCGTGGACTCGCTAGCCCTCTGGATCGCTCAACCATCATGCAAACTGCTCCAGTACGCCGGGTTCCCCGACGCTTTCTCAAGCTTATTGACGTCTTGCCTGATTTGGGGTACCTTACGCGGGGGCAAGCGAAACCTGACCGAAGCTTTGTCGGGTCCATAGCGCATGTTGCCCACAAAGTGATACGCAGGAGTTGTTCACCAACGTGAGAGGACTACTCACGCTTCCCGGGAGATCGAGCTCCTGGCGAATCTCCACGCGCGCGGAGGTCGCCGCGCTGGGGTTCATCATCGTTCTGGGGGCGCTGCTTCGACTGCTGTGGCTGGATACGATCCCGGCCGGCTGGCACCACGACGAGGCCCTGATGGGCATCATGGCCTCTGAAGTCTTCCGGGGCGACCAGCGCCCGATCTTCTTCCCGGCCTATCTGGGTCAGGAGCCCCTCTACATTTACCTCTCGGCCGCCATGATGTGGCTGCTGGGAGGGAATCAGGACGTACTTCCCCTGCGGTTGACCTCGGCACTGATCGGAACGGGCACTATCGGCGTGGCCTACCTGCTGGGTCGCGAGATGTTCGGTCGCCGCATGGGTCTCATCACGGCCGCGCTCCAGGCCCTCTCCTTTTGGCAGATCCTCATGAGCCGGGACGGCTATCGCTCCATCACCCAGCCCCCGCTGGAGGGACTCACGATGTTCCTGCTCTGGCGCGCCAGCCGCCGCAACTCCGTCTGGTATTACGTTGCCGCGGGCGTTGCCTTGGGAGGGTGCATCTACACCTACCTGGGAGCACGCCTGTTTCCAGGAACGCTGGTCGTCTTCGCGTTCTGGTGTATTCTGGCTCGTCGCTGGCCCTCGGTCCGCATGCGGATCGGCCTGACCGCTTTTCTGGTCGTGGCCGGACTGGTGTCCGCGCCGCTCCTAATCTATTTCGCCACACATCCGGGCACCTTCTCGGCCCGCATCGACCAGGTGATGGTTCTTCAGCCGGGCAACAGTGGTTCGGAACCCCTGCAGGCCATGGGTCAGAACTTCCTGCGGCTGCTGGGCAAGTTCACGGTGCAGGGCGACACGCTCTGGCGCTTCAACCTGGCCGGACGTCCCTTCTTCGTCGGAGCAGCGGGCGTCCTATTCTATCTCGGACTGCTAGCGGCCGCCGTGGGTGCCGTGCGGCGAAAGCCCGCCCCCGCCATGGTCCTGGCCTGGTTCGTGGCCATGCTCTTCCCCAGCTTCTTATCGGTGGGAACTGAGGCCTACGGTCTGCGCTCGATGGGACTGGCGCCAGGCGTGTTCCTGCTGCCGGCCCTGGGGTTCGTCGCGGTCTGGGACCTGATCGCCGCGCGGGCGCCACGCGCCTGGCAGCCGGGAACGCATCTGGCCATGGGCGCGGTTCTGATCGTCATCCTGTCCATCGAGGGCGGCACAACCTATCGCGACTACTTCACCGACTGGGCTCACACCTTCGGCAACGCTTACGAGAGCATGGAGGATATGGTCGATGCGGCCCGCTTTATCGCCCGGGAGGCCAGGCCGGAGGACCAGATCTTCGTCAGCTCCGACTACTATCCTCACCCGATCGTCACGCAGCTCGCACCCCAGATCTATCCGCGCGTCCGCTGGTTCGACGGCAATTCCGCACTGGTGCTGACGCCACAAAGGACGCAGGATAGCCTCTATGCGTTTCCGTACTCAGCAAACGCCGCACGACTAGAGAGCTACCTACCCACAGAAGGTCTGAAAGAGCGTTCGACCTTCCCCAACGGCGTGCAGAAACTGGCCGCGTATCGCCTCACGCCGCAGCAGGTCGAGACGGCGATCAACAACGTCCTGAACGACCCGGCCATCACGCGAGCGAATCGCAATCTGGGAGATCAGATCGAGATGCTAGGCTATCGGCTGGATCCGCGCGTGGAGCAGGGCGGTAAGCTCGAAGCGACCGCCGTCTGGCGCGTCCTGAAGGATCCCACCATCGCTGAATATGTGATGTTCGCGCACCTGCTGGACAGCCAATGGAACATGGTGGCCCAGCACGACACCAGCATGTCGTTCCCGACCAGGGAATGGCGAGCGGGGGACGTCTTCCTAGCGCGCTATCCACTTCAGGTGAGCGATCGGGTTGCGCCCGGCAAGTACTTCGTGGCGGTGGGTATTTACGACCGGGGCACCATGAAGCGGCTCTCGACCGTCGGGGAGTTCACGGCCGAGAATATCCTGCGCCTGGACTTCGTCGAGATCGAGCCATGAGTCACTCCACGGTCTCGTCCGCCGTCTCCATCTCAGCCAGAATCTGCTTGGCGCGATCGAGGTCTCCGGCCCGCACACGAAGCTCGAACGGCCGCCACACCGTGGAACCCCAGCCAGCCATGCCGAGGCCCAGCGGCACCAGCACGCAGGGGATGCCCTCGTCTCTTAGCACGTCTGACATCATCATGGCTTCCGTCTCAGAGCCAAACGTGGCCGCCGCAACTTCCTTCTGCTTGCCTTCCACTGCCATACCTCCCGTGCCTGCTCGATTGTCTCGAACGTGCAGTCACATTATAGCGATAGCGCTCTCGGGACTCTTCCGATCTGAGCGCAAATCGGCTATCATCGGTTCAGGGGAATGCGCCCGGTGGCGTGAGCTATTCACGGGCAGGTCGCCCTGGCCCCAGCAAGGAGCATCGCATGACAGACAACAGGAATATGTGGCGAGAATTCTTCGATGACCATGCGCCACACTACATGGACAACTCATTCACAAAAAACACCGAAGCGGAGGCAGCCTTTTTGCTAGAGGAGCTTGGACTGCCGGTAGGCAGTCGGATCCTGGACGTGGGCTGTGGGACCGGACGCCATGCCATCGAGCTCGCCAGACAAGGGTATCGGGTCACGGGCGTGGACATCTCTGGAGGTATGCTAGCGGAGGCAGCTAAGGCTGCAACCGCGGCCGGGGTTTCGGTCGAGTGGGTGATGGCAGATGCTACGCAGTTCAAGCCCCACGAGCGTTTCGACGCAACGATCTGCCTTTGCGAGGGCGCTTTCGGACTGGTGGGCAACGGCGAAGACCCGGAGGAGCACGATCGCCTCATCTTGCACAACATCAACGCGGCCATGCCTATTGGAGGTCGATTGGTGATGACCACTTTGAACGGCTACGCCGGGATTCGCCATCACACGCAAGTGGACATCGAGAGTGGTCGGTTCGATCCCGTGACCATGGTGGAGCACGTCAAGGAGGAGTGGGATCTCCCGGAAGGAAAGAAGAGCATCGCCTACCAGGAGCGCCGCTACACGCCGCCCGAGTTGGTACGGCTCTTCGAGCAAGTAGGCTTTCAAGTGGAGCACATCTGGGGCGGAACGGCCGGCAACTGGGGTCGGCGCCCCATCGACCTGGACGAGATCGAAGTGATGATCGTGGCGCGGAAGAGTCGAGAACTGACCGGCGACAAGATAGTCGTATCGGATCCGACGGCGTGAAGACTGCGTCGAGCGCGCCAACTGTCCAGCGCCTTCTTACTACGAACTTCGTTGTGGTCTGTCTCGCTACGATGGCTTCCTTCCTCAGCTCCTACTTTCTAATAGCGACGTTACCTCCCTATATTGCGCAACTCGGGGGACGAGAATCCGACGTCGGGTTGATCATGGGCGCGTTCACCATCACAGCCCTGATGGTGCGGCCTTTCGTCGGACTGGGATCAGACCGCTGGGGTCCAAAGCGGATGCTGATGATTGGCGCGGTCCTCATGGCCGTGACGCCCGTGCTGTACACTCTGAGCGACGCCCTCTGGGCTCTGCTCGTGGCTCGCATCTTGCATGGTGTCGGCTGGGCCCTGGCAGGGACGGCTGTCTACGTGCTGGTCGCCGAGATTGCCCCCGCGACGCGCCGTGGTGAGGCAATCGGCTTCTCGGGCGCGGCAGGCAACGCGGCTATAGCCATCGGACCGGCAGTGAGCGTCTTTCTATGGCAGGCTGTCGGCTTCTCGGTGGTCTTCGCAGCTAGCGTGGCGACCGCTGTGATCTGTCTCTTCCTGTCGCTCGGCATTCGAGAGCATTGGAGAGCAGAGCCGCACGCCCCTTCATCGCCAGGTCGCTTGCGAATCATCGAGCGCAAAGTTCTGTTTCCCTCAGTCGTCATGTTTCTCCTGACGCTGACCTACGGCTCTGTCGTCTCGTTCTTGCCTCTGTTCGCGGCTGAGCGAGGAATAGACAACCCGGGGCTGTTCTTCACGGTCTACGCAATCGTGGTCGTGGTTGTGCGAGGTTTCGCGGGCAGATTACTGGATAAGTGCGGGCGTGCCGCGTTGATCACGCCGGGCTGCATAATGGCGGCCGTGGGGCTGGTGCTTCTGTCCCAGACCAACGGCATGGTGATGTTTCTGATGGCGGCCGCGGTCTATGGCGGCGCCTTTGCCGTCCTGACCCCGACTCTTCAGGCTCTGGCCATAGATTATGTGGATCCTGGGTCAAGAGGAGCGGCCATGGGCACCTTCTCATCGGCGATAGATCTGGGCATCGGGGGCGGCTCTGCCGTGTGGGGTTTCGTAGTTCAAGCCACGAGCTATCAGACGCTCTATCTCATCGGCACCTTCGTAGCGCTGCTAAGCCTGGTGATCTTTCGGCTGGGGTCCGCGCGGAAGGCCGCCGCACACGAACCGGCGCACACTATGCGCTAAGGAGATCCGCCCCCGCCTGAGCCATCTTCCTGTGATTCGACACTAGCGTGTCGGCGCGCGCCTCACCCGGGATCGCCGGGGCAGCGGCTTCTCCACGGACTGGTCAGTGCTTGGGACAGCGGCTCCCTCGACCGCGAGGATCTGGGCTGTGTGGAACACCTTTACCGCGCTGCCGCGCTTGTCCAGCCCACCTCTGATCTGCATGATGCAGGCTGGACAATCCGTGGCCACCACGTCCACGCCGGCCCTCACGATGCTCTCGACCTTGCGCTGAAGCATGACCTGCGAGACCTCTGGAAACTTGACCGAGAAGAGCCCGGCACAACCGCAGCAGGTATCCGAGCCCTCCAATTCCACCAGTTGGTAGCCCGCGCCGGCCACCAACTGACGCGGCTCGTCGGCCACGCCAAGGCCGTGTCGCAGATGACACGGATCGTGATATCCCGCTCGCCCCGCGACGGGCGCGGCGTCCTCGGGCAAGGGCTCCTCCAGGACGCGGACCAGGAACTCGGAGAAATCATAGGACTGCTGAGCGATCCTGTTCGCGAGGCCCCACCAGTGGGGGTCGGAGGCAAAGAGTCGCGGGTACTCCTCGCGCAGGGCTTTTGAGCAGGTGGGACAGGCCGTGATCACGTAGTCGGAGCCCACCCTCTGCAGCGCCTGCAGCGTATCGATAGCGGCCCGGCGTGCCGATTCTTCGTCGCCGGCGCTCAAGGCCGGGTAGCCGCAGCAACCGCGCGCCGAGGCCAGCGAGACGTCCACGCCTCTCTTGCGCAGCGCTACAGCTACGGCCTCGCCGATCTCCGGGTAAGCGTATTCGATCATGCAGCCCGCGTAGAAGGCGGCCTTGATGGTCGCGCCAGGCGTTCGCACGTCCTGCCAGCGCCGGCTGAGGGGCTCCCGAGCTAGCTTCGGCAGGCTGCGATACCGCGTCCAGGAAGACAGGAAGAGCGGAAGAGAGCGCACCATCTCGCCGCGCCCCATCAGTGCTTGCG
>SCTZ01000227.1 GCA_004297765.1 Chloroflexota bacterium | reverse complement strand
GTCCGCAACTGTCTCCAGCAGCACTGCCACCTCAACCGCTACTTCGACCGCAACCCTTACTGCAACTGCAACCGCAACAGCGACCCAAGCTGACCGTACGCCGGGGACGGCTACGCCAACAATGACTGCCACAATCCCAGCGACTGTCCCCCCGTCAGCAACCGCCACGTGGTCAGCGACTGCCACTCCGTCTGTGACCGCCACGCCCTCGGCGACCGCTACTTCAACCACGGTCGAAACTCATACGCCGACCGCAACGGCAACCTGGACCCCCAGCCCGAGTCCGTCGTCTCCTGCGGGCGTCCAGGTGCTGTCGAATGGTGGATTCGAGAACGATGTTGACGGGGATGGCGTTCCAGATGACTGGCAGGTCTCGGGGCCAGATCCAACCCTGGTTTCGAGGAGCGGGGATCAGACGTACGAGGGCGATTTCTCCATGTTGGCTAGCTCACTTGGGTGGCAATCGTACGTTGTTTATCAGGACATTCCGGTCAATCCCGGGGAAAGCTACAGCTTCTCGGGTTGGATGAACGTGCCCAGGACCTCGGGGTGGTTCAGAGCCAGTGCGCAACTGGTTGAGCTTGACACCTCTGGCCGCGTATTGAACACCATCACTGCCCGCGACCAAACTGCTGCGACGTCTGGATGGGTGCCATCCCAGGCGAGCGTATCCGTGCGGCTGACCACGGCGACGCTCAGGGTCCAACTCAGACTGCAAGTCCTGCGTGCTGACGTCTGGGTGGATGGATTCTCATTGACTCGGACGAAGTGATGTCCCCTCCCCCAGGGCAGATTGCATGTGTCCGTACGTGAGGCGCGATGCAGGGGCACATTGCACATGCCTTCAGGGGAGGCTTGGCTCCTGCCGCAAAGTGAACCGAAGTGTCCCTAGCCCACCGGATTGGCGGAACGACGCACTATGCTGGCGGCATGGAAGCTCTAGCAGAATCTGTATGAGTAGGAACGCCATGAACGTTAAGTCAATATTCTTTCCGCGGGGATTAGTCCTGGGAGTGGCTATCCTCGTCGTTGCTAGCCTGTTCGCCGTTGTGTTGACCTGGGGGGCACAGGCCGCCACGAATCCCCTGGCCAGCACGGCCTGGCCGACCTATGGTCAGAACGTCCGACATGATGGCCGTAGCCCGTATCGCGGTCCGCTGCAGTTGCCGTCCGTCAAGTGGACCTTCACCCGCGCCAACGATCATTGGGGCACCGATCATCGGGGGACGGGTATCGGGGCGAACAACACCGTCTACCTGGCGGCTGGCATGGCAGGAATATATGCCATCGACTCCAACTCGGGGCAGATGAAATGGCTATTCAGCGCACCAAACACTGGACATGAGACCTGGGTAGAGTTCCCGCCCACGATCGCCGCGGATGGGACGCTGTACATCACGTCGGAGAACGACTACATCTATGCCCTGGACCCCAACGGGAAGGAGCTATGGTCCTTCCGAGCCAACCATCTGCACACGCCTGTTTCCATTAGCCCTGATGGCTCCTCGATCCACTTCGTGTCCGAGGACGGCTATCTCTTCGCCTTGAACCGGAGGGACGGCACGCTCAAATGGCGCTACCGACTGGGCTATGGTGCGTACGGGACCGGCCGCCGTATTCCGGTGGTCTACGACACCGCCGGCAACCTCTACTTCGGCTGGGTCGAGGCTGTGTGGTCGCTCACGCCGAGCGGACAGAAGAGGTGGTCGCTTCCGATCCAGAACCGCGGGAAGTACGTGGTGGGCCCAGCCGTCTCGAACGATGGCAACACGCTGTACTTCGTCAACGCGGATGCCCTGCTGGCCGTGACGCTGGACGGCAAACAGAAGTGGCAGCAAGTCCTGGGTAGGAGCGCCTTCGATCGCACTCCCGCGATTGCATCCGACGGCACGGTCTACATCGGCGCTGAGGACGGCTTTGTCTACGCTTTCAACCCCAACGGCACGCTCAAATGGAAGCAGCAATATCTGCCGGCCGGCGGCTGGGGTGGTGGCGTCAAGAGCAACATCCTGCTGGATGTTCAAGGCATCCTCTATTTCTATGGCAAAGACGGTTACGTTTACGCCGTCAGCAGCCAGACCAAGCAGGTACTATGGCGCTACAATTCGGCCCAAAACGACCCGTCCTACCCTGGGATCCAACTCAGCCTGGATGCTGATGGCACGCTGTACGTTCCGGTTAATCAACGGATGACTTTGGCGCTGGCGCGTTCGCCGATGGACGCGGCGACTGCAACTCCAACCCTGACACCAACATCCACTTTTACTCCGACATCCACTGCGACTCCGACGCGAACCCCCACGCCCACGTGGACGTTCACGCCAACTGCGACCCCGGAAGTCTTGTCCGGTCTCGGGCTTCTATCAAATAGTGGGTTCGAAGAGGATGTTGAGGGCAATGGCGAACCAGACAACTGGATCGCCTCAGGCGCTAATCCAGGACAAATAGCAAGAAGCGATCGGCAGCACTACGAAGGATCATCTTCGCTGCTGGCAAGTTCCACCCAGCGAGATTCGTTTGCCGTCTACCAGGATGTATCGGTCAGACCCGGGGAAAGTTACAGTTTCTCGGGCTGGATAAATGTGCCCACGAGCTCCGCCTGGTTCAGGGCGAGCGTGCAGATTCTTTCGCTAACCTCTTCTGGCCATGTGGTCACCACTACCAATGCGCGCGTCCAGAGCGGCACCACGCATGGCTGGGTTCCGGCCACGGCAGGCGTAACTGCAACACTAGACGTGACCACGCTCAGGGTTCAGCTCAAGCTGGAAATGCTCTCGGGCGAGGTCTATGTGGATGGGTTCTCCCTTGTCAGGACAAGGTAATACCAATTGTGTTTGCCTCTATCCTGATTTGCCGACGCAACGCCGCCGATCGCCCAGGGCTGAAGCCGCCGGGCTGAGTCAACAAAGCCCGCCGATCCGGGCTGAGTACCGCGCCCAGCCCCATGGAAGGGGCTTCGTTGCCTCAGCCCGCTCGCTTTAGCGGCGGGCGGACGGTGGACAACAGGATGCTATCAAGGACAATCGGTATAAGGTGCTGTATGGCAGGACCCATCATCGTGATCAGGCCATCGAGCTCATGACAATGCTTTAACGACCTGACCGTAGCTTATTAAGGGGGAGTTCACGGGCAAAGCCTAAAATCACCTGTTGAGGTGTATCAGCAGATGCTGGTGACCACCCCTGTTGGCAAAAAGGCAAGGGCAAACGGTGTTCGCCCTGCCAAATCATGACCGGGTCTCAGTTAGTCAGGAGGTAAGTTGGAGGATGATGGTGACGAACCGGGCTCGAATTCTCGCCATGGCAGTGGCTCTCATGCTTCTTGTGCCGCAATTGCTCCCAGGTTTGGTGTCGGCGGCTCCGCCCGCGCCACTGCTGAGTTCCCCGGCGGATGGGAGTGCGGTGTCAACCCTGCCTCCCACCGTGAGCTGGGAGGCCTCAACCGGGGCCTCGTTGTACCAGGTGGACTTCGCCCAGAACCCTGAGTTCTGGGGCAAGGGGTCCGGACAGACCAGCGACCTCAGCTTTACTCCTGGATGGGCCTTGAGCTCCAACTCTCTTTACTACTGGCGAGTGACGGCGCGGAATTCGGTGGGCGCCTGGGGCCCAGTCTCTGCCACGTGGCGCTTCTGGACGCCGTTGACCTTGATCTCTCCAGCCAACGGCACCTCGACCGCAAATTTGACCCCCACCCTGGATTGGAGCGACTATGCGGCGGGAGGGGATCCCACCAGTCGCAGCTATCTAGTACAGATCGCTGGGGACGCTAGCTTCAGTTCGGGCGATGTTCTAAGTAGCACCACGACCGCCTCGGTCTACACGGTGCCCGGCGGCGCGCTATCACTCGGGCGAACGTATTATTGGCGAGTGAATGTTTCTAGCACTGCGGGTACCAGCGGGTGGTCGGAGGTCCGTAGCTTCTCAACGCCTCTTGAGCCTCCCGAGACGCCGAGTCTTCTGTCTCCAGCCAACGCCAGCGTTCTCGACAATTGGAGACCCCTGCTTACCTGGAATTCTGTTGCAGGAGCAACCAGCTACAAGGTGCATTACGTCAGGGCGGGTAGTCCTGAACGAACGTCAGGTGACCTAGCCGCAACTAGCTTGGTGCTGGACACCTTCTGGGGAGGCGATGGCACCGCAGAGAGTTCTTCCTATGAGTGGTGGATTGAGGCGAAGAACTCTGCTGGCTCCGCCTTCTCTGAGCACTGGACCTTTTCGACTCCCCCTCGGCAACAGCCTTCCACGCCGGTGCTACTGGTTCCTGCCAATGGCTCAACAGTCAGTGGTCTGTTGCCGGTTTTCGACTGGGCTGATGCCACTTACACCAAGAACTACAGAATCGTGGTCGGAACTGGCTCAGCGCCATGGGGAATTACAGGGGTGCTGGCCGGCCCAACGACGATCGACTCCACCTATACCTACCCGCCTGCGAACTACAGCACTGTCTGGCCGATGGACTATGACAGGACATACTTCTGGCAGGTGGTCGCCTACTCCATTGGTGGTATCAGTGCGGTCAGTCCGATTTGGAGCTTCAAGACCCCGCCTGCACCGGGGCCCGAGCTCGTTGCGCCAACCAATGGCGAAACGATTGCCACTCGGACGCCGACCCTATCGTGGGTCGCCGCCTCGGCAGCCCTGAGTTACACGGTTCAGGTCTCCTCCGACGCGAGCTTCGCGGCACCACTTGCAGTGAACGCCTCGGTGGACGCCGCCGTCGGGAGCTCGTACACGCTCCCGAGCCCTCTCGAATACAGTACTACCTACTACTGGCGTGTGAACTTCACTGCCAGCACCGGGACGAGCTTGTGGTCTGAGATCCGAAGCTTCAAGACGCCGGCGCCGCCGCCTCCCGGACCGGATCTGCTTTCACCGGCCACTGGCAGCACAGCTAGCACCCGCACACCCACGCTGTCCTGGTCTCCCGTCACGGGAGCCCTGAGCTACACGGTTCAGGTCGCAACGAGTGAAAGCTTTGCGACGCCGCTAGTCGACGTCTCGGTCGACGCGGCCGGCGGGGGCTCGTACGCGCTGTCGAGTCCTCTCGACTACAGCATCACGTACTACTGGCGGGTGAGGTTCACAAATGGAACTGGAACCAGCCTGTGGTCCTCGGTTTGGAATGTGAAGGCACCCCCACCGCCCGGTCCCGATCTGCTGTCGCCGACCGATGGCAGCACCGTAACCACCCAAACACCGACCCTCTACTGGTCTGCCGTGACGGGCGCTCTGAGCTACCGAGTGCAGGTTGCCAGGACGCAGAGCTTCGCGGCACCTTTGGTGGTAGACGTCTCGGTCGACGCGTTTGGCCGGAGCGCCTATACGATTCCTAGCGATCTCGAGCCGGGGGCTACTTACTACTGGCGCGTGAGCTTTGCCGACAGTGTCGGGACGAGCCTCTGGTCCGTGGTCTGGCGACTGAAGGGTCCCGGGGCCGGTCCCGACCTGCTCTCTCCGGCCGACGGCAGTGCCGTCACCACGCGGACACCAACCTTGTCCTGGTCCTCTGTTCCCGGTGCAGTGCGCTACCAGGTTCAGATGGCTTCAACCGCGAGCTTTGAGGCGCCGCTGATTGTGGACTCCACTGTTGAGGCGTCCAGCGGGACCTGGTTCACAATCCCGAGCCCCATTGACTACTCTGCGACCTATTACTGGCGCGTGAACTTTACTGACAGCGTCGGGACGAGTTTGTGGTCGGTGGTCTGGAGCCTGCAAGGTCCACCGCCTATTCCACTGGCTCCCTCGCCGCAATCACCTGGCTCGCCCCTCGGTGGCTCGATCATCGGCTTCCGCCCTACCTTCGATTGGATAGATTCGGCGAACGCCACTACGTATGGCTTCCAGGTAGCGACCAATCCTAACCTCACGTGGCCGATCGTTAATGTGGCCGATTTGGGATCGTCCAGCTTTGAGATGACCTCCAACCTGACCGCCAGCACCACCTACTACTGGCGGGCCAATGCATCGAATACCAGCGGCACCAGCGCCTGGTCGACGACATATAGCTTCACAACCCCTCTGCCGCCGCCCGCGGCTCCAACGTTGATAGCACCGACCACCGGCAGCACCACCGCGAACTTGAAACCATACTTCGATTGGAGCGACTCGGATCGAGCCACTAGCTATACGATTCAGCTCTATACCGATGCTGCCCTGACCAGCCTTGCGATCAGCACAACTGTGAGCGTATCCCAGTACGTGCCAGCGTCCGATCTGGCCATCGGCATCACCTACTATTGGAGGGTGCGAGCAGCCAACGAAACCAGCCTGGACGGACCATGGAGCTCAGCCCTGTCCTTTACCACCCCGGAGTTTCCGCCGCCAGCCGCCTTGACCTTGCTGGCGCCGGGCTACGGGGAAGTGGTGGACACGCTTACTCCCACCTTGAGATGGGAAGCTGATGCTCATGCGGACAACTATCGCCTCCAACTCTCTACGTTCAGCGATTTCCCATCTGGGTCCATGGCTGCCGATGTGGTAGTCACTAGCATCGAGTACGTACGACCGAGCTGGAACAAGCTGGTCAAAGATACCGTCTACTATTGGCGGGTGCGCGGCAACAACGCGGCGGGAGCGGGGAGTTGGTCCGACGTGTGGGTTTTCCGCACTCCTCCCGTTCCCACAGAGCCAACCCCCATCGCCCCTTCTAATGGGGCGACCGTAGATGGCGTCTCGCCGACGTTGACTCTGAACAGCGTACCCTTTGCGACGAGCTACACGGTGCAGCTGTCGACCGCGCCATGGCTTCCGGCGCCCACTGTGCTGACCTCGTCGACGCCTGATGTCGCACTGACCACACCGCTGGTCTATGGCAAACAGTACTACTGGCGGGCCAATGCAAGTAATGCAGCGGGAACCAGCGGCTGGTCCAGTACTTCGACGTTCACGACCCCGCTGCCTCCGCCACCACCGGATACTCCAACTCTACTCAGTCCCATCAATGGAACGGTTGTAGGCAGTGCTAGACCGACTCTGGACTGGTCTGACGTCCCCAGCGTGACCAAGTATCGGATTGTGTGGTCCAAGTCGCCCACGTTCCAATGGACGGAAGGCACGCGCGATAACCTGATCGACTCCACTTTCACGCTGGACGTTGATCTGGTGTGGAACACTCAGTATTACTGGAGGGTGACGGCAACCGGAGAAGGAGGCGATAGCGCCTGGTCATCGATCGCCAGCTTCCGGATGCCAGCCGGACCTCCGGGACTGCCGACTCTACTATCGCCGGCCGATGGGATGACCTCGGCCAGTCCTCTCCAGAAACTGGATTGGAGTGACGTAGTCGGCGCGGAAAGCTATCAAGCTCAGATCTCGTCGGATGCGGCTTTCGCGACAACGCTGGTCGACAGCGCTGTGGCCAGCTCGGAGCTCACGCTAGCCTGGCCTCTGGCGATCGAAAGCACTTACTACTGGCGGGTGAAGGCTGTCAACGGGGTGGGCGACAGCGGATGGACGAGTGGCTTCTCGTTTACAGTGCCCGCGCCGCCCGGTGCAGTGACGTTGATCTCGCCCGACGACGGGACGACGGTAGCCACACTTGAGCCGACCCTGGATTGGGACGACGTGGCCGGCGCAACTGCCTTTGAGGTACAGTATTCGCGCTCCAGCACCTTCTCTTCGGATGTCACAGTGGCCACCGTCACCACATCAACCTACACGATATCGCCTAGCTTGCCCTTGGACGTAGATTACTACTGGCAGTTAAGGGCGCTAAATGATAGTGGCTTCGGACCGTTGTCGGCGGTGCGTCGGTTCCACACGCCCGTGACACCGCCTCCTGTCACTGAGCCACCGGCGGCGCCGAATCTTGTGGGAC
Source organism: Chloroflexota bacterium (assembly GCA_004297765.1). Classification (GTDB taxonomy): domain Bacteria; phylum Chloroflexota; class Dehalococcoidia; order FW602-bin16; family FW602-bin16; genus FW602-bin16. Next base: position 11,697 of record SCTZ01000227.1, on the reverse strand, counting down.
CGGCAGCTGGAGCCAACGTCGCGACACTTTCACCAACCTTCAGCTGGGAAACCGCCGCTAGAGCAGACGGATACTACGTTCAGCTTTCCAGGGACGCCGGCTTCGGTACCTTGGTAACCAACGACTACACGACGGCCATCAGCCATACTCTCTCGGTGTCCCTCAGCTACGCCACGATGTACTACTGGAAAATCCAGGCCACCAACAACATCGGGGCCACCGACTCGGCGGTGCGCAACTTCACGACGCCTCCAGCGCCGGCAGCCCAAGCGCCCGTATTGCTGACGCCTGCCGATGGCGTGGTGGTGGACACGCTAACTCCAACGCTGGATTGGGAGAACGAGGCCAGTTCGAGCGGATATGTCATTCAGTTGTCCACGTCCAGCAACTTCTCGTATGGCGTCACAAACGTGGCAGTGACTGGCTCTGAGTACGTGCGCCCGAGCTGGAGCAAGCTAGCCAAGGACACCGCCTATTACTGGCGAGTGCGGGGCACGAACGCGACGGGAGCGGGAGACTGGTCAGATACCCGTGTGTTCCGTACGCCTCCTATGCCCACGGTGCCAACGCTGGTCTCACCCATCGGCGGTGTGACCCTGGATGGTGTGTTGCCAACGCTAACGTTGAACAGCGTGCCTTTTGCGACAAGCTATACAGTGCAGATATCGACGGCGTCCTGGTTTGCAGGACCCATCGTTCTCACCTCGCCGACGCCGGAAATCACGCTGACCTCACCGCTCAGCTACGGCAAGCTATACTATTGGCGTGCCAACGCCACCAACGCGGCCGGTACGAGCGCCTGGTCGATCTCGGGCACATTCAGGACCCCGGCGCCTCCCGCGCCGCCCGCTGCTCCGACTCCGCTGAGTCCTATCGATGGAGCGGTAGCGGATAGCGCCAGACCGACTTTGAATTGGTCTGACGTGTCTGCCGCAACAAAGTACAGGCTGGAGTGGTCGAAGTCGGCGACGTTCCAATGGACAGAGGGTACGCGTGATAACCTGATCGATTCTGCTTTCACGATGGACGTCGATCTGACGTGGAACACCCTCTATTACTGGCGGGTCAGAGCGACAGGTCTGGTTGGCGATAGCGTCTGGTCGTCCATCGCCAGCTTCCGGATGCCGGCCGGGCCTCCAGGACTGCCGGCCCTGCTATCGCCGACCGACGGAAGCATCGCGGCCAGTCCGCTTCAGAAGCTGGATTGGAGCGATGCGTCTGGCGCGGGGAGCTATCAAGTCCAGGTCTCGACGGATCCGACCTTTGGAACGACCGTGATCGATAGCAATGTGAGCGCCTCAGAATTCACGCCGGCCTCGCCTTTGTCGATCAACGCTACCTACTACTGGCGGGTGAAGTCGATCAACGGACTAGGCGACAGTGGATGGACGAGCGGCTGGAGCTTCGCCGTGCCCCCTCCGCCAGGATCGGTGACGTTACTCTCCCCTCAGGATGGAATCACGATAGCCACGCTCAAACCGAACCTGGATTGGGACGACGTGGCCGGTGCTACCGCCTACGAAGTGAAATACTCACCTTCCAGCGTGTTCTCCTGGGGTATCATCGCGGCGACGGTTGCGGCGTCGACCTTCACCGTTGCGAACAATCTACCTTTGAACACAGACTACTACTGGCAAGTACGGGCACAAAACGGTGGTGGCTTCGGACCATGGTCCTCGGTACGACGCTTCCACACGCCTGCCACACCACCTCCTGCCACAGAGCCACCGGCGGTGCCAACCCTGCTGGATCCTGCGGACAAAGCCACGGTTGGGACGGCCACGCCCACTTTCCTGTGGGGAGCCGCAGATCGGGCTAATGGCTATCGCGTCCAGGTCTCCACCGACTCGAGCTTTGGCACGCTGGTTAGCAACGACTACACGACGGCCATCAGCCACACCCTTTCGGTGGCTCTCAGCTACTCGACGCCGTACTATTGGAGGATCCAGGCTACTAACAACGTTGGACCCACGAACTCTGCAGTGCGCAGCTTTTCCACGCCCCCACCTCCTCCGCCGCCAGCGCCCGTTTTGCTCTCGCCTGCCGACGCATCGACGATTGACAGCTTGTCTCCGCTCTTCGATTGGGCCGACAGCCCTTACGCCAAGGGTTACCGGATCCAGATCTCGACCGTCAGCGACTTCCGCAGCCTGGTAGATAGTGGCACTGTATCCGTTTCTCAGTACTCCATGGCGGCCTGGAAGAAGCTGAGGTTCAGTACGGTTTACTACTGGAAGGTACAGCCCTATAGCAACATCGGGTCCGGGGATTGGTCTTCGGTAAGCAGCTTCACCACCGCCGATCCGCCTCCGCCTCCGCCGGCTCCCACGCTGATTGCGCCGGGCGTGCTAGTGGGAGGCAGCGTGCCAATCGTGGATTCTCTCAGGCCTTCGTTTAGCTGGGACGCCGTGGGCGGTGCGATCAGCTACCGGATTCAGGTGTCGCGCAACGCCGGGTTCACGTCACTGCTGATCAACAGCACCACTACAGAGCCTTCCTTCACGGTGCCAGGCTGGCAGAGTCTAGCCAAAGGCACGCAGTACTGGTGGAAGGTGCAGGCGACCAACAGTGCGAGCACGGGTAGCTGGTCGGTGGTTTACACCTTCAAGACGTCCTCCAACCCAGTGGCGCCGATCCTGCTCAGCCCGGGCAATGGCTCCACGGCAGACAGCCTGACGCCGACCCTGGACTGGGGCGATGTGGATGGGGCCACCAGCTATCACGTGATGATAGGAGCGAACTCCTGGTTTGGTGTCAAAGTAGCCGACGTGGATGTGACCGATGGGTCCAGCTTTACACCGACGAACCTGACACCTGGAAAGACCTACTACTGGAAAGTCTACGCCAAGAATGGAGTGGGCACCGGCGGCTGGTCAGTGCTCTGGAGCTTCACCACACCGGGCTCTTAGCCTATCCAACAACGTAGGGTGGAGGATACCATGACAGGTGAGGGGGAGTCCACGGGCTGAGGTGGCTGAGGCGGCATGAGTTGAAAGCGGGAGGCCGCTGGGCGCAATGAATTGCGTCCAGCTACAGCCCGCGCGTAGGGGCGCAATTCATTGCGCCCTGAGAGGCGGGGGATAGCATGGCGGCTGAGGGAGAGGACACGAATCATGAACGTTCTGGTCGCAGGCGGAGCCGGCTACATCGGCTCTCATACCGTCCAGGAACTGCAGCGACGTGGATATCGCGTGGTGGTCGTCGATAACCTTGTCTCTGGACACCGATCAGCGGTTCGCTGTGATCTGATGGTAGCCGACGTGTCCGACCGCCAAACCATTGCCGCTGTGGCTCGTGACTATCGGATCGACGCGGTGATTCACTTCGCGGCCTTTGCCGCAGTGGGCGAATCGATGGAGAACCCCGGGAAGTATTTCGCAAACAACGTGGTCGCCACGCAAGCCTTGCTTGACGCACTCGTCGGAGCTGGCGTCACACGATTCATCTTCTCCTCAAGTTGTGCAGTCTACGGACAACCCAATCGCCTGCCGGTCACCGAGGATACGCCTGCCTGCCCTGAGAGTCCCTACGGCGAGTCGAAACTGATCGTCGAACGAATGTTGCGCTGGTATGACTACGCGCACGGTCTGAAGTTCATTAGCTTGCGCTACTTCAACGCGGCTGGAACCGCAGTGGACGGATCGATCGGTGAAGATATCCGCCCCGCCATACGCATCATCCCGGTCGCACTGGAAGTTGCGATGGACAAGCGACCCCAGTTTACCCTCAACGGGACGGACTATGATACCCCCGATGGCACCTGTATCCGGGACTATGTGCACGTTCAAGATCTGGCAACAGCGCACGTCCGCGCTCTCGAGTATTTGACTACGGAGTCTCGGAGCGACATCTTCAACCTTGGAATTGGGCGTGGCTACTCAAACCGGCAGATTCTCGATGTCGTCCAGCGCGTGACGGGTGCCAGCCTTAATATCGTCCAATCGCCTCGTCGCGAGGGTGATCCGGCCTGCGTCTATGCGGACAGCACAAGGGTTCGGCGTGTGCTCGGATGGGAACCGCGCCACAGCGATATAGAAACGATGGTCTCGTCGAACTGGAATTGGCGGCAGGCTCACCCCAATGGCTATCTGGATTAGTGTGAGGAGATTCTCTGCCTCCCCTCGGTCTGACCTCCGCAAGATGACCAACTTTTCACGACCTCACCAATTGGTGTTAAGGGAGAATTCACCCGCCTCATTTACACTGTGCATATTGACTCCGAGACTTGTTCCGCCTAATGCGCGCCAGACGCATTGGGATAGGGGACCAACTCGTTGCAATACCAGTCCACGTCAAGAGTATGGGAGGGTGCGGTTTGGCAGTAGGGCCGATGCGAGCGGAGGTGGGACCCTGCAATCGCACTGCAGTGCGATTGCAGGAAAGCGCCCTAGCTGAACGCTTCTGGTGGCTGGTGGCTACATCGCGCCTGACAATTCCCCTTCTGATCTTCGCCATGGCTATTGCCTTGCGGCTGCCGTACCTCATGGAGGCGCCGGGCTTCACCGACGAAGGAATCGACGTCAAGGTCGGGCTAGCCGCCCTCCACGGACAGTGGCCGTTGGTCGATGCAGAACCATACATCGGCTCCCTATTCAATTATCTCATCGCCGGTGGCTTTCTGGTTCTGGGACACAATCCCGTTGTGCCCCGTTTGGTCGTCACGGTGCTGGGCGCTCTAACCGTCGTATTGTCCTACTTTCTGGCCAAGAGGCTGGCCGGGACCACGGCGGCTCTGATAACAACGGGGTTGATGGCGACCTCGGCGGTTCATATTTGGAACGGACACATAGCCTGGTCGAATTGCACCACGCCATTCTTTACTACGGCCACGATGCTTGTGCTGGTGGAAGCGCGCATCCGACGCAGCGGGCCATTGCTGGTCGCGGCCGGTGCGCTCTACGGATTAGCTCTGCAAACACATTTCAGCGTCACCTTCCTGGCTCCGGCGCTGCTCGTGTACGTTTCGCCGCTGTTGAGGCGTAGCTCTTTGCTTCGCACGCCGTGGCCCTACCTGGCAATCATAGCCGCGATCCTGGCCTACGGCAATGTCATCGCCTACAACGTGCTCAACCCCGGAGCGTTTGAGACGGCGGCTCGGGAGAAGGAGTACGGCTACGTGGTCGGTCCCACGCTGGACTCCTACCTGATAAACCTGCAGGCCTTGGCCGCGGCGGTTGTTCGGATGGTGAGCAGTTCTTTTGGCGGCGGACCCTCAGTGATCGATCAGGCGAGTCTGCTGATCAATCTGCCGTATGTGGCTCTTTTGCTGATAGGCATAGTCTACGGTATCTGGCGCCGCCAGTTACTTCCGCTGATGGCGATCGGTGTTACAGTCCTGATGATGCCGTACCTCAACAAGGAATATGGCTTCCCGTTTGGTGTGCGCTATCTGGGATATCTGTTACCGTTGCTGTATCTGCTGATGGCGCTGCCGCTGGCGCGTATTCTGGATATCCTCGGGCAGAGGGCACGAACTGCGGCCCTTGCGCTATGGCCTCTGTGTCTCCTGCTGGTAGCCGTTCCTGCTGTCAACCTGTTCATCTACAACGAGTTCTACCTGGCGCTCGGCGCCACGAGCCCCACCATTCTTACCATCGAGTCCGAAATTCGGGTTCGTTACCAGGCTGGCGTGATACATGAGGTGCTGCTGGACGAGCAACTCGACTGGGTCTATACGGCGCCAGGCGGCCGAGCACTGCGAGCCTTCGACGCCTTATTCGATGTGGACCAGGTGCCTCATCGGACGGTGTGGATGCGTCCCGATAACCTAAGAAAGGAGCTCTCAGGTGCGCGCAGACCGCTGGTGCTGATTCTGAGCGATGCCAGCCGACAGCGGGTGGGGGAGGGTTTTGGGCTGGTACGAATGGACGCGCCCAACCGCCGCTACGTGGGGCGGGGTGGCTACTGGGCCTACTACCTACCCTGAGACGGCGACTACCAGTGTCCGGTAATCGCCGATGCCGAGAAAGCAGCAAGACGCTTTTCGTCCTTGCTGACCACATCGTGAGCAGCAGCGATTGACGGGATACAGTGTGACGGAGTGCGATATGGAGATGGCATTGAAGAACGAGTATTGGCGCGATCGTAGCGTCCTAGTCACAGGAGCCAACGGTTTCGTGGGTTCCTGGGTGGCTCGAGTCCTCGTGGAGCGTGGGGCGCGGGTGGTTGCCCTGGTGCGGGACCTACCGGCCCGCGGCGGATTGTCGCTGCAGGGTCTGCTTGGCAGGGTGGACACCGTCACCGGCAGCCTCACCGATTATTCAGTCGTCGAAAGGGCCCTAAATGAGTACGGGGTAGAGGTCTGCTTTCATCTGGCGGCTCAGGCCATAGTGGGGGTGGCAAACCGCTCGCCTTTGTCCACCTTCGAGTCCAACATTCGTGGGAGCTGGAACCTGTTAGAGGCATGCCGTGTAACTAAGACTGTTAGCAGGGTCGTTGTCGCCTCCAGTGACAAGGCCTACGGGGAGCATTCCCGCCTGCCATACGATGAGGAGCTCGAACTCAAAGCAGCCTACCCCTATGATGTCTCCAAGGCGGCCACCGACATGCTGGCGCGCAGCTACTTCCGGACCTACGGCTTGCCAGTCGCTGTGACGCGGTGCGCCAACATCTATGGGGGTGGAGATCTCAACTACTCTCGGATCGTACCCGATACCATCCGCGCGTTAATTCAGGGACGAGCTCCGGTGATCCGCAGCGATGGCACACCGGTGCGGGACTATATGTATGTGCTGGATACAGCCGAGGCGTATCTATGCCTGGCCGAACAACTGGACCGGGAGGGAGTGGCTGGCGAAGCGTTCAACTTTGGGACAGAGAAGCCGGTTAGCGTGCTGGAGCTGGTGAACGAGATAATCGCTGTCTCCGGTCGATCGGGCATCCAGCCCCAGGTGATCGGGCGAGGCAAACCGGCCGGAGAAATCGACGCCCAGTATCTGTCTAGTCGGAAGGCGCGCGAGCGTTTGGGCTGGAAGCCGCGCCACAACCTGCGATCCGGTTTGCGGGAATCGTATCTTTGGTATTGTGACCTAATGTTGCAACAAGAAGTAGCGAGCCTGCCGCAGAACAGGACTCATCCTGTAGCGGCCAAGCCTGAATCGGAGTTGGTCCATTGACTAGAGGATTATCACTGTTGGTGCTGGCCGTCTGCGTCATGCTGGTGGCTGGCGTGGTCCTGGGAAGGGCTTTCAGTCCGGGAGGACCTGCTGTTGGGGCGGCGGCACGCATGGTAGTGGATGCACGCCAGCAGGTCACGCCCATCGGGGACATTGTGGGTGCGGTGATCAACGAGAACTTTTGGAGTGCGGATGATCCTGTCCATCCGAACTGGCATGGCAACTACCTGGGCCGCACTATTGCGCGCGTACGTGACCTGTCTCCATCCAACGGTCGCAAGTTCGCGGTGCGCTTTGGACAAACACTCACCGATGGTCAATGGGGCAAAGACGGGTATGATTGGCAGGCGGCCTTCGATCCGAAGCGATGGGACACTAGTGTCGACGAGTTCCTGGACTACGTGGGGCTGGTGGGAGGCGAGCCTTATTTGGGCGTGAACTTTGGGTCCAGGACAGCACGAGAGGCAGGTGGATTGGTGGCCTACGTGAATGGAACCGATCCCAACAATCAGTTTGTGCAGATGAGGATCCAGCGGGGAAGGGAGGAACCTTACAACGTGCGACACTGGATCCTGGGGTTCGAGCAGTACGGTCAATGGGTGACCGGCAATCTGGCAAATAGGGCCTTCGACTTCGCCAACCCTCAGGCCCAGCACGGGGGCGACCCCGAATGGTTCGGCAAGCCATCCTCGAACCCGCAGTTCTTTGCGGCCAGAGCGGCACAGTTTGTACGAGAGATGCGAAGCGCCAGCACGATCCCCATAGAAATCTCCACCCCGTTCAACAACTGGGATCTGACCTACTGGGGTGGGCCAGAGGACAGCGTCAAGGCCATTGCTGGGGGACTAGGAGATGCCGTGGATGGATTGGCATTACGTTTTTATCCAGCGAGTCCCGTGCACGGGGAAACCGACGCGGATCTCCTGGGGCGCCCCGAGACGCTTGCAGATAAGTTGGATATGCTCCGGACCCTTCTATTGCGCGAGGAACAGACAGACAAGAAGTTGGCGATTTCCGACGTGGAGTACAACAATCGATACGGCGGAACCACCGACCAGACTCATCAGCTAGTGAATGGGCTGTTCGTCGCCGACACCTTGAGGGTGCTTGCGAGCAAAGGAGTAAGCTCGGCCTTCTACTTCGCGATCTCAGCGCCTGCGGGGAATGGCTCTGGCTACAGCTACTTTGAGCAAGGGGACGTGGAAAGGGCTATGCCTACCTATCTGGCGACACAGTTGGTGGCTCGACATCTGGGTGCGGAGGTCGTTGCGAGCGACGTCTCACGCAGCAGGGTGGCGACCGCAGATGGTGGGAAGTCAGGATCCTTCAGCTACCCGACACTGACCGTTCTACCCTCCCTATCGTCCGATCGGAAAACCCTGTATCTCGTGGTTATCAACAAACACCTGATGTACGATCAGCAGACCGAGGTGAACCTGCAGGGCGTGAGGGTAAGCGGGCAGGCTCAAATAGTCACCCTCACGGGGCTCTCCCCTCAAGCGCAGGCTGGAGAGGTCAGTGTTTCTGAATCGATTCGGGGCATTGGCAACTCCTTTACCTACTCTTTCCCCGCCCACTCGGTCACCGGGCTGGTGATCCCTCTGTCCGTGCCCGTTCCGTAGCCAGGTCTCGCCATCCAGTCAATCACCGCTGCGTTGGACGGGGTCCGCGATGGGGAGCGCCATTCGCTCCTACGTTGTTGGCCTGAGCGATCAGCGGAATCTGGTATTACGCGTTGCCCTTCGTCCGCTTGGTTGACAAGTGGCCAAAGTTATCCTAGACTTAAAGAGAGACTGACAGACAGCATTCGGGCCGCAAGGTTGTTATCAACTCTACTCTGTCCGAATGCAGACTTATACCCCCGCTAGCCCGGATCAAGACAAACAAGGATGTTGGCTCCTGGCGTTGGCATGGAGCCAACATTAGAGACTGAAGCCACGTTACCCTGGGCTGCGGGCAGTCGCTGATAACAATCGACTGTAGGGGCCACAGAATGGCCGCCGCCACTGGCGTCCAAGTCAGATGGACTAGGGCAGTACCCTTCGGTCGACTCGACCTCGGTACGGGTCGCCGTAGGTCCACGTAGTCGTTCTGAGAGCGTTTTTCGTTCCGCCGCAAGGCGTCTACGCGTTCTTTGTCCGTTACTGGCCGGCGCTGTCACCTCATTCGAGAGCTCGGAGTCTGCTACTTGCTGCGATGGGTAGCAACTCCGGCAGGTTCAAGCTGCTAACGGGCCGCATATGGTTTGGCCGGAGTGCTGACCTTGTGCCAGCACGGCCAGGGTGTGGCCGTTGGCGACCGGATAGGAAGGAGGTGTATGCTTGCACGTTCTGGTCGTAGACGATGACCCCTTGATCTGCAAGCTGGTCAGGTTTCTCCTCACGGAGGAGGGGTACCAGGTTACCACTGTCGACAGCAGCCATGCGGCTTTCGCTCTCCTGGAGAATCACCATCCCGATCTCTTCATCCTCGACGTCATGATGCCTAACATGGACGGCTTCGAATTGTGCAAGCGGCTTCGGAGCGCCGATTCCGACGCTATGATCCTCTTCCTGACCGCCAAGAGCGAGCTTGGTGATCGGGTATCCGGACTCCAGCTAGGAGCGGATGATTATCTGGTCAAGCCATTTGAGCCGGCTGAGTTGGTGGTGCGGGTCAAGGCACTCATGCGGCGCCACCAGCATTTCCGGGAGTCTCCCCACTTGACCCATCTCAGGGTAGGCAACATGGAGTTGCATGCCGGCGACCTGAAACTGGTGTTCAACAACGATAAGGGCGGGCACCTGGTCAGTCTCACGCCCACAGAGATGAAGTTGCTCCGCTGCCTGATGATCAATGCCGGCCACGTCGTGTCGCGAGATGTGCTGCTGGACACCATTTGGGGCTATGGCATGGCCAATGGCGACAGCCAGGTTATCGACGTCTACATCCGCAGGCTACGAAAGAAGATCGAAGAGAATCCCAGCAACCCGAAGTTCATCGAGTCAGTGCGTGGGAGCGGCTATAGATTCATCGGAACGGTGTCCAAGTAGCATTCAGTAGGCCGGTCGTGGCATCGATGGCCATCAGGCTTTGGTAGGCATGCAGGTCCAAGGAGGGTATCGATAAGCGCTACGCTATCCATGAGCGTAGGCTCGCTATACTCCCATTAGCCTCATGATTGCTCGCTAGCGGCCGATGGCCAGGAGGTTGAGATAGACGTGTTCGATATGATGGATCAGCCTGTCCAGACATCATTCATTCCATACGGAATCGCTGGTGAGGCGCTTGTTTCCACTTTGGAGTCGTCGAGCCGCTTTTTCTGTCCGACCGAGGCGGCGCCGCAGCCCATCGTGCGCAGTGCGATGACATCCCGGCTCGACGTTGACCAGTTGGAGCCGGAGGACGTCTGGCTGCTGCAGCCGATCGTACGTAGTGCAATGACGCTGCTGCCCGCGTCTGGTTGTGGCGTGGAACTCTTCGATGCCAACTGTACTACCTCGGAGGTGGTCTGCGCCGGCGGCGAGATGATAGACCTGGTGGGAGTGGTGTCACGCCTGGACGAGTCGCCGACTCCACTTGAGATGTCCTCCGGTCTATGCCTTCCTTTGGTCTCCAGGGGCGCGATGATCGGAACCATCGGCGTTCGGGATTCCCGGTGGCTGCGGGTCTTCGGCAAGAAGGAAAAGGAACTATTGGGTCTGCTGGCCGACCAAGTAGTGCTCGCAGTCGAAAACTCGCGACTGGTGAAATCGTCGCAAGATTCAGCGGATGTGAACGATCTCCTCCAATTCCTGTCGACGGTTGCTCACGAGCTTCAAACTCCTCTGTCATCCGTCATGGGGTTCACCGACATCGTTCTGCAGGGGCGGGCCGGCGAGCTCAGTTCCCTACAGCGGGAGTTTCTGGGACTGGTGAAGCTAGGGGCCAGTCAGGTTTCCAACCTGGTCAATGACCTGCTGGATATTTCCCGCTACACGCGCGGGGAGTTGCAGTTGAATTGTCAGCGGGTCAACTTGTCTGCCACCGTGTCCCGGCAGGTCAGACAGTTCGAGCCACTGGTCGCCGAGACGCAGGTCCAATTGGTCAACCGCGTTCATCACTCCATTGGATGGGTGTGGGCAGACGTGAAGAGACTCCATCAAGTCCTCAACAATCTGCTCGATAATGGCATCAAGTTCACTCAGCCCTCCGGGACTGTCACCATCTCGGGCCATCGCAGGCGTGGGGAGGTAGTGCTTGCGGTAACCGACACCGGGATAGGAATCCCCAGGGAAGAACAGCATCGGGTGTTCGATCGTTTCTACCAAGTAGATCGTGGGCCCAAGCGCAGGATCGGCGGAAGCGGCCTGGGGTTGGCCGTATCCAAGCACCTCGTCGAGGCTCACGGCGGAAGGATCTGGGTCGAAAGCGCACCAGGCAAAGGTAGCCGGTTCTGCTTTACGCTTCCGACCAAGGCATTCCGAGAGCGGTCCGAATCCGAAGGCTAGTGTTCGACCACACTGGTTTTGTCATTCTGAGGCGCGCACCCTTCGGCTCGGCTCAGGGCAGGCGCCGAAGAATCCGCGCCCTGGGGATACGGATTCTTCGCGCTGCGGCGCTC
>SCTZ01000226.1 GCA_004297765.1 Chloroflexota bacterium | reverse complement strand
CTGAGCGCCGCAGCGCGAAGAATCCGTATCCCCAGGGCGCGGATTCTTCGGCGCCTGCCCTGAGCCGAGCCGAAGGGTGCGCGCCTCAGAATGACAAAACCAGTGTGGTCGAACACTAGCGTGCTGTGTCGGTCGTGACCTGACGCGCGAAAGACGCTTTCTCGGACCGCTCGGACCGATCAGTCCGATCCGACTGATCGGTCCGAGCAGGCGAGCACGGACCGCTCACCTCCAAAACATAACCAAAGGGTATCTTGGCATCCTATGCACGAAGACACGCAGCCCGCAAACCACAATCAGCAATCGACCCGGCGCCCGGATTGGCTGAAGGTGCGGCTCCCCGCCGGCGCAAACTACACCGAGGTGCGCCATCTGCTGAAACGGATGAGCCTGCACACGGTCTGCGAGGAGGCCCATTGCCCCAACATCGGCGAATGCTTCGAGCAGCGGACCGCCACCTTCCTGATCCTAGGAGACGTCTGTACCCGCAACTGCCACTTCTGCGCGGTGACACCGGGACGCCCAACGCTGACCGATCCTGAAGAGCCCGGTCGTGTGGCCAACGCGGTGTCAGAGCTCGGACTACGGCACGTGGTGATCACCTCCGTCACGCGAGACGATTTGCCGGACGGGGGCGCCGCTATCTTCGCCGCAACCGTCGAGGAAATTCGCCTACGTGCCCCAGCCTGCAGCATCGAGTTGCTGATCCCTGATTTGCAGGGCTCTGAGGCCGCCCTGCGCACGGTGTTGGAGTCCGCTCCGGACATACTGAACCATAATGTTGAAACTGTCCCCCGCCTCTACCGAGCGGCACGCCCCCAGGCCATCTACGAGCGTTCCCTTGCGGTGCTGCGTCGGGCCAAGGAACTGCGGCCGACCACGCTCACGAAATCCGGTCTAATGGTCGGTCTGGGCGAGCAATGGGACGAGCTGCTGGAAACCATGGTCGACCTGCGCGCGGCTCAATGTGATATCCTGACCCTCGGTCAGTACCTGTCACCCTCGCGTGACCACCTGCCCATCCAGCGCTACTATACGCCTGAGGAGTTCAGCCAACTGCGGGAGAAGGGCGAGCAACTCGGCTTCCTGCTCGTGGAGTCGGGCCCCTTGGTGCGCTCGTCGTACCACGCTGCGCGGGCGGGAGAACGGGTACGTGATCGGGAAGGGGGGAAAAGATGAAAAGGGGGGGATACGAGGATAGGTTTTCGCATCCATCGCCCGTCACGGATCGACCGGATACCGATCAAGCGAGACCGAATGAATCCTCTCCTTTTCCCCCTGATCGTGTAGCGCCTTGTCTGCAGTTGCACCTCGGCCGGGTGGACTACCTGGCGGCCTGGGAGCTTCAGCGTCTGCTGGTGCGTGCATGCCAGGCGGGAGATCTTTCTGCAGCATTGTTGCTAGTAGAGCACCCGCCGACTTACACCACCGGGCGCCTGGGCAAAGAGAAGCACCTGCTGCGGCTGCCGGAGGAGCTGGAGCGTCTGGGAGCCGTCTTCTACCGGGTGGACCGCGGCGGCGACGTCACCTTCCACGGCCCCGGTCAACTGGTGGCTTATCCCATCCTCAATCTGCGTCGGCTGGGCAGCGACATCCTGACGTTCGTGCGCGGACTGGAGGAAGCCGTCATCCAGACCCTGGCCGATTTTGGCGTTAGCGCGGGGCGCTCTTCCGGCGAGACAGGCGTCTGGGTTGGCAACGAGAAGATCGCGGCCATCGGGGTACACGTCTCTCGCTGGGTCAGCAGCCACGGACTGGCGTTGAACGTCTCCACCGACCTTTCTTACTTCGAGCGCATCGTCCCCTGTGGACTGCACGGACGCGGTGTTACTTCGCTGGAGCGGTTGCTGGGGCATGCCGTTTCTATTTCCGCCGTGGCCGATTTGCTGGCGACCGCTCTAGCGCAGCAATTCGAGTTGCAGATGCAGCCGTTCGAGTGGCGGTGTAAGGGGATCGTGCTGAGAAGGTGTTTGGATCGCGAAGCACGTTTGGAGCACGAAGCACACGAAAGAGGACACGAAAAAGCACGAAAAGGGGAGGGGGGCATATAGCCCCCCTCTTCGTCTAGTAGTGTAATACCACCGGCGTGCCGACTTTGGCCCACACCCAGAACCATTCCGCGTCGGCATCTTTCATGCCGACGCAGCCATGGCTCGTTGGGACGCCCCAGGGGCTGTTCTCGGTTTTCCAGTAGTTTGCGTGCAGGGCCGCTCCGAACGTGTTGAAGTACTGCGTGAACCGCACGTTCGGGACAACGTAGTTGTCGGTGATGAACGATAGGTTAGCGTTGGTCATCGTCTCGTTCTCCACTCGCCGTAGGATCTGAAACGTCCCTATCGGCGAAGGGTATCTGGGGCGACCCGTCGAGACGACAGCCCAGAACAGCAGTTGATCTCCGGCATACGCCGCGATCGTCTGCTGGGTGACATTGACGTCGATCCAGTCGCGTCCCTGATGAGCCCAGGCGGGCGGAGGAGGAGGACCAACGTCCGTATTCTTGCGCAGCATGGCCGAGTATACGTATTGCCCGGGACCGATCATGCCCCAAGTGCCGTTGTCCTCCAGGACCACGTCCCCGTCCACCCACTCGGAGACCGCCACGCTTTCTCCCTCGTCCAGCATGCGCACGACGGCGGAGGCCGTGGTGGGAGCAGCGCGGACGTTCAGACTACTTGACGTATAGCCCAGCCAGGGGCCATCTGCCAGGACTGGAGCGGGACGACCCAACGCCAACGAAGCGCCGGCCATCAGCAGGACAATCGCCAGCAGGCGAAGGATCTTCCTCGCCATGTTGGAACCCCCCGCGCAGGTCCGATGCGTCGTAGACGCCGTATTCCCTCTCCCTCTAGCGCGCTCGGATGATGTTTCCATCTGTATCTAGCTCGACGAAGTGATGCACCCGCCCAGACCGAAACGACCGGCACTGGTTCTGCGGGAGGTCATCGACCGGCAGACGCGGGTCATGGGCCACGTCCACGCACCAGTCCGGGATGATCTCTTCGGACAGACATGGGCCGTTGCTCATGTCCACGCCCTCGCGCAGTCTTCGCTCGAAAAGCTCTCGTGCGAGCCTAGTGGCTCGATCTCTATCGCTCTCCATGAGCACCAATCCTCCTTTGCGAAGGATACATCATTGTCAGGACAAGCACCAGCACGTTGGTCTGCCACCTGGCCTGACACGTCCAATCCACAGGGACGCAACATCTATGCCAGTTGAGAGCGTCGGCTGCCCCACAGTTACGAGGCATGCCATCTTATGTCTAGTCCGTGAGCCTGGCACGCATCGTGCGACAGAATAGATGATTGATCGTATGGATGATTCGAAGCCTGGCCTGCACGGGGTCAAAATCTGGCACGATAATCGACGCAGCAAGACCATCCGGCGATGAACCCGAAGCCGACGGTTGCAAAACCAGGCGGTCCATATGCTATGATTCAGAGGAACGCCCTAGCGTACCTGGCTGAAAGCCGTTTGTCTCAGGCGTCGCACGCGGAGTCTGGCAGCAGCCGGGCTTATCAATAGTAGAGGAACCCATGTTCAAACGAGGAACGTTTATCTGGCTCGCGCTTCTGATCCTGGCGTTGGTCTTCAACGTCATTTTTTACGTGTACCCACGCGGAGCACAGCGGGTCGACATCCCGTACAGTACTTTTAGGGATCAAGTCTCGGCCGGCAACGTGGTCGATGTCACGATGACGGGGCAGTCCGTGACTGGCAGTCTCAAGGAATCCGTCACCTGGCCGCCGCAGGGGTCCAACCAGGTCAGCTCCAAGGATTTCATCACCCAGCTTCCTCCTGTCCAGGACGATACGCTGATGCCGCTCCTGTCGCAGCAGGGCGTGGTAGTCACGGCCAAGGGAGACGGTGGATCATGGGTCTCCGATCTGCTAGTCAACCTGTTGCCCTTCCTGTTCTTCATCGGGTTGATGGTCCTGATGTTCCGTCAATCGCAGTCAGGTCAGAAGACGGTCCTGGGCTTCGGTCAAAGCAGGGCCCGCAAGTACGCGGAAGGCGCGCCTCGAATCACCTTCAGCGACGTGGCTGGTGTCGATGAAGCCAAGCGGGAGCTCGTGGAGGTGGTTGATTTCCTCCGCGATCCCAAGCGTTTCCACAAGATCGGCGCCCGCATACCGAAGGGCGTGCTCCTGGTGGGACCACCCGGCACCGGCAAGACACTGCTGGCGCGGGCGGTGGCGGGAGAGGCCGGGGTGCCTTTCTTCAGCATCAGCGCCACCGAGTTCGTGGAGATGTTCGTGGGTGTGGGTGCCTCGCGCGTCCGCGACCTCTTCACGCAGGCCAAGAAGAGCGCCCCGGCCATCGTCTTCGTCGATGAGATCGACGCGGTTGGACGCCAGCGCGGCGCCGGTCTGGGCACAGTCAATGACGAGCGTGAGCAGACCTTGAACCAACTCCTGGTCGAGATGGACGGCTTCGAGCCCAACGAGGAGGTCATTGTCGTCGCGGCCACCAACCGTCCCGATGTTCTCGATCCGGCCCTACTGCGCCCTGGCCGTTTCGACCGCCGCGTCACGGTAGAGCGTCCGGACCGCAAGGGACGCGAGGCTATCCTGCACATTCACACCCAGGGTCTCTCTCTGGATCCCTCCGTCGATCTGGACGTGGTCGCGCGCAGCACGCCGGGCTTCTCCGGCGCGGACCTGGCCAATCTGGCCAACGAGGCGGCGCTCTTCGCGGGACGTAAGAACAAGACATCGGTCAACATGGCCGATTTCGAGGAGGCTCTCGATAAGATCCTGCTGGGCGTGGCCACAGTGCGCGCGCTGGGCCCGGCCGAACGCCAGGTCGTCGCGTACCACGAGGGCGGACATGCCCTGGTGGCGTCTCTGCTACCGAACTCGGATCCGCTCCACAAGGTGACTATTGTGCCACACGGTCAAGCTCTGGGTGCCACGCAGCAACTCCCCATCGACGAGAAGCACAACTACCCGATGGGATACCTGCTGACGCGCATCAAGATAGCGCTGGGTGGCCGAGCCGCCGAGGAGATGGCTTTTGGCGAGATCACGACCGGAGCCGAAAACGATCTCCGCCAGGCCACCAAGCTAGCCAGGCATATGGTCGCGCACTGGGGCATGAGCCAGGAGATCGGTCTCTTATCGTTCGGCTCCGACGAGGCCCAGGTTTTCCTGGGTCGAGACCTGGTTGAACACAGGGAATACAGCGAGACGACCGCTTCTCAGATCGACCATGCGACCAAACGCATTATCGATGACGCGTACGCCGAGGTGACGACCCTGATCGAGGCACACCGCGACACGTTGAACAGCCTTGCGGACGCCCTGGTGCAGGAAGAAGTGCTCGATGCCGCCCAGGTGAACGAGATCATGCGCGGTGGCAAGGCGTCGCATCGTGTCAAACCCGATTCCGATCTGGACCGTCCCGAGGTCGCTAACCCGACGGGCCATTAGGGGGCTAGGGGTTGGGGGCTAGGGGGAAAAGATGAAAAGGGGAGAAACGTATCCCCCTTTCACCTTTGGCCCTTTTTACCCCCGCTCCCAGCCCCACCCCGAGGTACGCGATGGAACCGGAGCCTCGTTCCGTGACAGTCTTGCGACCGCGAGTGGCCGTGGCCGGGATGCGGACCTACCTGGGGCTGTTGAAGGCGCGCATCGTCGTTCCAATGGTGGCGGTGGCCCTCGTCACAGCCTTCGTCGCCGGGAACGGTCAGGTTCCGCTCGGCATCATCGTCGCGTTGGCTCTGGCCGGCGGACTGGCCTCGGCCGGCGCCGCCTGTTTGAACCACTACCTGGATCGCGACGTCGACGCCATCATGCCGCGCACCAGGCAGCGTCCCATACCATCCGGTGAGGTCCATAACCCTGCCACGGCTCTACTGCTCGGCTTGGCCCTGATCGGCCTTGGTCTGGCTTTCGCCTCCAGACTTAGCCACGCCAGCCTGGTCTTCATCGCGCTGGGCGCATTCTTCTACGTCGTGGTCTACACGGGCTGGCTCAAACGCAGCAGCCCCCTCAACGTGGTCATCGGAGGGTTCGCCGGCAGTTGCGCGGCCCTTGCCGGCTGGTTAGCCGTGAGCCCCCAACTCTCGCTCACCCCCGTCCTGGTGGGAACCATGATCTTCCTATGGACGCCCTCGCATTTCTGGAGCCTTGCAATTGCACTGCAGCAGGAGTACCGACAGGCTGGAATACCAATGCTCCCAGTACTTCTCGGACGGCAGCGAACGGCCTGTGCGATCTTCGCTCACACGGCCCTCACCTTTCTAACCTCCCTGCTCCCCTATCATGCCGGTCTGCTCGGTCTGCCCTACCTGACCATCGCCCTCGCGGCCGGATTCGTGGCCCTGCTGAGCGCCCTGCGCCTGCTGGCGCAGCCGTCGGCGGCCGTGGCCTGGCAGAACTACAAGCTCTCGGGGATCTATCTAGCTGCTCTCTTCGTGGGGATGCTGGTCAACATGGTCGCTTGAACCATTCATCAAGAGAGTGAGGGAATCCTATGCCGGACATTCGCGAAGACGAGCATATGCGGAAAATGAAAGAGCCAGTCCGCCGAGAGAACCTACGGTTCGGCATCGATATCGATGGCACCATCACCCAGGCGCCCAGGCACTTCCAGCGGCTTATCGACGCCCTCATGAAAACCGGCAATCACGTTTACATCGTCACCGGTCGCGACGAGAGCAGACGCACGGAGACCGAGCTCTTCCTGGCCGGATGCGGCATCCGCTACGACGAGATGATGATGCGGCCTGTGGACTGGGCGGAAACAATACCGGATTACAAGGTGAAAATCGTCCGCGAGCATGACCTGCACATGCTGATCGACGATGACGAGGCCAACTGCTGGGCCATCCAGCTACAGACTCAAGCCCTGGCCGCCCATATGCTTCCGATTCCCGAGCTGCCGGAGGAGATGGTGGCGCTACTGGACGGGGAGATGTAGCGTACTGGTTTGACTGCAGCCCACCCACTCGCTACACTGAGCCACGAGCCGACGACGCAGGCGGATACCGAAGATTCCAGGGGGTGCCAAAGTGCCCGAGAGTACTATCGCGTCCCGTCGCATCTACGATGGGCGCATCTTGAATCTGCGCGTGGATACGGTGGAGCTACCGGATGGGAAGACCAGCACGCGAGAAATCGTCGAGCACCGCGGGGCGGTGGCGCTGGTGGTGCTGGACGCGGAGCGGAACGTTCTGCTCGTGCGCCAGTACCGCAAACCTCTGGAGCGCTACATGTTGGAAATACCGGCCGGCACTCTGGAGCGAGGCGAGGAGCCAGACAAGTGCGCCGAGCGTGAGATGCAAGAGGAAACCGGCTTCGCGGCGCGCTCTTTCGAGCGCATCGGCGGCTTCTTCAGCGCCCCCGGATTCTGCACCGAGTACCTGTACCTCTATCTGGCTACGGACCTGACGCCCAGCTCTCTTGACGGCGACGAGGACGAGTCCATCGAGCTCGTACGCATGCCTTTCGATCAGGCTCTCGCGCTGATCGACAACGGCGAGATCTGCGACTCCAAGAGCGTGGCCGGACTGCTGTTGGCGGCGCGACGAGTGGGATCTTCAGTCTAGAGCGAGAGGCTACAGCAGCCCCATCTTCTCCTTGACCTCGGCGATAGTGGCCGCGGCGATGGTGCGAGCGCGGTTGGCGCCGTCCGCAAGCACGTCCTGCACGTAATCAGGCCGCGCGGCCAGATCCGCACGCCGCTCACGGAATTCAGCAAAGGCCTCATTAATGCCATCTGCCAACATGTTCTTGCAGTCCACGCAGCCGATCCCGGCCGTACGGCAGGCGCTGTCGATCTCCGGCACCCGGGCCGCGTTGAAGAACCTGTGCAGGCTGAAAACGTTGCACACCTCAGGGTGCCCTGGATCCTTGCGTCGCATCCGGGCTGGATCCGTCACGGCCGTGCGTACCTTCTCACGAACCTCCTGGGGCGAGAGCGCCAGCTCGATATGGTTATTCAAGCTCTTGCTCATCTTTTGGACGCCATCCAGCCCCATCACACGCGGGATCTCAGTCAGGCGGGCCTTGGGCTCGGGGAAGGTCTCACCAAAGAAGCTATGGAAGCGACGCACGATCTCCCGCGCTAGCTCCAGATGTGGCAGCTGATCCTCACCCACCGGGACGGTATCGGCCTTGTAGAGGATGATATCCGCGGTCATCAGCACCGGGTAACCCAAGAGACCGTAGTTGACGTTCTCCGGATGCAAGCGCACCTTCTCCTTGAAGGTGGGCGCACGCATCAGCCAGCCCATGGGCGTGACCATGCTGAGGAGGGCGTGGAGCTCGGTAACCTCGCGAACGTGCGATTGGACGAAGACGATCGTCTCCTCGGGACGCATCCCCGCGGCCAGCCAGTCCAGAGCCATCTCATGGACATTGCCCCGCAACAGGTGGGTGTCCTCCAGAGTGGTCAAGGCGTGCAGGTCGACGATGCAATAGACGCACTGGAACTCATCCTGCAGCTTGACGTAGTTCTGGATGGCCCCCAGATAGTTGCCCAGATGCTGACGGCCCGTCGGCCTTGCTCCGGAGAATACGCGACCTCGTCGAACCATGGTAACTCCTCGGTCCCCGCTCACACCTGTTCAGTACGGCGCCCTAGCCCACGCCCGCATGCCTGTCACATATTGAATCGAAACTATCACTAAGACGGCACGCGCTGGTGATATGGGGAGTCTGAATCGCGCGAGAAGTTTACCATAGCGCCGCTGGACGGGCAAATTAAGAGGGCAGGGTCGAAGAAGGCGTGACATCCCCGATCAGGGCGTCATCCTGGCAGTCACCGAAGCCCAGTTCGGCAGAGATATGGGCGGCCGCTTGCTTTAAAAGAGCCACTGCCTCTGCCCGGCGATCGTCGTTGAAGCGGAACGCCGGACCCACGATGCCGAGGGAGCCGATCACCTGCCCGGACCTATCGAACAAGGGCACACCAATCGAGCGCACTCCCTGAACGACCTCTCCGAAGCTCTCGGCATACCCGTGCCGTCGTATCTCCTCCAGGCTCTCGCGCAGCTCGGCAGAGCCGGGCTCGCCTTCTGCTACCCGAGGGTCCTGAGTTAGACGATCGATCGTCTCTTCCCGCTGCGAAGGAGACAGGTAGGCAAGGACGATCTTGCCACTGGCGCCAAGGTGCAGCGGCGTGCTCCTTCCAACTCCGTACGAGAACTTCAGCTCGAGAGGACTCTCCACCTCGGCCACGCACAGCCGTCGATCGCCACGGACAACATGCAAACTGACCGTCTCGCCGATGACGCCAACGATACGCTTCATGAGGGGCATGCTGATGGTGACGAGGCCACTGTGCGTAAGCAGAGACGCGGACAGCTCGACAATGCGGTAGCCCAGGCTGTAGCGATGCGTGTCGAGCTCCTGCTGCACCAGTCCGTGGTTCTGCAAGGCCATGAGCAAGCGATGCACAGTGCTTTTGCCCAGCCCCGTGTACTCGCTCAGATCGGTGATACTGACGCCTCCGGGGTGCTGCGCCAATTGCTCCAGGATCGCAACGGCTTCTTCGACAACC
The DNA here is from genome assembly GCA_004297765.1 of Chloroflexota bacterium. Classification (GTDB taxonomy): domain Bacteria; phylum Chloroflexota; class Dehalococcoidia; order FW602-bin16; family FW602-bin16; genus FW602-bin16. The sequence continues at coordinate 13,270 of SCTZ01000226.1, read as the reverse complement.
TTGACGGTTTCGCTACGCAAGTAAAGCCTCTCATCACGAATACGGAAAAATGTTCCGTATATCGACGCTCATTGTAGCCTCAACCAATACGATTGTCAAGCTTTCCAGGGTGGCGACCGAGCCGAGTAGCGCAGGATGCGAATCACACCCTCGCGGCGCAGAAGAAGGACTGCCCGCGCGCCTCGCGAGGCGCGCGGGCATGGAGAAGAAGGACTGCCGCGGCAGACCGGGCAGGGCAAGGATCGACACAAGGCCGCTGCGGGTGAGGAAGGCAGGGAGGCCTTGTCTCTCACGTATACTTGCTGTGCTCGCGTCGGAGGAGCATGGACAGTACGGGAAAGCGCTGGCCTATCAGGACTTTCACAGCGGACTGCGTACTGCGAAAGGATCGCCCGCGATCGCCCTTACCTGCCCCGGTGCCGCACATCACGTGGGACTGCGTTTCCAGGGTCGGGACCGACAGTCCCATCAACCACTTGTATGATGCTTCTACGGGACAACTCTTGTCAAGGTTTTTGGGGTGGTTTTGGGGGGTCTCAAGGCAAACGTTAATTATTTGTTAATGTGACATAACCTCCTTCCGCCAATCTGACCGTTCCGGCTGTGCTATACTGCCCAATAAAGCGACCACTAACATTTCCCGCCCAGTGGTTCATTCACCAAGTTCAATGACATTCGTAGTGGCGGACTGCCGTGTCCGCCAGGGGTGGTAGGGTAGGGCGCGCCCCTCAGGAGTGGGCAGATATTGGGTTTAGCTTGTTCCCTCGCCCTCCGCAGAGGGAGAGGGGACAGGCACGGCTCCACCCGAGTCAAAGCAAGACGAATCCTGCCCACTCCTGAGGGCGCGCCCCCACCCCGCCCCTGGCGGACAGAGCCGTCCGCCACTACGAACGCGCAGTGGACTTTGGATAACCACTTGGAAGCACGATCACAGCTGGGGAGGGTATCAAATGGCCGGAAGGGTTGGCATCGTCGGGGCAGCCGTGACACCTTTCCGGGCTCGCTGGTACGAGAAGACGTACTACGAGCTAGCCCAGTGGGCCACGGCGGATGCACTGAAGGACGCGGGCATCTCGGTCGACGAGGTGGACGGCGTCTTCTACGGCATCTACAACGATATCTTCGAGCGCACCTGCATCCCCGAGCATCCGCTGCAGGGCATCATCGGCCTGCAGAACAAGTTCGGCATCCGCATCAGCAACGGTGGTGCAACCGGCGCTTACACCATGTCGGCCGCCCACGCCTATGTGGCCGCGGAGCGCTTCGACGTGGTGCTGGTCCTAGGCGTGGAAAAGGCCACCGATTGCTTCGACTTCCAGTCCATGTCCTCCACTCCCGAGGTCATCAAGACCATCGGCTGGTCTGGCGATAGCTTCTTCGAGCAAAAGCTGGGCTGGACGGCCTCCGACAGCTACGCCGAGGTGGTGCTGGGCTACATGGACGAGCATCCGGACGACCTGAAACCGGAGATCACCGCGGCCATCTCCGCTCAACTCAGCCAGCAGGTGCGAAACAACCCCTATGCTCAGAGGCAGTTCGACCAGGTGACCCCAGAGGAGGTCCTCAACTCCCGGCTGGTGGCCTACCCTTTCAAGGAGCTGGAGATCTGCGTCTACAGCGAAGGGGCCGCGGCTTTGATCCTAGCCGAGGAGGAGACCGCCAAAGCGATCGCCAGGAATACGGGCAAGCCGCCCATCTGGATCACCGGTCTGGGCGAGGCCAACGAGCATTCCTTCGCCGGCAAGAAACAGAAGGACATGACGCGCATAATGTCCGATTACCTGGCCTCGCAGCGGGCCTACAAGATGGCTGGGATCAAGTCGCCTATCGATGAGATCGACATCGTGGAGTTGCACGACGCCTTCGTCCACCAGTTGGAGATCACCATGGCCGAGATGGGTTTCGTTCCTCGCGGTCGGGCCGATGCCTTGATCGAGGACAACATCATGACCCCTGGCGGAAAACTCATCGTTCAACCCTGCGGCGGTCTCATCTACTGTGGACACGCGGTCGGCGCCAGCAACATCATGTCGGCCTGGTCCGCCCGCAATGAGCTGATCAGTCGCGGCAAGCGCCGCGCTCTCGTACACGGCACCGGCAGCACAGTGGCCCAGTACACCGCCACGCTGATTCTGGAGCAGGAGTAGGAGACTCGCCATGCCAAAGAAAGTCATCCCTCTGGAAGCGATACCCGACATCGGCAGCAGGATCGTGCGCAGAGATGAACGAGACTACCTGCTGGTCAACGACGCCATGTTCACCTTCTACCAGCGCTCCATGGGAGAGTTAACCCCCTTCTTCCTGGCCTTGCGCGACGAGCGCAAGATTCTGGGCTGCCGTTGCACGCGCTGTGGTCTGGTGCGCGTTCCGCCCTTCGAGACCCGCTGTCCGGACTGCGACTTCGCACCTACCGAGCTGGTAGAAGTGGGCGACGTGGGCACCATGCTTAGCACGCCCCCCATCACCTACTTCGCCAACTCCCTCTTCCAGGAGCAGGTCCCCTTCGGACGAGGCCGCGTCGTCCTGAATGGGGCCGATACGGCTCTAAGCGTGAACTTCTATACTACCAAGGGCATTCTGGTCCCCGGTCTGGTGAAGAAGGGCAGCGAGATGAAGGTGGTGTTTCGCGACGACCGTACCGGCGAGATCACTGACATCTTCTGCGTTCCCGCCTCCGAGCTCACGCCGGAGCAGATGACGCGCAAGGGGCTGCTGCAATCTGAGCTAGACTGGGAATCGGCGATAGAGCCCCCGCTGCCCGCCAGAACCGCCGAAGCGCGCGCCCGTTTCGATGGAGCTCTCACCGAGCTAAAGGCAATCACCACCGCGATGAACTCCTGCGAGCGGGCCCGACAGGATATCGCCGACTGGCAACGCACGATACACGTCAAGACGGCCGGCGGCGACCTGACGCTCCGCATCGACAACGGCGATCTTTCGTTGCAGGACCGACTGGCCGGCCACCCCGATTTCGTGATGGTCTGCGCCGACCCCGGCACGCTCCTGGAGGGGCTGGGCTACAACGGCTCCCTGACTCAGGCCATCATGGAGAGGAAGCTCTGGATCAGCAAGAATCCGGAGTTCACAACCATCTTCAAGCTGGAGCGCATGGCCAGGTCGTTGGCGCGGAGCAAGAAGACCTAGAAGGCAGTGCCGCACCGCGGAGATGGCGCAATTGGACCGCCGCAGACCGCCACGGTTTCCGAAACCGCGGCGGTCTTGTCCAACACAGTCACCTCACTTGAGGAACGATGCACTTATTGCGTCGTTCCTCAAGTGAGGTGTCCTTTGAAGGACGTTCTTCAGCGGAAAGATCAAGAGTGGGCAGGCTTCGGTCTCGATGACATCGGGATAGCTGACGTGCCATCCCCTCTCCCTTCGCAAAGGGAGAGGGCGAGGGTGAGGGTGCACCCGGGTCTTCATCTGTCCGGGACAGCGATCCATCGGCGTCAGGGGCTGAACCCTCACCCTACCCCTCTCCCTTGTGCGCAAGGGAGAGGGAACAGCGTCGCCAGCCCGCCGGATTTGAGGGACGACGCACCTAGCGGACCGTGCCGCAGAGGGAGTGGATCTCGGAAAGTAGAATATCGCCCGTCTCGCTTAGGAACACGGGATACGTCTCTAGTGGCCGGCACGCGCTCCCCACAGGCTCTCCCGTGGCGAGATCGAACCGACAACCGTGGAACGGGCAGACGACCTTTCCTGCCCCCACAATGCCATCGGCCAGTGGCGCCGCACAGTGCGGACATGCCCCCTGCGTGGCGAACACCTTATGCTGCCGCGTGTGAAACACGGCCACGGAAACACCCCCGATCTGGAACGTCCGGCCCTCGCCCAGGGGAATCCTGGCAATCGGGCCCAGGTTACATGCTTCGCGTCTGGGTCGTATCGTCGCAGCCATCAGACCTCCTTGCTACTACACAACAGTCAGGACACCGGAGAACTGGCTCGGGTGCACGGGGTTCGCGGCCTCCTGCCAGGGATCGACGTGGGCATCCACCGCCGCCTGGATCGCCGCATCCAGCCGCTGGCAGATACCTGCAGCGTCATCCACCAACACGCGATGGAGTTTCTCAATACCCACACGCTCTACAAACCCATAGGTGCGTTCCTGGTATTTGGCGTGCTCGCGATAATACTGGATGAAGCGCCCCGCGTACTTGAGAACATCCGCGTGAAGCTCCACCACACACAGCACATCACCCTTACGGACACGGGATCCAGCGGCGCCGCCCACGTACACCTCCCATTTGCCACCTTCGATGGCCACCACTCCTACGTCCTTGGTAGTGGCCTCCGAGCAGTTGCGAGGACAGCCGGCTGTAGCCAGCTTCAGCTTGTGGGGCGCTTCGACCCCTTGAAGCCTCTTCTCAATCTCGATGCCCAGGCCGATACTGTCGCCCAGCCCATAGCGACAGAACGTGTTGCCGACGCAGGTCTTACAGGTACGGAACGCGCGCGTGTACGCATGACCAGAGGGCATCCCCAGGTCCCTCCAGACCTGCGGTAGACTCTCCTTCGGGATGCCCAAAAGATCGATGCGCTGTCCGCCGGTAATCTTCACCATGCGCACATTGTACTTCTCCGCCACTTCGGCAAGACGACGGAGTTGCTCCGGAGTCACCACGCCACCAAAGATACGCGGCACGACGCTGAATGTACCGTCGCTCTGAATATTGGCGTGCACGCGGTCGTTGATGAACCGCGCATCCCGCTCATCTTCGTATTCCTCGCCCCAAATAGTTTTGAGCACAGACGCCAGGGCTGCCTTGCTGCCAGGGTCCTCTTTGCCTCCTGCAAGGGTCTTGAACACGGCAGAGACGCTGCGCAGGCCATGCTCCTTACAAGCCTTGATAAGCTCCACTTTGGTCAGCGGCACCCCAGGCACGTAGTAACGCTCCGAGGGATCATCCGCCATCAATCCGTCAGCCGCAAGCTCGACGATAGCGTGTACCTGCCGCTTGCAGGAGCCACATCCCGTGCCAGCGCGCGTGGCATCGCATACAGTCTGTAGGCTTCGATGCCCAGCCTTCACCGCGGCCACTATCTTGCCTTTGGAGATGCCGTTGCAATTGCACACCTGGGCTTCGTCCGGCAGGTCCGCCACGTTGGGACTCTCGAGTGCGCCCCCCAGCGGGAACAGCAGCTCCGCTCGGTTCTCTGGCAACTCACGCTCGTGGTTGAAGGCCTCCAGCAGCGCTGGAGTCATCGCCCCGTCGCCGAGCAAGATGGCGCCGGCCAGCCTACCATCCCGGATGAGCAGTTTCTTGTAGATGCTGCGAGATGGCTCGGAGTATTGCGCCACCTCATCGCCTTCACTCGGTTCTATCTCACCTATGCAGAGGAGGTCGACGCCATCTGTCTTGAGTCTGGTGGAGACCTTTGAGCCCTCATAGCTCGCCCGCGGGTTCCGCCCAGTGAGTCGGTCTGCCAAGACCCGCGCCTGCTCCCACGCCGGCGCCAAGAGTCCGTAGACTTTGCCGCGGTGCTGGGCGCACTCGCCGATCGCAAAGACTTCCGGGTCATCGAGGCTGGAAAGGTTGTCGTTCACGACGATGCCTAGCTCGACCGTCAGCCCTGCTTGTTGGGCTAGCTCGACATTCGGCCGAACGCCCGCGGCGATGACGACCATGTCGCAGTCCATACAAGAGCCGTCTTCGAACACCAGTCCTGCGACATCACCGTTGCCCAGGATGGCCATGGTCATCTTCTGCAGATGGATATGAACGCCCATGTGCTCAATGTTCTGCTTGAGTATGGCACTGGCAAATGGATCGAGCTGGGAGTGCATCAACTGCGGGGCCCGGTGCACCACGTGCACTTCCAGCCCCCGGTTGAGTAGGCCACATGCCACCTCTAATCCCAGCAGCCCACCGCCAATGACCGCCGCCTTATCACACATGCCCGCGCGGTCTATAATCTGCCTGCAGTCGTCCAGGGTGCGGAAGACGTGCACGCCTTTCTTGAAGGCGCTGCCGTCGGCATAGATTCCCGGCATCGGTGGGAGGAAAGGACTGCTGCCCGTGGCGACCACCAGCTTGTCGTACGGTTCGACAACATCACCTGCGCCATAGACTGATTTCTCGACACGGTCGATCTGGTCAGCCCGCACGCCCACATGGAGCCGGACACCGTTCTTCTCATACCACTCCAGCGGATTGAGGAAGATATCCTCAGGATCTTGGGTCCCGCCCAACACGCCAGAGAGCAAGATGCGATTGTAGTTTCCGAGCGGCTCATCGCCAAAAATGGCGATCTCGAAGGAATCCCTCCCACCCTGGGCTAGCACCTCTTCCGCTAGGCGTGCCCCAGCCATGCCATTGCCGATGATCACTAAGCGCTGTTTCTTCACCATAGAGTCTTGGTCACCCCGCCTTCATGGTCGTCTCGCTTTGCGGGACTTCGCTCGATACGAGCGGCGCATACGATGCATTCCGTCTGTCACAATACTAGCCTAATTCGATCGCTTACATCATGGTCCGGTGCCCAAACTTGCGGGCTTGGGAATAGTGCAGCGAGCACAGGCAGTGTCGTTTTCAGTCGCTCTCTCAGATGCAACGTCCGCCATAATATGGCAGCATGTAGTCAGAAGTGTCGCGCCATGGCGAGAGGGCAATCATGGGGCATATCTAGCGCCAGGGTGTCCCATCGGGGCTGCGGTAGCGTTATGCTACAATGATTGGGGTCGCACAGTCGCCCACGAAAGGATTGGCATGCCCAGCGTGGTGGTGGAGAGTCTGCGCAAGAACTACGGGAAGCTCAAGGCCGTGGACGGCGTGAGCTTTCAGATCGAGCCGGGTGAGACATTCGGTCTGTTGGGACCCAATGGCGCCGGCAAGACGACGACCATCGAGATCCTGATCGGACTGCGCACGCGGGATGGTGGGCACGTCGAAATACTGGGGCTCGACCCGGGGCGCGAGACGCACGGGTTGAAGCAGCGCATAGGCGTCCAGCTTCAGACGGATAACCTCTACCCTAACCTGACCGTGCACGAGCTCGTGGACCTCTTCGGCAGCTTCTTCCGGCGCAGATTGCCGGCGGATGAGTTGGTGAATCTGGTCAATCTGGACGAGCGTCGTGGCGCCCTGGTGAAGCAGCTTTCGGGTGGGCAACGCCAGCGACTCTCACTGGCTCTGGCACTGGTGAACGACCCCGAGCTGATCTTCCTGGACGAGCCCACCACGGGACTGGATCCGCAGGCCCGCCGCAGCCTTTGGGAACTGATCGGGCGCTTCAAAGGACAGGGCAAGACCATTCTCCTGACCACACACTACATGGAAGAAGCCGAGCGACTCTGCGATCGAGTTGCAGTGGTCGATCACGGCCGCGTGCTGGCCATCGATCCCCCGCAGAACTTGATCGCGCAGCATTTCCAGGAGGTGGCCATTCAGTTTAGCGCACCGCCGCGCCTGGACCAGACCCGACTGGGCGATCTGACGGCCGTGTCGAGCGCAGCGGACGAGGACGGGCTTGTCACTCTCTACAGTGCAGACGTCCCCGCCACACTCTCCGCGCTGATGGCGTTGGCCTCTTCGTCCGGTGTGGTCCTCAACAATCTGGAGGTGCGCCGGGCCACCCTGGAGGACGTCTTCCTGAAGCTGACCGGACGAAGGATTCGCGAATGAGGGCACTTTGCAAGCTCACCATCGCCGACATGAAGCAGTTCGTTCGCGATCGGGCCGCGCTGTTCTGGAACTTCGCCTTTCCGATTCTCTTCATCGCGCTGTTCGGTCTGGTATTCGGCAACGTGGACACCGGCAAGCTGAAGGTAGGCCTGGCTATCGAGGACAACTCAGCCGTCGCGATCAGCGTCGGGCAGGCACTGGACCACCTGCCCATGCTCGACGTCCAACGGGGCTCCGTGGACGAGCAAACCGCCGCGCTGCGTCGAGGTCAACTACGCGCCGTCGTGGTGCTCGACAAGGGCGCGGGGGACCTGGCCGCCCAGGGCCGCCCCGTGTCGCTGCGGGTGCTGTATGACCCCAGCCAGCAATCCTCGGCCCAGCTTATGCTCAGTGTCATCCGGCAATCCGTCGCCAACATCAACCGCGACCTGTCGGGGCAACCGGATCTGCTGGAGGTCCACGAGGAGACGCTGCAGGCCCGCCGACTGCGCAACATCGATTACCTGGTGCCCGGCATCGTGGCCATGTCCCTCATGCAGCTTGGACTGTACAGCTCATACGGTATTGTGCAGCAACGGCAGAACCTGATCCTGCGACGTCTGGCGGCCACGCCTCTGCCCCGGGGAACCGTAATCCTCAGCCAGGTAATCCTTCGCCTGATCATTGCGCTGGGACAGACGATCCTCCTACTGGCCACCGGTCGCCTGCTGTATGGAGTGGAGATGACTGGCAACTGGGCCATGCTGGCTCTGCTCGTCATCTTCGGGTCGGCCACCTTCATCGCCATGGGATTCGCGGTGGCCTCCTTTACCCGCACCATCGAGAGCTTCGAGCCGGTGGTCCAGGTATTAAACTTCCCCATGATGCTGATCTCCGGCATCTTCTTCCCCATCGACACCATGCCCGAGTTCGTGCGGCCGCTAGTGATGGCACTGCCCCTGACTTACCTGGGCGACGCCATGCGCCAGATCATGGTCGACGGCACCCCCCTGGTCAGCCTGGGCGTCGACGCCCTGATCCTAGCCGGCTACCTCATCGTGACCCTGGCCATCGCCTCCCGCTATTTCCGCTGGGAGTGAGCCCGATGCGGAATGCGATCTTTCCGCGGAAGGACGGAACGCGGAATACGTGGGCGGCCGACAGCCGTGGTGTGCTTATACCGATTGTTTTTGCCTTTATCCTGATTCGCCGATGCAACGCCGCCGATCGCCCAGGGCTGAAGCCGCTGGGCTGAGTCAACAAAGCCGTCTGAAGCCGGCTGAGCACCGCGCCAAGCCCCTCGGAAGGGGCTTTGTTACCTCAGCCCGCTCGCTTTAGCGGCGGGCGGACGGTGGATAACAGGATGCAATCAAGGACAATTGGTATTACTGGACGAGCTCGGCACGGCTAATGCGGAATTTAGGATGCGGAAATGGGTTGAGCGGAGACATTCCGCATTCCGAATTCCGAATTCCGCATTGGCAAGGGGAAAACCATGCTGCAGCTGGTAGACGTGGCCCAACGGTCCCTCGATAGTTTCATTCCTGTTGTAGGAGAGGCTGTTGTCGACGAGCTCCGCCGACTCGCCGAGCCTCTCAGGGGCGCTCGTGTAGCGCAAATCAACGCTACACCCTACGGAGGCGGCGTTTCGGAGTTGCTCCGGTCCATCGTCCCTTTGGAGCGCGACCTGGGGTTAGCCACGGACTGGAGCATCATAACCGGCGGGGAGCCGTTCTTCGCCGTCACGAAGGCTCTCCACAACGCGCTCCAGGGCGCCAAGTTTGCTCTCACCCCGGACGTCCGCGAAACCTACCTCAATCAGAGTATGAGGAACGCACAGCTCCTCGATATGCCGTACGACTTCATCATCGTACACGACCCTCAGCCGGCTGCCCTCCCCGAGCTGCACGGACGAGGCTCGGCGCGCTGGATATGGCGATGCCATATCGACACGGCGAATCCGGATCCGGACGCCTGGGACTTTCTCCGGCCTTTTCTGGCCGCCTACGACGCCGCGGTGTTCACCATGCAGGAGTTTGCGCCGCGAGATCTACCGATGCCGCGTACAGTCTGCATTCCACCGGCGATCGATCCTCTCAGCCCCAAGAATGCTTACCTTCCTCCAGACATGTGCCAACTGGCTCTCTCCTGGATTGGTCTGGACGTCAACAAGCCGATTATCACACAGGTCTCGCGCTTCGACTCCTGGAAGGATCCCCTGGGGGTCATTGAGGCGTACAAGCTCGTCCGCCGACACGTGCCAGACCTTCAACTCGCGCTATTCGGCGCCATGGCTCTAGATGATCCGGAGGGCTGGCAAATATATCGCCAGGTTATGGACCAGAAAGGCGACGATCCACTCATCCATGTACACACGAACCTAACAGGTGTGGGCAACTTCGAGATCAATGCCCTGCAACGCACATCGCGCGTGGTTGTGCAGAAGTCCATTCGCGAAGGATTCGGACTGGTGGTCTCCGAGGCTCTGTGGAAAAGCACACCGGTGGTGGCGAGCAACGTCGGCGGGATACCGCTCCAGGCTCCGCCCGGAATCGGCGGCTTTCTTGTGACAACGGTAGACGAGGCAGTTGAGAAGATCCTTTATCTTCTCACCAATCCCAGCGAGGCAGCCTCCCTGGCTGCCCTAGGGAAAGAACACATCAAGGAGAATTTCCTTATCACGCGACTGCTGGCCGACGAGCTCCGGCTGCTTAAGTCCGTGGCAGGCTAGCGCAGACTGGTTTGGTCCGGGTCAAGCGCCCGTGGCACGCTGCATGCCTGAAATGATATGAGGGTGTCCCGCCAGCCCCCGTAACAGAAAGGACACGCAGCCATGTCAGGAATGCGCTCTAAGTCGACCAAGAACCTTTGGCAGGTGCGCCCGGCGCGGGCGGACCAGATCGCCCGGCTCGTCACGGATCTTGGCAGCGAAGATGGACGGGTTCGCCATCAATCCCGCCTGGCCCTGGTAGAAATCGGCGCGCCAGCCGTGCGACCTCTCATAGCAGCGCTGGCAGATCCCCAAGAAAACGTACGTTGGGAAGCAGCCAAGGCGTTGGGCGAGATCGGAGATCCAAGCGCAGCTTCAGCCCTGGTGAACGCTCTCGAGGACAAGAGCTTCGGTGTCCGTTGGCTCGCGGCAGAGGGGTTGATCGCCCTTAAGCAATATGCACTGGCACCGCTGCTATTGGCCCTGACCAAGCGATCGAGCTCGGTCTGGCTGCGCCGAGGCGCCCACCATGTCCTTCATGATCTATCTATGCGCGGTTTCCGCAATCAAGTGGCGCCGGTCCTCGAGGCGCTGGAAGACGTCGAGCCGTTGACAGAAGTCCCTCTGGCAGCCTGGACGACCCTAGAACGATTGGCGGGCACACATCGGTACCGAGGGCGCGCATAGCCGGTCCTGGGTCTTCTCGGATATGGCCGCCCCGCAGCCGGGTGTCAGGACCCGATGTCTTCATCCTGCCCCCCAAGGGAGAGGGCGCTCGCAAGCCAAGAAGTAGCTGTCGCTATGCTATATATGCTATATAATGGATCCGATAGGATACGTGAATCTGGCCGAGCATGGCGGTGGAGGTCTCGTTGAGTAAGCCCAGCATTCGGGACGTGGCACGCGAGGCAGGTGTAGGGGTTGGCACGGTGTCACGGGTTCTAAACCATGACCTACGCGTCAGCGAGGCAACGCGCAATAGAGTTGCAGAGGTCATACGGCAACTGGGCTACACTCCGGATCTGGCCGCCCGCGCCCTACGATCACGACGGACGAATACCCTGGGTGTTCTGTTGCCCCTCTTTACACGCCACTTTTACGTTGAAGTGCTCCGTGAGATCGAAGAGGCGATCGCCCCAACACCCTATTCCCTAACCATCTTCAGCCTCGAGCGTGCGAGTGATCGCCCTCAGAGAATCGAGCACTGCACAAGCCACGGTCACGTCGACGGGATGCTAGTCATATCTCTCACGCTAACCGACCGCGAAGTTGCGCGTTTCCGGTCCGCGGATATGCCCATCGTCCTACTCGACAGCGCCTATCCCGGCGTCAGTGGCGTGGAGTTGGATCACCTGAACAGTGCCTATCAGGCGGTAGCCCACCTTGCCTCACTGGGTCACAAACGCGTGGCGCTGGTGGACCGGCCACAAGATGCATTCTCCCCCGATCGCATCAGTGACCGCTGGCACGGATACCTCAAGGCATGCCACGACTATGGGTTGGACCCCATCCCTGAATATCGCCTAATGGGAGAGTACTCTCGCGCCAGCGGCAAATCATCTGCCGAGCGTCTTCTCTCGCTGCCACAGCCACCCACGGCCATCTTCACGGGCAGTGATTTGCAGGCGCTGGGAGTACTCGAAGCTGCGCGGGAGCGCGGTCTGACCGTGCCGGACGATCTTTCCGTCATGGGCTATCACGATATCCAATTGGCGGAGTATGTTGGACTGACCACGGTGCGGCTACCAACCGTGGACCTTGGCCGCATGGCCGTGGAGATGTTGACCACCCTGATCGCCGAGCGCGGCTCCGACCCTGTTACCCGGCGTGTGATCGGGACCTTGGTGACACGAAGTACCACTGGGCCACCTCCGTCCTTGCAAAAGCACGCAAGCGCGCCATAATAGGTCCGAAGGCACTCCCGTCCTCCACAAGGTCCGGTGTCAGTCAACCGCAATGACCCTGGCGGCGGACCACCCTGCGACCGGAGCCCCAAAGACTGACGTGACGGTGGCGACCGATTCCCCTGCTTATCGCACAAAAGCCGTGCAGCCATCGACATCGTTTTCCATTGCCAACAACTTGCGGAGAAATCGCTGAAGGGCTTTCTCAGTCCTTGGTGAACTGCAAGAACGTCAGGTCGCGCAAGCTGATTCCATAACACTATTCTCAATCCTGCCTGGCGCTGCATCGCTGGTCAGACGCTCGCCCCCTGATCATAGCCCGTTTGTACTATCGACACCGAGCTAGATTGTTCGTATGGTGTCACAAACGAAGAATCCCAAACGTGGTCTACCCCACGACCGTAGTCTATCCATTACACGGAGAACGGAGTTCCTCCGGGGAGGCAGACATGGAACGGGGGGAGGGAGGAGCGGAATGATGGAAACCCAGGAGCTACAGCACGGGCGGCAACGGCGTCCATGGTGGCGGGCGTGTCTGATCGGAGTAGCAGTCGCTCTCATGGCGCTGATAGCGGTGCAACTCGACCCATCGAAGCCCGCCCAGGCGGCCGACGATTCGGAAGAGATGACCTTTCTGGCCATCATCAATGTGGATAGGCAAAACAACGGGCTGGATCCCTTGGCCATCTCTCCCACATTGACCAGGGTCGCTCAGTGGATGAGCCAGAGCATGACGAGCCAGAATTACTTTGGCCATACTGACTGGCTGGGACGGGATCCCTTCCAGCGCATGGCAGACTTTGGCTACTACTTCAACACCTGGAAAGGCGAGAACCTGGCGGCTGGCAGAGCGGGAGCGCAGGCAGTGTTCGATCAATGGCGCGATTCGCCCTCACACAGGGCGAACATGCTGAACCCCAACTACCAGTTCATCGGCATCGCCAGAGCCCAGGGCGGATACTACGGATGGTATTGGGCCACCGAGTTCGGGGGATACGACGACAGATAACGCGCCCGCGGGTGGTGCCCGCGGGCGCGAGGTCAGATCG
>SCTZ01000225.1 GCA_004297765.1 Chloroflexota bacterium | reverse complement strand
GCGCACCCTTCGGCTCGGCTCAGGGCAGGCGCCGAAGAATCCGCGCCCCTCGCCCCCGGAGGTACGGATTCTTCCTCGCCTCAGGCGAGTCAGAATGACAAAGTACGGTTGTAGTACTAACCATCCGTCACAAAAGGAGACGACCATGACCAAGACACCCGAGCAGTCCGTTCCGATCGCGATGCGTCCCACGTTCGACGCGGTCACCGCGCTGACAGACGCGTTCTGTCGGGAGCACTTGACTGACGAGTATACCCAACTCTGCCGCAAGCTGGCCGCGGCCCTGGCCAGGAAGCGGCCATCGCCGCTGCTTCAGGGCAAGATACAGACCTGGGCCTGCGCCATCGTCTACGCCATCGGCCAGAACAACTTCCTCTTCGACAAGAGCGAGGAGCCGTATATGAGCGCGGACGAGCTATGTCCCCCGTTTGGGATCAGCAAGAGCACCGCGGGAGCGAAAGCCAAGGTGGTTCGAGACGCTGTGAAGATGGGGTTCTACGATCCCGAGTGGACTTTACCCAGCCGGATCGGCGATAACCCGATGGCCTGGTTTATTCAGGTCGACGGCCTGATCGTCGACGCGCGCCATATGCCGCGCGAGATCCAGGAGGAGGCATTTCGCAAGGGGCTCATCCCGTATCTGCCATGATGAACACTTCTTCTACTCTTGCTCCCTCGTCTTGCGTCCCAAGTGGTATGGCACGCTGACGACAACCACTCCAGGTCGGAAGAACAGATTGGCCTTTAGACGCAAAGCGGTCTGGTTGTGAAGGAAATGCTCCCACCAGTGTCTCGGCACGAACTCAGGTAGGACCACCATCAGAGTATCCGATGGCTCGCTCTCCCTCACAGCGTCAATATAGGCGAGCAATGGACCAATCAGCGAGCGAAACGGGGACTCCATGATCACGAGGGGGATTTCGGGCCGGTGCTCCTCCCACTCCTGCTGGAACTTGTCGGCCGCCTCTTCATCGTCAGCCACGTGGACAGCGACGACGCGGTCTCTTCCCACCAATGCGGCCGCGAAGGCTAGGGCCTGTTTAGCAGTCACTCCTGCATTGGCGATGGGCACGATGGCCCGCGCGTGAACCTCCTCTGGAACCAGCGGGGTTTCCGGACGCGTGGCCGTGTCAAGCTGATCATAGTGTTGCCGTATGGCCCGCATTATGAATACCAGTATGGGCAGGAGCAGCAATACAATCCAGGCGCCCAAGAGGAACTTGGAAACGGCCACGACCACCGTGACGACTCCGGTAACCAATGCGCCGAGGCCGTTCACGGCGGCCCTCCAGCGCCAGCCGGGCTCTTCCGCGCGCAGGCGGTGCCAGCGTTTGACCAGTCCGGCCTGGCTCAAAGTGAAGGCGAGGAACACGCCAACGGTGTACAGTGGAATGAGCAGCGTTACGCTGCCCTGGAAGATCACGATAAGGATCATGGCCACAAAAGCCAGTGCCAGGATACCGGCTGTGTAGGCTAGTCGATCGCCGCGGAACCCGAAGCTACGCGGAATGAAGCGATCGCGCGCCATAATGTTGGCCAGACGCGGGAATCCGTTGAAGGCCGTGTTGGCGGCCAGGACGAGCAGCACGGCCGTTGCCATCTGCACCAGGTAGTAGTACCAACTGTTCCCCACCAGAGCGCGCGTGAGTTGGCTATTCACGGTCTCCTGCTCGGTCGGGTCCGGGATGATGCCGATCTGCCCCGCGAGGAAGCCGACCCCAACAAACACGATCGCGAAGAGCACACCCATAGCCACCAGAGTGATTTGGGCGTTACGCACCTCCGGCCGCTTGAAGGCGGGAACCCCATCGGCGATCGCCTCCGTTCCCGTCAGAGCGACGGATCCTGATGAAAAGGCGCGCAACACGAGGAGCAACGTGAGGACTTCGACTCCATGCCCCTCGGGCAGTGGGCTGGTCGGCTCGTAGTGCGGCAGGTGCCCTGTGAGAGCCAGATAGAAGCCGAGCGCCAGCAATCCCAGCATGGCGACCACGTACAGGTAGGTTGGGGCGGCGAAGACGTTCCCCGACTCACGGATCCCACGCAGGTTTAAGATCGCCATCAGGGCCACTACGCCCACCGAGATCAGCACCCGATGCTCGAACAGACCGGGGAAGGCAGACGTGATGGCCGCGACACCCGCGGAGGTCGACACAGCCACGGTAAGCACGTAGTCGGTTGTCAAAGCGGCCGCGGCGGTCAGTCCCGCCACGGGACCTAGATCGTGGAGTGCGACGATGTAGCTACCGCCCCCCTCCGGATGCGCTCGAATAACCTGCAGATAACTGGTGATGACGATAGCCAGGACCACCAGGATGGCTATTGTGATGGGCATCGTGAGGGCCAGGGCCGCCGCCCCCGCCAGGACCAGCACCCGCATCATCTCTTCCGTGGCGTACGCGGAACTGGAGATGTTGTCGGAGGCGAAGATGGCCAGACCTTTGATCTTGCTCGTGCGCTCCTCTTGCTCCTGCGCGGTGGCCAGGGGAGCGCCGATGACTAGCCGCTTAAAGAATCGCCCGATGCGGCCAAGCCGGGTGTGGGGCTCCTCGGCCTCCGGCTTGGGGACGATGATGCCGCGACGCACACGCCGGAAGGCTCTGTGCCGGGCGATGCGCACCATCCGATCGCCAGGGCGTTGGCCATGGACGACAGACCGCCATTCCAAATCAGGGTGCATGGGAGGTCGGGCCTGATCGCCGCCTTCCCTACCGTTGGTCTCTCTCAATGATCCCAGCTTCCAGATGTTCCAGCGGGAAAGCCTAGCCCCGGTTTGCGGTTCACGGTTGGCTGTCCCCCTCTTGATCCGAGTGGCCACTATGGCCGCCCTTATTATATGCGAAATCGCAGCCTCAAGCACATCGGATAATAGCAGGTTTCACGTATTCATCATGCTCTGCTATGTGGAGGCGTTGGGGATGGAACAACTGTCAAGACGACGCAGTCGACACTGTTCGATCGGTCGGAGCGTGGGAAGAGGACTGATCTTCGCCGTTGTTGGCTCTGTCTACGCGAGGGGGTAGATTTGCAGGTATTCGGCCACGCCAGTAGTGGCCAAGGTGGTGCCCTTCTCTCTGGGGCTTAGCGCCGATTGCGCAGCCAACGAGACAGCTTGTATCTCCAGGAGTTACGTCGCGGCAGCTCGATAATGCGTCCCCGCCAGCGCTTCTCGCGGTGATACTTGGTATTCTGGCGGCGGAAGGCGAACAGGTAGGCGGCGAAGAACAGCGCGATTCCGCCCAGCCCCAGAGGACCGGACACCCCGTGTAGAACCGGGCGCAAGAAGATGGAAAGCAGCATCAGGGCGACGCCTGCCGCCATTAACCAGCCGGGAGAAAGCTGAATCCTTAGCCCGGATGTGTTCTGACGCAGCTTACAAGTCCATCGGGCCAGGCGCGACTGCCCCCGGCGGGGTGGCTTGTGCGGAACGAACTGGTCGGTCCGTTCCAGTTGCTCCAACAGCTCCTCTATCTCGCGCTCGTATTTGTCTCTCATAGTTCGCCTCCCTGACCAGAGACGTACTCAGACCCCACAGATACTTATTGTAGCAAGCTTTGGTCCCAGGAACAATTGCGGGCTGATGGTCAAGTGCCGAAAACGAGCGCCAGCGCTGTGTTATCGATTCTGACGATGCGCTAGGACGCCGAGGCCGGCGCTACCTTCTTGGCCTTGTAGTCCTCGATGGCTTTGTGCAGGGCGTCGGCGGCCAGGTTCGAGCAGTGCATCTTATTCTTGGGCAGTCCGCCGAGGGCCTCGGCCACGGCCTTGTTGGTGATCTTCAAGGCCTCATCGATAGTTTTGCCCTTGACCATTTCCGTGCAAATGGAGCTGGTAGCAATGGCCGCTCCACAGCCAAAGGTCTGGAACTTCACCTCGGTAATGATGTCGTTCTCGACCTTGATGAATATCTTCATGATGTCGCCGCAGACAGGATTACCCTCGAGTCCCACGCCGTCGGCATCGTTCATCGTGCCCACGTTGCGCGGATTCATGAAGTGGTCCATGACGAGATCTGTATACATTGGGTTCTACCTCCGTTGAATTCGCGTCTTATGGCTTGGCCACGAGAGGTGATAGTGCGCGCAGCTTTTCGATGATCCCTGGGAGCACCGAGATCACGTAGTCGATATCCTCTTCCGAGTTGTCCGTGCCCAGCGTCATGCGCAGGCTTCCGTGCGCTACCTCCACCGATACGCCCATGGCGGTAAGGACGTGCGATGGCTCCAGAGAGGAGGACGTGCAGGCGCTGCCACTGGAGGCAGCGATGCCCAGCATGTCGAGGTTGAGCAGAATGGATTCCCCCTCCACGTACTCGAAGGCGAGGTTGACGTTGTTCGGTAGCCGCTCACTCGGGTGACCGTTGAGACTGACGTGGTCGATGCGCTCCAGCACACCTTTGATCAGTCGATCGCGCAGGCGGACGCAGTGCTCATTAGTGCTCTGCATGTTCTCAGAGGCCAACTTGAGGGCCTCCGCGAAGCCCGCGATACCCGCCACGTTCTCGGTTCCGGCCCGCCGGTTGCGCTCTTGTCCTCCGCCTTGTTGCTGCGGCAGGAAGGGGACGCCGCGCCGGACGTAGAGAAGGCCGACGCCCTTCGGCCCGTAGAACTTGTGGCCGGACAGGCTGAGCATGTCCACGCCGAGCTTATCGACCGATAGGTCCAGGGCCCCCGCGGCCTGGACGGCGTCCGTGTGCAGCGTGACGCCCTTGGCCCGGGTGATGCGCGAGATCTCACGAAGGGGCTCGACGGTGCCCACTTCGTTGTTGGCGAGCATGATGGTAACCAGCACGGTCCGGTCCGTGATGGCCTTCTCGACCTCGGCGGGATCGACCAGTCCATACCTGTCGACGGGGAGATAGGTGACCTCGAAGCCGAACTTCTCCAGGAACTGGCAGGTATGCAGGACCGCGTGGTGTTCGATAGAACTGGTGATGATGTGATTGCCGGCCGACTTATTGGCAAAGGCCGAGCCTTTGATGGCCGTGTTATCCGATTCGCTGCCGCCGCTGGTAAAGATCAGCTCCGTGGGCTTGCAGCTCAGCACCTCGGCCACCGTGTCGCGGGCTTCGTCCAGGGCTTTGCGCGAGTCCCTGGCCATGCTGTAGATGCTGGAAGCGTTGCCGAACTTCTCGGTGAAAAAGGGCAGCATGGCCTCAAGGACCCGCGGGTGCACGGGCGTGGTCGCAGCATGGTCCAGATAGATCTGCTTCTGCATCCGATCCCTCCGTCGTGTTTGCTTGTTGGTTTGTCTGTTTCGATCTTCACGCGGTCTCTAATACTACAACCGTAGTTCATCGAACTTCTCATTTTGAGCACCGCCTCTGTTGGTCATTCTGAGGCGCGCACCCTTCGGCTCGGCTCAGGGCAGGCGCCGAAGAATCCGCGCCCCTCGCCCCCGGAGGTACGGATTCTTCCTCGCCTCAGGCGA
>SCTZ01000224.1 GCA_004297765.1 Chloroflexota bacterium | reverse complement strand
CTCATGCACGCGTTCATCTTCTGGGGCTTTCTCGTCCTCACCGTCGGCTCGATCAACATCATCATCAAGGGGCTGATCCCAGGCCCTGACAGGGGCTGGGGCATCCCCATCATCGACGGCAACCCGGTCTTCACGCTTCTAACCGACTTCTTCCTGGTCACCGTCGGAATCGCCGTTCTGATCGCCTTCTACCGCCGCTTCGTCACGCGGCCGCAGCGCCTCACCCTCAGCAGCGAGGCGCTCCTGATCCTCTCACTGATCATGACGCTGGTAGTCACCGAGGTGCTGGCCGAGGGCTTCCTCGCAGCCTGGGAAGGCGAGACGAGTGTCTGGGAGCCCATCGGCGCTGTTCTTGCGCCAGCCTTCAGCGGTCTGGGGCAGGACGGCAACTGGGTAGGCTTCAGCGTGATGTGGTGGGCCCACATCGTGACCTTGCTGTTCTTCCTGACCTACCTGCCCAGGTCCAAGCACCTGCACATCATGACGGCCCCGTTCAACGTCTTCTTGCGCAACCTGGGCAACCGGGGCGCCCTGTCGAAGCTGGACATCGAGAACTCGGAGACCTTTGGCGCCTCCACACTGCACGACTACAGTTGGAAGCATCTGTTGGATCTCTACACCTGCACCGAGTGCGGGCGCTGTCAGGACAACTGCCCGGCTTTCCTGAGCGGTAAGCCTCTCTCGCCGAAGGAGCTGATCCAGGATCTCAAGCACTACCTGATGGAAGACGGTCCGGCCATCCTGGCCGCCTCGGCCAACGGCAAAGAGGGCGAGGGACAAGCCCAGGAAGGCGAGAGTCCGGCCGGAGTGCGCGAGATGATCCGGGGCATGATCGAAGAGGAGACTATCTGGTCCTGCACCACCTGCCGCCATTGCATGGAGGCTTGTCCGGTCTTCATCGAGCACATCGACAAGATCGTCGACATGCGCCGCAACCTGGTGCTGATGGAAGGCAGCATGGCGCCAGAGGTCTCGACGGCCATGAAGAGCGTGGAGTCCGCGGGCAACCCGCTCCAACTGCCCACCTCGGAGCGAGCCAACTGGGCCCAACCGCTGGGTGTGAAGACCCTGGCCGAAGATCCCGACGTGGAGTACCTCTTCTTCGTCGGCTGCGTCTCCTCATACGACCAGCGCAACGTGGAGATCGCCGTGGCCACGGCCAAGATCCTGCAGGCGGCCGGCATCAAGTTCGGCATCCTGGGCGCCGAGGAGAAGTGCTGCGGGGACCCGGTGCGCCGCATTGGCAACGAGTATCTGTACCAGATGCTGGCGATGGAGAACATCGAGGTCCTCAACGGCTACAACGTGAAGAAGATCGTCACGGCCTGCCCGCACTGCTTCAACACGCTCAAGAACGAGTACCCGCAGTTCGACGGCAACTACGAGGTGATCCACCACACCCAGCTCATACAGGAGCTGGTGCAGTCGGGTCGCTTGAAGCTGAGAAACAGGCTAGACAAGACCATCGCCTTCCATGACTCCTGCTATCTCGGTCGCTACAACGACATCTACGACCAGCCGCGTGAGGTGCTCAAGGCCATCCCAGGCGTCAAGCTGGTCGAGATGAAGCGCAGCAAAGCCTTCAGCTTCTGCTGCGGCGGCGGCGGCGGTCACACCTGGATGGAGGAGCACACCGGCGAGCGCATCAACCAGATGCGCGTGGATCAGGCCATGGAAGTCAACCCGGATATCCTGGGCTCGGCCTGTCCATTCTGCATGATGATGTTCGACGACGGCATCAAAGCCAAGGGCTACGAGGAGCGCCTCCAGGCCTTCGACCTGGCCGAGCTGGTCGTCCAGGCCCTCGAAGGCTCCGGAAAACAGCCCGCAGAGCGCACAACCAGCGTTCCCACGGCCTGACGCTTCTTTTCGCATCAGTCACAGCGCTGGGCGGACATCGCGATGTCCGCCCAGCCGTTACACGTACAGCCAGAGGGGCGACGAAATGTCGCCCCATCTTGCTTGTATAGCTATTGCTTGACGGTCCGCCAGGCAGTATTGTACGATCCTCGCTGAAAGTAGGCACAAGAGAGCTATCAACGGTCAAAGCCGCAACGGGGGCTGAGGGGTCCTCCTTTTCCCCTTTTTCCCTCTTCACCTTTTCCCCCGTCGATGGCTCGCATCATCGTCGAAAGAGGCGCCACATGAGAGTTGGCATTATCAACGTCACAGGCTACGCCGGCGTCGAGTTGGCGCGCATCCTTCTCCGGCACCCGGAGGTCGAGCTGGTCTCGGTCACGGGGCGCAGCGCGGCCGGAAAGAAGCTACGGGAGATCTTTCCGCATCTGGTCGACACGGAGCTGATCGTCACGGCTGAGCTGGACCGCGTCGACGTGGCCTTCTCGGCCCTGCCGCATAAGGATTCCGCAGTAGAATGTTTGAAAGCTCTGGAGGCCGAGGCGCGGGTGATCGACCTGAGCGCGGACTTCCGACTGACCGACACGGCGGTCTACAAGGCCTGGTACGGGGTCGATCATCCCGCGCCTGAGCACCTGCCCGAGGCCGTCTACGGGCTGGTGGAGCTCCAGCGCGAGCGAATCCGCACGGCCCGGCTGGTGGCCAGCCCCGGCTGTTACCCCACCAGCGCCATCCTTGGTCTGGCCCCGGCCCTCAAACACGAACTGATCGAGGGTCAGATCATCGTAGACAGCAAGTCGGGAGTATCAGGTGCCGGTCGGACGCTGAGCCTGACCACGCACTTCTCCGAGGTCAACGAGAACACCCAGGCCTATGGCTTATCCGGCCATCGCCACCAGCCCGAGATCGCCCAGGAGCTGAATAAACTGGCCGCCGCGGGCGCGGGAGCGCGCGGACCGGTGGAAGTGCTCTTCGTTCCGCACCTGATCCCGATGATCCGGGGCATCCTGAGCACCTGCTACGCCAAGCTGGCCGAGATCCCCGCTCGTCCCGAGCTGCAAGCCGAGATTCGCCAGCTCTACCGCGACTTCTACGCGGGCGAAACGTTTGTCAAAGTCACGGACGCACCACCGCAGACAAAGCACGTCGCGGGCAGCAACACGTGCCTGGTCTATCCGGTGGTGGATCCGCGCACCAATACGCTGGTCGTCATCAGTTGCATCGACAACCTCGTGAAAGGCGCGGCCGGTCAGGCGGTGCAGTCCATGAACGTGATGCTGGGGCTGCCGGAGGCGACGGGGCTGAGGCAGTTGGGGTTGTATCCGTAGGCGTCGGAGCACGAGGCCGTTTGGATCGCGAAGCACGCCAAACGACCGCGAAAGAGCACGAAAACGCGGCTGATCAGCGCGGAATCCTTTTCGTGTTTTTCGTGCCTCTTTCGCGAGCTTCGTGATCCGAACGGTCCACGCGTGCTTCGCGATCCAAACGGATCCCACGATTCAAGAACCGAGACGGAGGAGACGCTATTGGAGGGCAAGATCATTAAGATAGAAGGCGGTACCGTCACGACCCCGCGCGGCTTTCAGTCCGGCGGCGTGGCCGCGGGCATAAAAGGGGAAGGGAAGCTGGATCTGGGTCTACTGTCCTCCGTAGTGCCATGCGCCGCGGCTGGGGTTTTTACGACCAACGTCGTCAGGGCAGCCCCGGTGCTGCTGTCGCAGCAGCACCTGCGCAGCGGCGTCGCTCAGGCGGTGGTGGCCAATAGCGGCTGTGCCAACGCGTGTACCGGCGAGGCGGGAATGGAGGACGCGCACGAGATGGCCCGGCTGGTGGCCACCAAGCTCGGTCTCTCTCCCCAGAGCGTGGTGGTGGCTAGCACAGGTGTCATCGGTCATCCGCTGCCAATGGAAAAGATAGGGGCTGGAATCGAGCAGGTCGATCTGTCCACGGGCGGCGGCCATCGCTTCGCCGAGGCCATCCTGACCACGGACCGCGGACCGAAAGAGGTCGCCTTCGCCTTCAATGTGGACGGTCGAGCGATCACTATAGGCGGCGTGGCCAAGGGCGCCGGAATGATCCATCCCAACCTGGCCACGATGCTGATCTTTCTCACCACGGACGCGCCGGTGGAGATCGGCTTCCTACGGCACTCGCTGCAACTGGCCGCCGAGACATCTTTCAACATGCTGACAGTGGACGGGGACACCAGCACCAACGACTCCGTCTTCATCCTGGCCAACGGTGAGGCGGGGGGAGCCGTCCTGGACGGCTCAACACCGGGCTCCGCCGAGTTTCAGCGCGCGTTGGAGCTGACCTGCATCGAGCTCTCCAAGGCCATCGTGCGCGGAGCGGAGGGCGCCTCCAAGCTCATCGAGGTCATCGTCGACGGCGCCCAGAGCACCGAGGATGCGCGGCAGATTGCGCGCACCATCGCCGGCTCGTCGCTGGTCAAGACCGCAGTCCATGGCAACGACCCCAACTGGGGCCGCATCCTGGCCGCGGCCGGCCGCAGCGGCGTGACCTTCGCCCCGGAGAAAGCGGATGTCTACATCGGCGAGCTCAAAGTCATGCAGGCCGGTCGCCCCTTGAGCTTCGACTGGCAGCAGGGCATCGCCCAGCTCGATCGCGAAGAGGTCGTCCTGCGCCTGGCCCTCAACCATGGTCCAGCCTCAGCCGTCGCCTGGGGCTGCAACCTGTCGGAAGAATATGTGACGATCAATAGCGCGTATACGACGTAGACGAAGGGGCCGTTTGGATCGCGAAGCACGCGAAATCGGCACGAAACACACGAAAAGGGATACGAGCCCACGACCGATCGACTTTTCGCGTTCTTTCGCGCCACTTTCGTGAGTTTCGTGCTCCAAACGTGCTTCGTGATCCAAAACGGTCTTCCTGGCGGAGTCTGGAGTTCGAAATGACAGCACGAACGATAGTCGTGAAGATTGGTGGCAGCACCCTGGGCTCGGGGGATACCACCTTTGAGGATCTGGTTGCGCTGCAGCGGGCCGGGGCGCGGCCGGTGGTGGTGCACGGAGGCGGGAAGGTGATCACCGAGTGGCTGGAGCGAAGCCAGCTACCGACCCGCTTCGTGCGAGGGCTGCGCGTCACCGACGAGCCGGCCCTGTGTGTGGTAACGGCCGTTCTAGCAGGACTGGTCAACAAAGAACTGGTGGCCAAGGTCCAGGCCCTAGGCGGCAAGGCAATCGGGCTGTGCGGAGTGGACGGCGCGCTGGTTCAGGTCCACCAACGCGACCCCGAGTTGGGGTTCGTGGGAGACGTGACTGGCTTTAACCTGGATATACTTCGTATAATACTAGATGCTGGCTACCTACCCATTGTGGCGCCGATCGGATTAGACGAGCACGGCCAGCACTACAACATAAACGCCGACACCGTGGCCGGTGGGTTGGCTCTGGCCGTGAGGGCCGATGACCTGATCTTCCTGACCGACGTGCCAGGGATTCGGGACGGCTCCGGCCAGGTCGTGACACAGCTCAGCCGGGACGATGTCGAGATGCTGATTGCGGAAGGCGTCATCGCCAGCGGCATGATTCCGAAGACGCAGGCCTGCCTGTGCGCTCTAGGCGCGCTGCAGGAAGCGCAGATCGTCGACGGCCGCGTGCCGCATGCCCTCCTGGCGAGCGCGAAAGGGGAGGCCGCGGGCACGCGGATCGTGCGAGGGTGACCTGGGAGCGTGAACAGACCCAGACCGCCGCGGTTTCCGAAACCGCGGCGGTCTTCGTGGGGCGAGTGCGCCTGCGCTCTCAGGACCAACGTTCGCTGGACGCCAAAGCATCGATCGCCGGGCACGAGAATGAAGGAGAGAATACCATGACCAACTGGATGGAGCTCGAGCAGAAGTACTACTTTCATATCATCAACCGCATGCCGTTGGTGATCGTGCGCGGGCAGGACAGCCGAGTTTGGGACGAGGACGGCAAGCAATACTTGGACTTCGTGGCGGGCTGGGCCGTTCTAACGCTCGGACATTGCTCGCCCATTGTAGTCGAGGCGCTCAAGGAGCAGGCCGAGAAGCTGATCCTATGCTCCAACCAGTTCTACAATATTCCCCAGCTCGAGTTGGTCCAGATGTTAGTAGAGAACTCCTGCCTGGACAAGGCTTTTCTGTCCAACAGTGGCGCCGAGGCCAACGAAGGCGCGATCAAGCTGGCCCGCAAGTACGGCAAGGTGCACTTGAACGGCGCCTACGAGGTCATCACGACGCTCAAATCCTTTCACGGGCGGACGCTGGCCATGGTGGCAGCTACCGGCAAGCCGGCCTATCAAGAGTCCTTTAAGCCACTGCCGGCCGGGTTCATTAACGTGGAGTACAACAACATCGAGGCCCTCAAGACCGCAACCACCGATCGCACCTGCGCCATCATGCTGGAGCCCGTGCAGGGCGAGGGCGGCGTGAACGTGCCGGACCTCGACTACCTAAAGCAGGTACGCGCCTGGTGCGACGAGCGGGGGATCCTGCTCATCTTCGACGAGGTGCAGACAGGCGTGGGTCGTCTGGGCACGCTCTGGGGCTACCAGCAGTTCGGGGTCGAGCCGGACATCATGACCGTGGCCAAGGGCCTTGGCAGCGGCGTGCCGATCGGAGCTTTCCTGGGCAAGGAGAAGACGGCCGTATTCACACCCGGTGATCACGGCTCCACCTACGGCGGCAACGCCTTGATGTCGGCCGTGGGCAAGGCAGTCCTCTCGCATGTCCTGGAGAAGGACATCCCTGGCCACGTGGCGAAAATCGGCGCTTACATGACCTCCAAGCTGGAGGAGCTGAACGCCAAGGACCCGCGCATCATCGAGGTCAGGGGGCGCGGTCTGCTGCAGGCCATCGAGTTCGATCGTGAGATGTCGGACGCGGTGGTCCGTAACTGCCTCTCCAAGGGACTGCTGCTCAACGCCGTGAAGCCGACCGCGATTCGTTTCATGCCTCCACTCACGATTGGCGAGGCTGAGGTGGACGAGGCCATCGCCATTCTGAGCCGCGCCCTGGACGAGACGACCGTGGAGGCCCCGGAGGCGCAGACCGGGCCGTGAACTCTTGCGTTCTTGTTGCGTCGCTCCTTGAATAAGGTACCCGGTCGGACAAGACCGCCGCGGTCGCCTGAGGCGACCGCGGCGGTCTGCGGCGATGGTCGAATTGCGCCATCGCCGCAGTGTGGCACCGACTTGCAGAACGACGCACTTGTTCCTCTGGAGCGATGCTTCCCTCACGGAGTTGACCATCAGCCCCTTTTCTTAGATAATCTTCCTGTGCTCGGTCAGGCCGTCTCCCGTTGTCGGTCCGTCCCTGCGTCCTTAAGTACCAATGCGATTCGCTCGGAGCAGGCGCCAAGCCTCCCCCCAGGGCACATGCAATGTGCTCCTACGTGAGGCGCGCTGTAGGGGCACATTGCATGTGCCCTGGGGACCGGGACGGTAGGTCTGACGCATGATTTGTCTTGACCGAACCTTATTGTCCCTAGCACGTGAACTGGAGTGAACCCCATGAGAGAGAAGGTCGTACTGGCCTATAGCGGTGGCCTGGATACTTCGGTGGCCATCCGCTGGCTGCAAGAGAACTACGGGATGGACGTCATCACCTTGACGGCCGACGTGGGCAACGAGAAAGACATCGTGGCCATTCGAGACAAGGCTCTGCGCGTCGGCGCCATCAAGGCCGCCATCGTGGACGCGCGGGATCTGTTCGTCCACTACTTCGTCTTCCCAGCCCTGCAGGCCGGGGCCGTTTATGAGGGCGAGTATCCACTGGCTACGGCGCTGGCCCGTCCCCTGATCGCCAAGCTGCTGGTGGACCTGGCCAAGCAGGAAGGGGCCACGGCCGTGGCCCACGGCTGCACCGGCAAGGGCAACGACCAGGTGCGCTTCGACCTGAGCATTGGCGCTCTGGCGCCGGACATCAAAGTGATCGCTCCGGTCCGCGAGTGGGGCATGACGCGCGACGAGGAGATCGTCTACGCCGAGAAGCACGACATCCCGATCCCCATCACCGCGGCTAGCCCCTACTCCATCGACCAGAATATCTGGGGGCGCAGCATCGAGTGCGGCATCCTGGAGGACCCCTGGCTGGAGCCGCCCGAGGATGCCTTCATGTGGACCAAATCCGTGAAAGACACGTCGGACGAGCCGCGCTACGTGGAGATCGAGTTCGACAAGGGCATTCCGGTCGCCATGGACGGCGAGACCCTGGACGGCGTGACGCTCATCACGCGCCTAGGCGTGCTGGCCGGCGAGCACGGCGTGGGGCGCATCGACCATGTCGAGAACCGCGTGGTCGGCATCAAGTCGCGCGAGATCTACGAGGCGCCCGCGGCTGTGGTGTTGCTCAAGGCTCACCAGGCGCTGGAGGATATGACCCTCAGCAAAGACCAGGCGCGCTTCAAGCAGAAGGTCAGCCTTGAGTACGCCGACATGATCTACGGCGGCCTCTGGTTCAGCTCGTTGCACCAGGATCTAGCGGCCTACATCCAAAGCTCCCAGCGCTTCGTCACCGGCACCATTCGAGTGCGCCTGCACAAAGGCACCTGCCAGGTAGTGGGGCGCCGGGCCCCGAAAGCGCTATACAATCGTGCGCTGGCCACCTACGATAAGGGCGACCAGTTCGACCACTCGGCCGCGATTGGCTTCATCAAGCTGTGGGGACTGCAGTTGCGAACGCAGGCCCAGGTTCAGCTTCTGGAATCTAAGGACGCTCCAAGCATTCTGCCGCCGCGGGTCGAAGGGCTGGACGAGAAGGAGTCCCTGTGAAGCCGCTCCGCGCCCGCTTCGGAGCAGACGTAGATCGCCTGGCCGAGAGCTATGGGGCCTCGATCTCTTTCGACCGACGGCTGTACCGCCAGGACATCGTGGGCAGCATCGCCCACTGTCGAATGCTGGCCCGCCAAGGGATCATCGGCACAGATGACGCCCAACAGATCGTCGACGGGCTCAAAGCCATCGAGGGCGAGATCGAGCGCGGCGAGTTTCCCTTCCGCGAGGAGCTCGAAGACATCCACATGAACATCGAGGCCCGCCTGAAGGAGATGATCGGAGAGGTGGCCGGTCGGCTCCACACGGCCCGCTCGCGCAACGATCAAGTGGCCGTGGATCTGCGGCTCTTCGTCAAGGAATGCATCCCCGAGACGGTTGTCCGCATCCGGCAATTGCAGAAAGCTCTGGTAGACGTGGCCGCGCGCAACGAGCAGGTGGCCATCCCGGGCTACACGCACTTGCAGCGCGCCCAACCGATCCTCTTCGCCCACCACCTACTGGCCTACTTCGAGATGCTGGAACGCGACGTTTCGCGCTTCGAGGACGCCCTGAGGCGGGCCGACGTGCTGCCGTTGGGGAGCGGCGCCCTGGCCGGCGTGACCTACCCCATCGATCGCGAGAGCGTGGCGCAGGAGCTGGGCTTCGCATCGGTCAGCCGCAACAGCCTGGACTCCGTCTCGGACCGCGACTTCGTAGTGGACTACGTGGCCGCCGCCGCCCTGACGATGATGCACCTCTCCCGCCTGGGAGAAGAGATCGTGCTGTGGTCCACCACCGAGTTCGGCTTCATAGAGCTATCGGACAGCTACAGCACCAGCAGCAGCATGATGCCCCAGAAGAAGAACCCGGATTTCGCCGAACTCATCCGCGGCAAGACCGGGCGCGTCTACGGCGACCTCACGGCGCTGCTCACCCTGCTGAAAGGGCAGCCGCTGGCCTACAACAAGGACCTGCAAGAAGATAAGGAAGCCCTCTTCGATGCCGTCGATACCCTGCTGCCGGCGCTGGCCATCTTCGCCGGCATGATCGGCACCATGCGGGTGAAGACCGAGCGCGCCGCCCAGGCAGCTGCCGATCCTCTGATGCTGGCCACGGACATCGCCGACTACCTGGTGCGCAAGGGGCTGCCGTTCCGCGGCGCCTATAGTGTGGTGGGCGCCCTGGTCCACCACTGCGCCGAGAAGGGCATCTCCCTGACCGCGCTCACCCTCGCGGACTACCAGAGCTTCTCCCCGGCCTTCGGCGAGGATATTTTGTCCGTCTCCCTGGAGCAAGCTCTCTCCGCCCGCAACGCCACCGGCGGCACCGCGCCGTCCCGCGTGCACGCGGAGCTGGAGCGGGTCAGGGGTGTGCTGGGTGAGAACGAACGGACGTAGCGGCTTACTGCGCGGGGACTGATCCAAAATCCGAAGCCTTGGCTAGATGCCTTCTTTGCCGGCAGCCTCCTTCTCATTCTCACCTGCACCTACGGGATCCTCCTGCTACACTCCCGTCTCCGGGATCCTGCCTGGCGCCTTCATGGACTAAAGTGATAGTCCCCTCGTCGTCTCGATGTCCTGTCATAGGACCTGTCTGCCGTGCTGCATGCCGTACACGATGGCACGTCCACTATGCTGTCCCAGAACTCCCCCAGACCAACCAGAGCTGCGTCTCGCACTGTCAGCTGAGCAAGGATTGCGTTCGCAAGCCTATACGTCGGAGCCAAGGTCCGTCGCATTCGATATAATATCGTGGATCCTTTCCCAGTGACAGTGTCAGCGTCTGCTCACCCGTCCGCAGCAGACCAGCAGGAAGCAGGAGGCTCCGCTTGGTAGAGGACACAGTCGGAAGCGTAGCAAATGCGCAGAGTCAAGTAGTTCAGCGACGTCTAGGGGTTACCACATCCGAGCGGTACCTGCAACGACTAGCTGAGCGATCCTTTCTGTCTCTCTGGAGCTACCCTTGCGTATTCCGGGATCAGGGCCGCCAAAACGGCGGTCGTGAAGGGAAGGAACTTGCCGATCTCTTGGTTGTGTTTGATCAGCATATCCTTATATTCTCCGACAAAGACTGCGAGTTTGGAGATTCTGGCGACTTGGAATTGGACTGGTCCCGATGGTACCGGCGAGCAGTGGAGAAATCGGCACAGCAGGTCTGGGGCGCTGAGCGCTGGATCAAAAACCATCCCGATCGCCTGTATTTGGATCCTGAGTGCTCCCAACAGTTTCCGATTCCACTGCCCGATCCATCAGTTGCAAAAATCCATCGGATAGTGGTCGCCCATGGCGCCTCGGCTCGGTGCCGACGGAAATTGGGCGGAACCGGTAGCCTCATGATCGCTCCGGACGTGGTTGGTCCGATGCATACTGCAAGCCGGGCAGATGGCGACAAGCCATTCATGATAGGCCACCTCGATCTAGCCCGAGGATTTGTTCACGTGCTTGATGACACGTCCCTCGACGTGCTCATGTCCACGCTCGATACAATAACCGACTTCATCAACTACCTATCAAAGAAGGAGCAGTTTGTTCAAAGCGGCAAGCTTCTTTTCGCTGCTGGCGAAGACGATCTGCTAGCTTGGTACCTGAAGGATCTCAACGCCGATGGGGAGCACGACTTCATCGTTCCGTCCGGCGCGAATGGCGTGGGCATCGACGAAGGCATCTGGACCCGTTTTGTCCAGAGTCCCGAGCGGCAGGCGCAGATAAGGGCCAACGAAGTTAGCTATGCATGGGATCGGCTCATCGAGAGGTTCGGGATGCATATCCTGGCCGGCACGCAATACTACACGACACAGGCCGGAATCGAGCATGGGGAGCGTGTCATGCGCTTTCTTGCCAGGGAGCCGCGCACTCGACGGCGCCTGCTAGCACGCACCTTAGTCAGCATGATAGAGACTACCGCCGAGAATATGAGACGTACTGTGGTCGTGGAGCCATCCCGCCCCGGGGATCCGCATTATGTGTTCCTGTTGCTTCCACGGCTTCCCGTCGTGGCTGAAGCAGACTACCGCGAAGCCCGTCGCCAACTCCTGATAGCTTGCTGCATGGTTGCCAAGCTTGAGCGTCCTACCGCACGGGACATCATAGGGATCGCGACCGACACGGGTAGGAATCCTTATATGGAACGTTCTGAGGACGCAGTTTACTACGACGCGAGCATTTGGACGCCGAAGGATGAAGCAGAGGCACGGAAGCTACAACAGGACTTGGGGCTACTGACGAACGTTACAAAACACGCGAGCGTTGTGCAAGAATACCCTCTGGGCGCCCACCAACTGTCAGACAAACCCATTCAATCGCCTGGGATGTGGATGAAGGGACGGAACCGAAACACCCCTTGCCCCTGTGGAAGTGGCAAGAAGTTGAAGAAGTGCTGTGGTGCCTAGCTGAAAATGAGAAGGGAACCTGCACGACTTAGGAGTCTGCACAAGAACTGCACTAACCAGTTGCCAAGGACCCGATATGTCGTTCGGAGCAGGAGAACACAAACGCTCCCTTGCGAGCGCGCTCACCACTAGTCATTACGCATCCATCCAGTACGCCAACCATCATACCTCTTATCGCCAAGGGCCGACCGAGAGTGTAGCTGGCAGCAACACCAACACTATGGTACGATGAACGGGCCTCGGCCTGCGCTTTGCAGCTACCATGGCACGCAACGCCGAGCGACATGGAGGGTTCTGGAACGAGGAGTCTCCAAGAGGTCTCCGTGGCAACGCAGTCAAAGTACCCTGAATCCACGCGTACTACTTGAACGCGTGCAAGCTGCAACTGAGGCGATATTCGTGACAACTTTCGGTCCCAGGGCCCCTCGTGAGGTATTCATCAGCTACAGCCACGATTCCCCAGAGCATGCGAATCGTGTACTGGAACTGGCTTCCCAGCTAAGGGAAAATGGCATCCCGATTACTCTCGACCAATGGGAAGAGTCACCCCCAGAGGGTTGGCCACGATGGATGGAGATCCACGTTGCGGACGCTGATTTCGTACTGGTCATATGCACGGAGCGGTACAACCGACGTTTCAACGGCGAAGAGGAGCCGGGTCTAGGATTGGGGGTTCGCTGGGAAGCAAACCTCATCCGTCAACATCTATACAATTGCGGATCTATCAACGACCGATTTGTCCCGGTGGTTTTCGCTCCCGACAGTAAGGGGCACATACCTATCCCACTGCAAGGGTATACTCACTACGTACTGGATACCAAAACTGGCTACGATAGGCTGTATCGGCGACTGACATCGCAGCTAGAGAGCATCAGGCCGCCACTGGGCCGCCTTCAGGCGCTCCCGCCACGCGAACGTGTACACGGCTTTTTCCCCGGCGTCCAGCCCGCACTGTCGTCTGTGCCACTCACTACGAGGACCTTCTCGCAAACCGAGCTAATAGGTCGCGAAGACCAGCAGCGCTGGCTGCGCGACACGCATGGCGATCGGTTGGTCATCGGCCATCCAGGCTCAGGCAAGACCCATCTGCTCGCATCTTTGGCTCGCCAGGGATGGGGACTATTCGTCGTCGGCGACAATCTCGACCAGATCGCTCTTGAACTGGAAATGCAGGCTCCGGAGGTTCTGATCGTTGACGATACTCACTTCAAAGTCGACCTGCTCCGCCAACTTCTCCATCTGAGGCAGGTTACATCAAGTACGTTTGCCATCGTGGCGACAAGCTGGCCAGGTGGCGCACATGAGGTCGCAAATGCGCTTGTGCTGCCGTGTTCACACACTCTGGAGCTACCGCTGCTCACTCGTGATCAGATTGTGCAGGTTATCAAAGCAGCCGGGTTGGGAGGACCCGATCCCCTAATCAGCGAAATCGTCAACCAAGCTGAGGGACGTCCAGGACTGGCTGTCACATTGGCCCAGTTGTGTCTCCAAGATGGCGTGAAAGATGTTGCCTTGGGAGATGCCATCAGCCGGTCGGTCCGGTCGGATTTCGAGAAGCTGGTTGGTCCAAGATCCATTGAACTTCTGGCCGCTTTCGGGATCGGTGGGAACGCGGGTATGCAACTGGATGTGGTTGCCGAGGCACTAGGTCTTGCGGTGGCGGATGTACGGGGCAAGGCTGCCGGCCTCGCTGCAGGCGGGCTGATCGTTGAGTCCAGTCATCAGTGGATGAGTGAGGTCCGCTTGGCTGTCAGACCTGCTGCACTTCGACACGCGCTAGTCCGGGACGTCTTCTTCAACAGCCCGGCTCGACTGTCTTACCGCCAACTTGCCGAGAGCGCGCCGCATCTATCTGATGTGGCACTTACCCTTGTCGGCGCCTGTGCCGTTGGAGCCAATGTTGGGCGCGATGAGATCATCGCACTTCTAGAGCATGCACAGTCGATTCAGGCTTGGACAGCATTCGCCTGGCTGGGTAGTGCGGAGGCGTCGCAAGTCCTGCATCTGCATCCAGAACTAGCGGTTGAGCTTGCACGTCCCCTTTTCCACTATGTTCCGAATAAGACGATCCCCTTTCTTCTAGGGGCAGCGGTTGGGGACAAGCGGGAACTCGGACCCCATCCAGAGCATCCCCTTCGCCTGCTTCGAGATTGGATAGAGGATACCGAACCGGACTCTGCTGATGCGATCAGCCGGCGTGGGATGGTGCTGGCAGCAATCTCGGAGTGGATCAGTGCTGGCAATGATGAGGATGTGGCCTCACACGCGCTTTCTATGGTAGTCGCGCCAAAGTTCGAACGCCACTCGACAGACCCTGGGATGGGGACGACCATGACGATTCGGTGGGGTCCCCTCTCGGCAGACAGACTGCGTGAACTGGACCCTCTCTGGTGTAGGGTTGTGGCGAAATTGAAGTCATTGCATAGGCCAAGCTGGCGGTACATCTTGAGTGTCGTTACCGATTGGGCTTACCCCAGACGTCTGTTGGATAGGGATGTCCCAGCCGACATTGTCGAAGCCATGCGCCTCACTGCAAGCAGGATGATTGCGGACCTTTGTGTAGTTTCCAAGGGGCACCAGGGCGTGCTACGTCGCCTAAGATCTGTCGCTAACGCCCTTGACATGGATGTTTCCACCGCCGTTGATTCGTGCTTCGACACGTTGTACCCGAGCAGCCGGGGCTTCGAGGATCCCAGCGCGTACCACTTGATTCTGAAGTCCCAGTTGACCGCCGTCGACATGCTGGCGGCTGATTGGGCCGCGAGAGACCCAATCGAGATTGCTAAACTCATAGCCAAGTACGAGCGGGAGGCGGGAGATGTGGGAGTGTCTTGGCCCAGATATACACCTGACCTCTGCGTCAGACTAGCGGCCGCGTCACAATCGCCGATAGTCTGGCTGCATGCTCTACGTGATCTGTCAGCATCCGCAGACACCATGGCGCCGTTTCTCAGGAAGGCAATGACAAGCGATGAACCAGGCTGGGAGGACTTGGCGAACTCGTTTCTGGAGCGGCCGGAGTTGTCCCACGTTGCTGCATCTCTTTTGCTTACCGCAGCGGAGCCTCCTGCCATACTAATGAGTTCAGCCCTGGCAGTAGTGCCGAACCTGCTTGGGTTAATTGAACTCCATTGCGTGCGGAACGAGGTTCCTGAGCACACTCTGGTGCGACTACTGCGCCACGAAGACCCGGCGGTGGCCGGCATGGCAGCGGTCGGAGAATGGCTCGCAGTTCCCATGGGGACAGTACGGCCTTCACTTCAGCCGGATTGGCACTCTGCGATCATTCGCTATGGCACGAAGTCCCAGCAGGCCATCAACTCACCAATCCAAAGAAGCGAACACATTGATTACTGGGTTGCAGAAATACTGAAGCACGATGCAGACCTCGCCCTCGATTGGCTGAGATCCCGTCTTGCTTCGCAGCCTAGGGATTGGCATTGGAAGCTCGCGGAGCCGGACGCCGCCGCGGTAGACGCGCTTGACTTCGATCGGCGCATCGATCTGTTGGAAATCATCCCGGTAGACGCACCAATCGAGATACTAGTGCAGCGACTTGTAGGTAGCGACTTACGCCTCTACGGTGCCCTCCTCAGCCAGAACAATCTGCGCCCTCTGCACCTGATTCCGCTAAGCGGAAGACCAGTCGATGGTTGGGTAAGCAAAGCATCTCTGGCATTAGAAGCCGGTTTCTCCTTTGAGGATATTGCAGGAGCGGCCTTCCACCAACTCGGCATCGTGACATTCTGGGGGGATGAGTCAGCTGTTTGGGACACTTGGGTGACCGACCTTACTAACCTTTGCTCCCATCACGACAAGAGCATTCGCACGATCGGTGAGGTAGGCTTGGCAATTGCGACTAGACTACGAACCCAGGCGCTCAGCTACGAGCATCAGAAGCGCGTCTTCGGTCTGTAGGGAAGTCCGACACGGCACGATGGGTTCAACACTGCCCCGCGAACTTCAACATAGAGGAGTCGTCTGAAATAAGGTTCCTCGCGAATAGTCGGTGGGGAAAGTCCCCAGCAAAACGCCATTATTCGTGGCGCTCCTCCCTATTCCGGTGCCCCCTGGGCGCCAAAGTGGGGATTGCTATCGACCCCACCCGCGATCTTGACCTTATTTCAGTGGACTCATAGAGTTCGAGCGATGTTCCCCCACTGCGCCGAGAAGGGCATCCCCCTCACCGCACTCACCCTTGCTGACTACCAGGCCTTCTCGCCGGCCTTCGGCGAAGACATTCTGTCCGTCTCCCTGGAGCAAGCCCTCTCCGCCAGCGGCGCTACCGGCGGCACCGCGCCAGCGCGGGTGCACGCCGAGTTGGAGCGGGCCAGGGGCACGCGGGGTGAGTGATCACCCCGGGGTGGACCCCTTCACTGACATAACGCAGCATCAATTCCCGTCTAACAGCCTCCAGACCGCAGCCCGCCGTACGCGTATCTGATCGTTACAACAGCACATGTTGGGTGAGCGAAGCATTTGTCCTGTCATGGACCGTGAACTCTGAGTCACCTTCCCCATCCCAGTTGCCTATCCCCCTCGATCCACAAAGGGGCTATACGCAGCCCCCAGGTAGACATATAATATAGATATGCGCGATGGGGTGGGGCGCCTCGCGCACGCCCACCAACTGCGCAGATCGCTCCGCCGCACAGCAGGAAACGGAGCGCATCCCCATCACAGGGTCACGGGCAACCGAATACGCAAGAGGAGGGCGACGATGGCGACTTCGAACGCGGCCACCCGGTATCCCTGGCTCAGTCACTACGAACCCGGCGTGCCTTCCAGCATCTCCTACCCGGCCACCACTCTCGACAGTCTCCTGGACACCACGGTCCAGCGCTTTCCCGATCGGACGGCCACCGTCTTCTTCGGCGGGCGCCTCTCCTTTCGCGAACTGATCGACCAGGTGAACAGGTTCGCGGCCGCGCTGCGCGGGCTGGGCGTGAAGAAGGGAGATCGGGTGGCCATCTTCCTGCCCAACTGCCCCCAGTTCGTGATCGCCTTCTATGGCGCACTCCGACTGGGGGCCGTGGTTGTGCCCACCAACCCTCTTTATGTCGAGCGCGAGCTCGAGCACCAGATGAAGGACTCTGGCGCCGAGACGATCGTGACGCTCAGCGCCTTCTACAAGCTGGTGGAACAGGTGCGCCCGCGCACGGCTCTGAAGCGCGTCATCGTCTGCAACATCAAGGAGTACTTTTCCCCGGTGCTGCGCGTGCTGTTCACTCTGGCCAAAGAGAAGAAGGAGGGGCACCGGGTGGACCTGCCGGAGGGCAACGGGGTGTACCGCTTCCGGAGTCTGCTCGACTCCGCCCAGCGCGAGCCAATGGCCAGCGCCGCGGTCGGCGACGATCTGGCCCTTCTCCAGTACACGGGGGGCACGACCGGTCTCTCCAAGGGGGCGATGCTCACCCATCGTAACCTGGTGTCGAATACCATGCAACTGCGGCACTGGATCCCCAGCGCGACCGAAGGTAAGGAGACCATGTTCTCGGTGATGCCCTTCTTCCACGTCTACGGCCTCACCGTGTGCATGAGCTACTCCATTTATTTGGGCGCCACCATGATCCTGCTGCCGCGCTTCGAGCTGGAGAGCGTGCTGAAGGCGCTAGACAAGCATAAGCCCACCTTCTTTCCGGGCGTGCCGACCATGTACGTGGCCATCAACGGGCATCCCCAGGTCCGGAGGTATGACCTGCGCTCGATTCGCTATTGCATCAGCGGCGCAGCCCCCCTGCCGGTGGAGGTGCAGACCAGGTTCGAGGAGCTCACGGGTGGGCGACTCGTGGAGGGATATGGACTGACCGAGGCTGCCCCGGTCACTCACTGCAACCCCATGGACGGTCTGCGCAAACCCGGCAGCATCGGCGTGCCGTTCCCCGACGTTCAGGCCAGGATCGTGGACACGGCCAGCGGGGAGACGGAACTGCCTGCAGGCGAGATCGGGGAGCTGGTGCTCCAGGGACCTCAGGTCATGCAGGGCTACTGGCAGCAGCCCAGCGAGACGCAAGACGTGCTGCGTGATGGCTGGCTACACACCGGCGACATCGCCAGGATGGACGAGGACGGCTATTTCTATATAGTCGATCGCAAGAAGGACATCATCATCGCGGGCGGCTACAACATCTATCCGCGCGACGTCGAGGAAGTGCTCTTCCAGCATCCCAAGGTGCTGGAGGCTGTGGTTGTGGGCGTGCCCGACGAGTATCGGGGCGAGACAGTCAAGGCCTATGTCGTCCTCAAGCCGGGCGAGTCGGCCAGCGAGGTCGAGCTGATCGCCTACTGCCAGGAGAAAGTGGCGCGCTACAAGGTCCCCACCACGGTCGAGTTCCGCGACTCGCTGCCCAAGACGCTGGTGGGCAAGTACCTCCGCCGCGCGCTGCGCGAAGAAGAGCTCAGTCGGCGGGCAGCGACATCGGGAACGAATCCGGAAAGTCGATAAAATTGATCCGCAAAAGCTATTGACATAACCGGCGTCTTGTACTATACTAAAGATACCGTGATGGGTGCGAGGCTGGGCGTCGGTAGACGCCGCAAGGGAACCCCCGCCTCTGGTGGGAGTGGTGAGGTAAAATCGGGTGCGATTGTGTAGCACCTATCGAACGGTACAAAAGGAAACAGCAATGCCCCGGGCTCGCAAGAGTTCCGGGGCATTGTCCTATCTGGGATCTATCAGTTCTGCGCCTGCTCTATCGCCTTCTGCCGGAGCTGCTGAGTATCCTTGAAGCGAGGCTCCAGGGCAAGGACGCGATCGAAGTACCTGACCGCCAGGTCCCAGCGTCCCTCATTGTAGTACTGCTTCCCCGTGTCGTACATCTGCGTTAGGATCATCAGGCGATTGCGCGTTATCTCGATCGCCTGATCGACCTGGGTGGGATCCGACGACCAGCGTCGCGCCAGCTCCAGATTGCGCAAGGCCTGCTCGTAGTTTCCGTCGGTCAGATTCTCTCGGGCGTTGGCGTACCGCTCGGCCACCAGGCTCTGATGGTAGGCATCGGCGCTGGTGGAGAAATCGATGGCACCGGCGGCGATCAGGGCCAGCACGAGCGCAGTCACCACGACCATGGTCTGACGCTTGCGCGACGCCAGCCGCCTGACCGCGTCTATCGACAGAGACAGCGGTAGCTGAGAGGGCAGCCACAGGCTATCTCGCCGCAAAGCTCCCCCGACCGAGATAGCCCGGACGACCAGGTACAGCGCCAGCAGGGCCATCGTCCCGAGCCAGATGAGCTGAAACCCGGGCAGGCTGGCCATGGCCGAGGTCGCGTCGCCGTTCGAGGAAGGCGAGACTACGAGCATGACGATGCCCAGCAGGCTCGGGGTGCTCGCTACCAGGTTCCACACAGCATGCACACCGAAAGCTTGAACCGCGTGAGTGAAAGCCGATCTGCGCTGCCCGTGCAGAAGATCGTAGACAGCCAGCGCACCCAGCCCGGTGGCCAGGGCATGCACCACACCGGCACCACCCCGCAGGAAGAGGAGCGTTCCGTCCCCGGCCACACTACTCCCACGTAGGAGGCTTTCGGCCAGAGCGAAGCCCAGTCCCGCGTACAGACCACCCACGAAGGCCCCGTTGCGATCGAGACGCAGCCGCGGAAAGAGAAGTCCCGAGACCTTGGCGGCCTCCTCGATCACCGGCGCCACGATCACCGCCTGCGTCAGCGTGAGCAAGATGACCACCAAACCAGCTACCCATAGCCCGGTATCTCCGTCCCCTAACCCGCCATGCGACCGCAACATATCCACGCTGAGGTGCCCGCCGGAGCCGCTCCAGACACTGATCACGCGCTCCGAGATGCCGCTCAGCAGCGCGTTGGCGCCAGTTTCGCCAACCTGGGCCAGGGCGATAGCCACCAGCGTGCCATAGGACAACAAACCCAGCGAGCGAGCCAGATCCAGCCGCACCCGCAGCCTCTTGCTAACGTAGGAAATGACGAGCAGGGCTGGTAACACGGTGGTCAACGCGTACACCAGTGGAAGGCCCAGCTTGGGCCAGTTCCAGGGGCTCAACACCAATAGCTCGCCGAGCGTCATGCTCACCACAAAAGCCGTCAACACCGTCCGCGGAGACAGCCAATGGGCCAATCTAACGAGAGGAGCAATGCTGAGTGGGAGCGAGAGCGCCACACGCACGAGAGCCACCGCGCTTAGCAACGTGACGAGAGTAAGCAACCCAAACTGAATGGCCGAGCGACCGGCTACGTCGTCCCACGAACGAGGAAAGACCAGCCAGATCGCAAGACCCAGTAGGAGCAGGAGAGAGAGGGTCTCCAGAGCGCCGCGCACGTTGACCATATGGCGCATGAGCAGATGCTCGGCCTCGGACAGAAGACGGCGTTGTCTGGGTAGCTCACGATTCATGGCGTCTCATCTTCCCCCATCGCGGGCGGGATATATTCGAGGGCTGGTCATAGTCCTGGGAGGGCGCCTCCTGGGAGCGCGGGCGAGACGCCCGCGCTCCCAGGCAGCATCGTCTCGAAATTACGACCACGTCTTATATAATCAGGTAACCAATCACCGCGATGGCACAATCCATGCCAATCGAGACAATGGGCCCGCGGTGAGGTCGTCGTGGGCGAATGCCAAGTAATTCTTCTTCA
Source organism: Chloroflexota bacterium (assembly GCA_004297765.1). Lineage (GTDB taxonomy): Bacteria > Chloroflexota > Dehalococcoidia > FW602-bin16 > FW602-bin16 > FW602-bin16. The sequence continues at coordinate 50,498 of SCTZ01000224.1, read as the reverse complement.
GAGCCGAACCCGTGGTCGCGGGAGGAGAGACGATTGCGAGAGCTCTGGCGATTTGGCAAGGCCACCTTTCAGAAAATTCAGACCGACCAGATCACGTATCTGGCGGCCGCCATCTCCTACTACGCGATCTTCTCGCTCTTCCCGTTGCTGTTGGGATTGATCGCCCTGGCATCGCTGTTCCTCGACGCACCCAGCGTGCGGGCGACCGTCGAGGAGCGGGTGATCAGTGCTCTGCCCGCGTCGGCCGACCTGGTGACCCGCAACATCGACCAGGTGGTAGAGGCACGCGGCACGCTGGGGCTGATCAGTATCCTGGGGTTCTTCTGGTCGGCCACGGGCGTCTTCAGCGCGATCCGCACCGCCCTGAACCGGGCCTGGGGCGTCCAACACACCCGACCGTTCATCCAGGCCAAGCTCCTGGAGCTGGCTATGGTGCTCTCCCTGGGTGCCCTGCTGGTGGTGTCGGTGGGTCTCACCTGGATCCTGCAAACCATCGCCACACTGGAGGTGCCGATACTGGGGCTGCGGCCGTTCTCGAACAATCCCCTGTGGAACCTAACGCTCACTCTGGTGCCACTGGCCTTCACCATTCTGGTCTTTATCCCGCTCTACCGGTACGTCCCCGACACCCACGTCACGTGGCGGCAGTCCCTCCTGGGCGCGGCCGTGGCCGGTCCTCTCTTCGAGCTGTCCAAGCTGCTCTTCGTCTGGTATGCCGAGAACAAGGCCAACTACGCGCTGGTCTACGGCTCGGTCGGAACGGTCATCGCGTTGCTGACCTGGGCCTACATCTCGGCCGTCATCCTGTTGCTCGGAGCCGAGGTCGGCGCGGTCTACGCCGGGCGTCCTTCATCCCAGACCGCGGCGGCCTTGCAGGAGACGGCGATGGAGCCACATCACGTCGCACAACTTCCAACGGCTCAACGACGCCGCGGCCACAGGCTCCTAGTGGCAGTCGCTACAATGGCGCTGGCGTCGCTGTTGCTGCGATGCCTCTTTCCAACACGGGGAGAACACCCCCCTCGCACTTGACGATACAGTATTACGATGCAAGCATAGTATTACTCTAGAGGTGGTACGTCTACGCCCGGTTCCATCGAAGGTCTTGCGCTGGTACGGAGCAATCACGCCGAGACATCGGCCAGAGGATCTACGGCAGGTGCGTGAGGAGTTCGAGCAGGGAATAGCCGATGAAGTGGACAGCGAAGGCTAAGAGAAGCTGTGAGAACGCGCCAGGTACGCATCTTGCCCCCACAATTACGATCACACATCGAGGTGGCGACGATGGAGAAGTTCGAGCTGACTTTGTACGACTATAGGAACGACCTGAACTGGGTGCGACAGATGGGCTGGAGCGACGAGGAGTTGCAGCAGGTCCCCGTCCATGAGCAGGCAACGGCGGGAGAGAACTACCTGAACCTTGCGAACTTTGGCGGGACGACTCTGGGCGTCACGGCCCGCGGCGGTCCCACCAGCGCGGCGGTTCACAATATCCACAACCTGTACGTCTACGAGCGAGAAACGCCGGAGCACCTATACAAACAACTGAGGGAGATGGTAGATCGCGGCGGTCCCAGCGCCTACGAGGAAGACGGCGTCTTCGGAGAGCGAGGCGAGGACTCCTCCTTCCCGCCGGAAGGCTAGCCCCTGGAGAAGATAGCGATCAGGCTCCAGCGACGCCTGCCGGGACGCTGGATATCTGCGCGCTGATCTCCTCTGCCTCCGCCAGGATGCCTCCCACTAACGTGTGGAGGTCGGGATCCACCGTGCGCAGATCCTCGCGCAGATCGGGGAAGAAGTAGAAGCTCATAGCGCAGGCCAGGTATTCGCCCAGGCTTTCGGCGGCCAACGGCTCGACGAAATAGTTGCGCATCTTGGCCTTCTCGAACAGGGCGGCTAGCTGGCTCCTGGTCTTCGGGGAGAAGAAGGTGGTGACCACATGGGCGAATTCGTGGCGGATGATGAGCAAGGTCTTCCAGGAGACGACCATGGCCACGTAGTTGTCGATTACGTCCACCACGCCATCGCACTGATCCAGATGAATGCCGCGGCTATGCCAGCGCCTCTGCCGGGCGCCGTCGGAGAGGATGTCGGCCGAGGTCGGTCGCTCGCCTTTGTCGAGGATCCAGATCTTGGTAGGGTAGTCGCGGGCCATCATCAAGAGGAAGAGCGGGTACTCCTGGAGGGCTAGATGGAGCTTCTCCTTGGCGCCCACGTGGGGTGAGCGGACGATCATTTCCTCGATTAGCTGCCGCTTCGTCCTCCCCGCCAGCCTCACCCGCATGCTATCCAGGAACTGTTGATCCATTTCCGCCTCCCCAGGTCCCCCCGAGCTCATGGCGCCGTGCCGCCGGCTAGCGAGGTTGACGCATTATAGCACATTGGCTGTCGCCCGGGCAACGGCGTGATCAATTCGTCAATACCCATCAGAGCCGAAAAGGCTCCTCGTCGGGGATGATGAGAACCAAGAAGACACGGCAGTACAGAAGGCCAGGCATCAGACCGATCGGTCCGATTGGACAGACACAGACTTATCAGCAGGACGCAGTGCGCCCCCAGTCCGCCTGAAGCTGAGCGATCACCTGTCGTGCGGTCTCTGGCGCGGGATCACTGACATCCACCCACAGAATAGCCGGGGACAGAGGCGAACGACCTCGGCCGCTGCTGCGCAGGGCAGGCATAGCCCGCTCCAGACTGGTCATGCCCTGCTCCGGTTGGTCCCGATCATAACATTCGACCACGCACAAGCGGGCGTCAGCCTCGACTGCCATAGCGCGGATTCCTTCGAACTCCTCCGACGCGATGAGAGCGCTGTCCAGCAGCACGGATTCGCCGGCCGTCAGGAGCTTTCGAGCACGCTCCAGAGCTGCCCGCCATGCGGACTGGTCCGAGCAGGACCCTGCCCCGAAGCCGTTCTCATCGTGAGAGATCAGGCCCCACCCCAACAGAGCGGACAGAGATGAAGCCAGCGCGGTCCGACCACGCTGGGCGGGACCGCTCAGGAGGAGCAAGGACGGCCGCACGTCGCCAGCGGCGTAGCCGGCGGCCAGGGTAAAGTAGGAATGAGCCAGATCGGCGCCACGCTGGCGTTCCTCGGTGGGCACTTCCAGCTCGTCCAGTTTGAGACTCTCCACCTTGCCACGCACCCAGGCCCGGTAGAGTTTGTAAAATGGCAGCAACTCCAGCAAACCCTCGTCCCGGCTGTGCTGGACGAAGGACTGCACGAATCGACGCTCGAGGTCGCACCGCCCAGCGTGGTCCAGCTCCATGGCCAGGAAGGCGACGTCTGCAGCCACGTCGCAGCAGCGCAGACGGGCGCTGAACTCCAGGCAGTCGAAGATGGAGAGTTTCGCCGCCAGGCAGATGCTGCTGGGACGAAGGTCACCGTGCCCATCCCGGATGCGGCCGTGCGCCACGCGGGCCGCGAAGAGCCCGGCCCGCCGCGCCAGAAACTCCCGCGTGTACTCCGCGGCCATGTGCTGCTGCTCGGCCGTGACCGTGCGTCCGACGAACGGCGCGGTCTGAGAGAAGTTCTCCTCGGCGTTGAAGCGAATGGTCTCCAGCATGCCGTGCTGATCCACACTATAGCCTGTGGCGACGCTGGCGTAAAACCGCGCCAACCGCGCGGCAAGACGCTCCATATCGGCCGGAGTCACCCCGCCTGAGGACAGCAGCACGTCCATCATGCGCTCTGACGGCAACTGGACCATCTTCACGGCGTGTTCCGCGGGCGGGCTATCCACTCCCACACGCCATGCTCCGTTTGCCTGGCCGATCGGCACCACGCCCAGGTATAGCTCGGGGCAGAGACGGCTGTTCAGACGGATCTCCTCATGGCAGAAGAAACGGCGCAGCGCCAGCGAGGAGTAGTCGAGAAAGCCGAAGCTCACGGGCTTCTTGATCTTGTACACGAACGGCCCCGTGAGCAGCACGTACGAGATGTGCGTCTGGATCAAGCTGATCGGGCCGGTCGGGTGCGGATACGCCTCCGGTCGCAGCAGACCGGCGATCAAAGGCGGAAGTGCCCCCCGTGCCCCCAATTCCGCATTCCGCATTGGACTCAGGCTGCCCGCGCGGTTGGTCCCAGTTGCTCCAACAGCATCCGCTGGTAGATATGATCGCCGTTCTGACCGCTCTGCTGGCTCCAAACGCGTGATAGCCCCGAGCGGAAGACGACTTCCAACGAGATGCCGGTGACCTGCCGCACCAGATCGATGGCCCGCGCGGCGCAGGCCATGGAGTGCTGGGCCTCTTCACGGCTGGGGTCTTCCCAGAAGAACGGACAACTGGTGAACATGTACTGGCGGAAGTACTGCGCCTCCATCAGGCTGATGATTCGCTGCTCGTCCGCGCTGGTCAAGTTGCGCGCGGACTCCTGCGCCAGGTATTCCATCCGGCTGAGGTCTCCCAGCCGCACCCAGATGTAACGATCGCGGGCGCCCCAAAAGTCCCGCAGCAGCAGGCGTGTCTCACGCTCCGACAACGCGTCGATCTCGCGCGCCAGCGTGTTGAGCGCCTCGCGGAACGGTCTCTTCCAGGAGCTATCGCCCTCGGTGCACGAGCAGCCGTGATTCCAGCGCTCGATCCCATGCGCGCAACTCCAGGAGGTGTGCTCGCGAATGACCATCACGTCCCGCGGCGGACGCAGGCGCAGATAGCGCGCCGGATAGATGGTCTCGAAGCCAGCCTGCGGAGCTGCGGCCCGGAACAGATACTCCAGAAACAGCTCCCTGAGCGGCGCGTGATGTCCGTACAGCTCGCCGTCGGTGGCCATGAGCAGGAAAGGCTTGTCGCCCTGCTGACCCCTGCTCGCCCAATCGTGGCGCGGATAGACGTGGTGGTACATAAAAGCATCGGCATCCAGGGTGGCTTCGGGAATGAAGCTCACCTGAAAAGAGACCGGCGCGTCGAAGAAGAGGGCTGCGATCGTGCTACCATTCGATAGGTTGAGCAGATAAGGTCGGCTGGTATCCAGATCGTCGTGGATGGCCTGGCTCTGCCCCAGGATGGTGAAGCAGATGTCGTTCTCTGTCAGAACCTCCAGCGTCTCCATATCCACGGCCGCCTCCGGCAGCCACATCCCCTCGGGCGCATGTCCGAAGCGATGCCAGAAATCAGCGATACCCCAGTATACCTGCGTTTGTTTATCGCGCCGATTATCGAGCGGTAGAATGGTGTGGTTGTATGATTGTGCCATGCCGTTGCCGCAGCCATGGCGCTGGTAGTTGGCCCGTTCGGCCGCCACGATACGGCTGTAGGTCTCCGGATCGTACTGCTCCAGCCAGGTCGACAGCGTCGGACCGAGATCGAAGCTGAGATGCTCGAAGTTGCCCAGCACGCTGTTGGGCCGATAGCACTCGGCATTGATCTTCTGGTTGAAGTCGTGGTAGGGTTCCGCCCCGGTCTCCCTCGGCAGATCGAGCGTGAAGGGATTCTCGCGAGGCGGCTGGTAAAAGTGTCCGTGGACACACAGGTACCGATCCGCCATGCCCAGGCTCCTCCTTTATCTGTTCTGCCCCTCCCGAGAGTGACCGGCGCCTAACGCCGCCCGAATCCCGTCGCTAAGCATCGGTGCAGGGGCATATCACTAGTGCACATAACCGTGCTCGACAACTAATAACGCAAAATCGGTGCCACATTGGACCGCACGCTCCAGACGCCCGCGCCTTTCGTCCTCGTGCACAAATCCAGCCGGCCTTCTTTCGTGCGCATCGCCAAAGACGCGGTGATAGAGGGGCTGGTATGCTGCGATGGGATTCGTAGCCCAACTCGGGTCGACGCTTTCCGGGGTTGGGCGCGGCGAGTATCGGGGTTCGGTCGCCTTGGGCGACGCGATCATGCGGCAGAGGTGAGTGTAGATGGATATTTCCCAGGGGTTAGCTGCGCTGGCGAAGAGCGGGGACGTGCTCTTCCTGGTGTGGGGCGCGGTGCTGGTCTTCTCCATGCACGCGGGCTTCGCTTTTTTGGAGGCGGGCACGGTGCGGCGGAAGAACGTGGTGAACGCCTTCACCAAGATCATCGTGGATTGGGCCTTCTCCACAGTCGCCTACTTCTTCGTGGGCTTTCCCCTGGCTTACGGCATCTCCTTCTTGATCCCGGCCGCGGAACTGCAGGGCGCGAACCACGGCTTCTCTCTGGTGCGCTTCTTCTTCATGCTGACCTTCGCCGCGGCGGTGCCGGCCATCATCTCCGGCGGCATCGCGGAGCGTGCTAAGTTCCTGCCCCAGGCCATCGCCGGGGGCATCATCGTCGGTCTGATCTATCCTTTCTTCGAGGCTATGGTCTGGGGACAATTCGACCTGCTGGGACAGCCCACGGCCGCCTTGGCCATGTCCCTGGGCGCTCCGTTCCACGACTACGCGGGCTCGGTGGTCGTCCACGCCGTGGGCGGTTGGCTGGCTCTACCGGCCATGCTCGTCCTGGGTCCGCGCATCGGGCGCTGGGTGCACGGCCGCAGCAATCCTCTGCCCTCCCATAGCATCCCGTTCATCTCCCTGGGTAGCTGGCTATTGATGATCGGCTGGTTCGGATTCAACGTGGGCAGCGCTGGGGGACTGCAGAACATCTCCGGGCTGGTGGCCGTTAACTCGCTCCTGGCCCTGGTGGGCGGCGCGCTGGCCGCGCTGCTGGTGGCCAAGGGGGAGAGCATCGCCCTACACAACGGCGCCCTGGCCGGTCTGATCGCCGTGTGCGCTGGCTCTGACGTGGTTCACCCGGTGGCCGCGCTGCTCATCGGGGCGGTGGCCGGGCTGATCTTCGTCTTTGGCTCGCGCTGGGAGGCCGAGCATCTCAAGATCGACGACGTGCTGGGTGTTTGGCCGCTGCATGGTCTGGCGGGCACCTGGGGCGGCGTGGCAGCCGGCATCTTCGGCTCCGCGGCACTCGGTGGTCTGGGAGGTGTGAACCTGGGGTCGCAGGTGCTGGGCACCCTGGTGGGCATCACGCTGGCCATGGCCGCCGGGTTCGTAATCTACAAAACCCTCGACCTGGTGGTGGGCCTGCGCCTCACCCCCGAGCAGGAAGAGCGCGGCTGTGATCTCTGCCTGCACGGCAGCGAGGCCTACCCGGAAGACGCGATCGCGCTCAACAGTGTGAGCGTCTAGCGCCGGGTAATCGATGAGCTGATGCGGATCCGCCGAACCTGACCGATCTGTCCGATCGGACCGATCCGACGGATTAGCGCGTTTTCGCCCGTCAGCGCACGTCGAGAGGGGGAAGTGGAACGAGTCTGCTTCCCCCTGTTTGTTTGTCGCCCACGAAGCGTGAAATGTGCGGCGATACGATCCCGAGAGTGGTCCCGGGTTAGGGTCGGCGGTTCTCCGTCCAGGCCGTGCGTCGGCGACCGCCACGACGGGCCAAGGGCCGCTGTTGGGCAGCATCCGGAACGGCGAACGCCGACGTTCTGGCGGGCTCACGAGATGTCCCCTGGATTGTCGCCGAGGCTGTCTCCTGCGCAACTGTCTGAGTGCCATCGTCCGGCCAGCATCGTCGCGGCAAACGGCGTCCGAGACCGCGCTCGATCTGGCGCCACTGAAGGATCTCCTCGGGTGTGACGAAGGTGATGGCTTCGCCCTGGCGCCCCATGCGGCCGGTCCGACCGGCGCGATGCGTGAACAACTGGGACGACTCGGGCAGCTCGTAGTTGATCACTTGCTCGATGCCATTGACATCCAGACCGCGGGCCGCCACATTGGTCGCCACCAGAATGGGCACATCGCCCCGCCGAAAGCTGGACATGACCTTCTCGCGTGCGCTCTGACTGAGGTTGCCCTGCAGCGCAGCCACCGGATACCCCAACTGGCCGAGCTTCAGCGCTAGCTTCTTGACACCGTGTTTGGTGCGCCCGAATACCAGCACGGGGCCGTCCCCGCGACGATCGAGCAGCGAGCGCAACGCATCCAGCTTGACGCCAGGCTCCATCTCATAGACCATGTGCTCAATCTCGGGCGGCGCCTCGCTCTCGCGATCCACGCGCACCGTGACCGGATTGCTCAGATGACGGCTGGCCACGTTCATCACCCACTCGGGGACCGTGGCCGAGAAGAGGGCGGTCTGCCGCTCCACCGGCGTGTGCGCCAGAATGCGCTCGACGTCCGGCGCGAAGCCCCGATCCAGCATCTCGTCTCCCTCGTCCAGCACCATGATGCGCAACTGCCGCAACGAGAGGTTGCCCTGTCGTATATGATCGAGCGTCCGCCCAGGCGTGCCGACCACGATGTGGGGCTGACTGGCCAACGTCTGGCGCTCCGGACCAAGCGATCGTCCGCCATAGAGCAGGGTCATGCGCAGGTGCCGGGCGATCGCGAGGCGTCGCATGACCTCGCCAACCTGGATGGCCAGCTCACGCGTCGGCGTGAGCACGAGCGCCTGAACGCAGCGCATGGACGGGTCGCAGCGCTCGACGATGGGGAGAGAGAAAGCCAGTGTCTTGCCCGAGCCGGTCCGAGCCTGGCCGACCACATCGCGACCGTCGAGGAAGGCCGGGATGGCCTGGGACTGGATCGGCGTGGGAGTCTCGATGCCCATGGCACTGATCGCGGCGCGCGTGGTGGGACGTAAGTTCAGCGCGGCGAACGATAGGGTTTCAGCTTCTGTCTGTACCAACCGTGGTTCTAGGTGAGTGTCTTGTCTCTCGTTAATAATATGCAATCTCCTGCAGCAAAAGTTGGGATAACTCGGTGAACGCGACTCAGAGCGAGGAGAGAACAGGAGAGCGGGAAGTGATCCTGCGCCAAACCCAGCCGTGGTAACGGCCGCCGATTCATGCCACTGCCGACAGTATACCAGATCGGCTGCAGTTGTGCCAGTTGTGGCTACTCCGCAATCTCCAGCCGCGGTATTGGTCGGCCGGTAAGCGTATTGTCCGTGGCCGCGGCTAGCTCCTCGAACAGCACCGGGTCGTACTTTCCCGCGCACTGGAAGCGTACCACGCCAGATCTGTTGATCAGGTAAACCCATACGTCTCTGGCCGGCGTCACGCCGAGAGCCCGGCGGAGCGAATCGGTCGTACCGTAGACCGTCAGGACGTGGTCCCACATGTCGGTGGGCGTCCGGTGCTGCATCCCGAGCTCGATGTAGTGCCTTGCCAGGCGAGCTACCCTCTGGATCACCGGTATCTGGAAATATGTAACGTCACCGCGGCTGCCATAGCGCTCGCGAAAGGCCCGCGTCCAGGCTTCCACTTCCCAGCGCGCGCTGTAGCTGAACCCCATCACCAGCAAGGACACCTTGCCGCGTACATCATCGGGCAAGGTGATGCGCTTCCAGCTCAGCGTCTCGCCCTGGATCCTGGGGAGCTTCATGTCGACGATAGAGTGAGCAACCGGATAGAAGGCCTTCTCTTGCGGTCGCGCCTGCCGGGCCGGAGCCACGGCCCCGATGTTGCTCACCAGGCGTAGGACCCACCACACGCTGGAGAGCACCAGCGCGCCATACAGGACCCTCTGGATCGTTGTCGAGCGCCTGCGCACCAAGCGCACCAGGTCAAAGCCGAATAGGTGTCCGAGGCCCCATTGGAGCCCCGCGGCCCCAATGACCGTTAGAGCGACTTTATCGAGAATGTTCGACGGCTGGTTGGTCTTGTTCATACAGCCTCTTCTCCCCGCAGCCATCCTCGAGACCTTTTTGCCATAGTCTACTAATGGTGTGCATTAGGTGTTCCACGGCGATCAAAGAGTACCCTGCCACAACTCGCGGTTGCGCGCGAGAGTCCAACACGTTATCCTTCATTGCATACGAGGAAGAAGATGAGCACAGCAGACACGGTGACCGTCCAATCCACTGATACAGTTCGCCTCGGCACAGGAGGAGTAGGTTGCCTTCTTCTGCACGGCTTCTCGGGCAGTCCGCCAGAGTTGCTTCCCCTGGCGGAGCGCCTGGCCGCCGCGGGATTGGCAGTGCTGGGACCTCGGCTGGCCGGGCACGGCACGCGGCCCGAGGATCTTGTCCACGTCACCTGGCAGGACTGGGTCGCATCGGCCCGCGGCGCTCTGGCGGAGCTGCGAGGAGACTGTGGACAGGTCTACGTGGTTGGCTTCAGCATGGGGGGCACGCTAGCACTCCACCTGGCCCGCAACGAGGATTTCCGCGGACTGGTCCTGCTGGGAGCGCCGGTGACGTACCCGCACCCGATCTTTCCCTTGCTGCCGATCCTGAAGCACCTGACCCGCTACTATACGACCAGTGGCTCCTCCGATCTGACCGACCCGACCGCCATGGATCAGATGATGACATATAAGCGCATCTCCGTCTCGGCGCTGAACGAGTTGCGCATGCTGATCAAGAGAGCCCGGGCCGCGCTTCCCGCGGTAACCTGCCCGACCCTCATCCTCCACGGCGGGCGGGACCGCACGGTTCGCTGCACCAACGCCCAGTTGATCCACCGGCGCCTCACGGCCAGCGACAAGCGCATGGTGGTGTTTCCCCGCTCAGGACACGCTCTGATGCTGGACGTAGAAAGGGAAGAGGTCTGGCGTGAGATCCACCGATTTATCCGAGAGCACTGAGGGGGATAAGAACCCTCACTCCTCTCCCATCGCCACTCGCCGCGCGTAGACCCCGATACAAGTATACGTCTCGCCCATGATGGACAGGAGATCGCGCTCAGCTTCCCAGAAGACCGGCGTGCCCAGCCGTCGGATCGGCAGCGCGCCCAGGCGAGGCGTCTCGAAGGAGATCGGTATGTCGGACGCGCCGGTCGGAGCCGTCCAGAACGAGTCCAGTAGCTCTTCCAACGGAACGACCGGCTCATTTTCCGGCGTGCTCTCCTGCGATGGGGCCTCGCTCTCAGGCGGTAGCCCATCGGCGCGGTGGGCCCGCAGGGCCGCGATGATGGACTCCTTGTCGCGTCCCCGCAGCTCGAAGATCAGAAAGGGATTGGCGTCAAACCGCTCTCCCAGCAGGTAGTGGACCGCGGCCACATGCTTGCAGGGGTTGGACCAGTCCGGACAGGAGCAGTCGGTCTCCAGGTCATGCGCGTCGGCGGGGAAAAGCGGGACGCCGGCCTCGGCGAATACCTCCTCGATCTCGGCCGGCATCTCCCCGCTGAGCAGCTTGGCAGCATAGAGGGCCTGCGCGGCCATGGCGTCGATGACCCTGTCCCATTCGGCATCGGAGAGCGCCCGGAACCGGATCCGCACGTGATACGGCGTCCGACGGCTGCCCTGCACCAGTGCGTCGACCCCTTCTCGCCCCGCATCCAGCTTAACTACCTGTCCGCTACGAGCGTAGGACCGCCCGCGCGCCAATCGTCCGGGATCGACCAGTTGCTCCAGGGCATGGACCCAGCGATCGGCCCACCAGCTCTTGCCAAACTTGCCACGCTGGGCTTGCGCTTTGATCCCACGGGCCGGTCGAATCGGCCTGGGGCGATAGTCCTCCCAATTGTACCAGCCCATCTCCTACTCCTCCCCCACCGCGTCGCGACGCAGGGCGAACAGATTCCGCAGCTCCTCGGTCGACATCTCGGTGAGCCAGGCCTCGCTGGTGCCCACCACCGCCTCCGATAGCTCCACCTTGCTTTCGATGAGTGCGTCGATGGACTCTTCGAAGGTCCCCGCGCAGATAAACTTGTGCACCTGCACGTCGCGACTCTGCCCGATCCGAAAGGCGCGATCGGTGGCCTGGTTCTCGACGGCTGGGTTCCACCAGCGATCGAAGTGGAACACGTGGTTGGCACGGGTCAGGTTCAGTCCGGTCCCGCCCGCCCGAATCGACAGAATGAAGACGTGCGGGCCGTGCTGCCCGGACTGAAAGCGCGCCACCATCCGATCGCGCTCGGACGCGGGCGTGCCGCCGTGCAGAAACAGCACCTCTCGCCCAAACGTGCTCTCCAGGTGCTCCTTCAGCAGCGTCCCCATCTCGGCGTACTGCGTAAAGACCAGGGCATGATCGCCAACCGCCAGCACCTCCTCTAGCATCTCGCCCAGCCGGGCCAGCTTTCCGCTTCGGGCGGGCAGCGCGCCGCGATCGTGAAGAAACAGGGTCGGATGATCGCAGATCTGCTTCAGCTTGGTCAGGGTGGCCAGGATCTCCCCTCGTCGCCGCACGCCCTGGCTCTGCTCGATCTCCTTGAGCGCGGACTGCACCGCGGCCTCGTAGAGCGTTGCCTGCTCTCGTGTGAGGGTACAAAAGACCTTCATCTCGTTCTTTTCGGGCAGGTCCTGGATGATAGAGCGGTCGGTCTTGAGGCGACGCAGAATGAACGGAGACACCAGCGCCTTCAGCCGGGCAGTGCTGGCTGCGTCGTGGGCCCGCTCGATGGGGAGCGCGTATCTTTTCCTGAACTCCTCGGCCGAGCCCAGATAGCCCGGATTGAGGAACTGGAAGATACTCCAGAGGTCCGAGAGACGATTCTCGACGGGCGTCCCCGTGAGCGCCGCCCGCCAGCGCGCCCGCAGCCTGCGGGCCGTCTGCGCGGCTTTGGTCGCGGCGTTCTTGACGTTCTGGGCTTCGTCCAGGATCACGTTGACCCACTGAACGCCGCTCAGCTCCGACTCGTCGCGGTGCAATAGGGCGTACGTGCTAATGACCACGTCGTGACGCGCGGCCTCCGCGGCCAGCTCCTCCCGGTTGCGTCCACTGCCATGATGGACCAGCGTTCGCAGCGACGGTCCGAAGCGCTCCAGCTCGCGGCGCCAGTTGCCAACCACGGAGGTAGGGCAGATCAGCAGAGTTGGACCGCGCATTTCCTCCGGATCCACACGCCGCTGGTGCAAGAGCAGCGCAATGACCTGGATCGTCTTGCCCAGCCCCATGTCGTCGGCCAGGCACGCCCCGAGCCCGTGACGCCGTAGCTCGGCCAGCCAGGAGACACCGGTCTTCTGATAGCCGCGCAATTGTCCAACGAAGCCGGGCGGCTCGTCCAGTTCCTGACGTCGCCCACCATTCCGCAGCCCGCCGATCAGACTATCTACCCATCCCTCGGTGGATACGTCCGTGATGGGCAGACCAAGATCGCCGTCCGGCGAGAGGGCTAGCTTCACAGCCTCCAGCAAGGACATCTCGCCGCCCTGTCCGTGACGCTTGAAGAACTCCAGGGCCTGGGCGATCTGCTCGGGCCGCAGCTCGATCCAGCGCCCGCGCACCTGGACCAGCGGCTCCTTCAACCGGGCCAGCGCCTCGAACTCGGCCCGCGAGAGGGTCTCGTCGCCCAAGGCCAGCTCCCAATCGTAGTCGACCAGCGACGACCATCCCAGCAGGCCGGGACCGGTGGCGGCCGCGCCGGAGCACTTGCGGCCAAGTCGGACGCGCACCCCGAGCTTGGTCTCCAGGCCGGGAACCAGAACCCCGAAGCCGCTGGACCTGAGCAAGAGCGCGTTCTCCTGCACGAAGGCGTAGGCCTCGGTAGTCCGCAGCTCGCATCTCTCCGGCCGGGCGGAGTGCAGGCTCGCTTCGATAGGCGGGAACAGGCGCGAGGCTCGGCCTAGACCGGCCAGCAGACGTTCCTGGGGATGATCGAACTTGCGATCGAGAAACCGCGCCGTCGAGCCGCGATGCCGCCACACCTCGCTCACGGGCACCAGCAAGCTGGGATCGTCTGTAGCCTGGAGCAGATAGTGCAGAGTCCAGTTGCGCTTTCCGTCGGCGGGCGCGGTCGGGCCCTCGGTCTCCGGGTCTGGCGTCGGCGGGTCCAGACGGAAGCAGATGCGGAAGCTATCCGATGGCACCGCCAGGGGATCGGACGGCTGAGACCAAGCGCGATAGCCATCGTAGAAGACCGATAGCTCGTTGCGATTGGCTTTTACGACGGGATCTCCGCGCAAAGCCTCGAGCCAGGCCATCTCGGGGGAGTTGGTCTGTCCAGATCGCAGGGTCCGGAAGCCATACAGCTTGTCGGATCTGCGCTGAACGGTCCCGCGGGCCACGGCATCGACCGTCGCCTCCAGGAAGGCTCTCAGCAGCTCTCGGGGCGCTGGCGCGGACGCCGCCACGTTCCAGGCCAGCGCCCGCCCCATGGGAGGCATCGAGCGCACCAGGGCATCGAATCGCCTCGCGTCGGTCTCCTCGTCGAGCAGCGGCCGCCAGAGCGCGAGGTACCGAAGATCCTCCTTGTGAAGGGTGGGGATGAAGCGCTGCCGATGCAGCAGCTCGAGCGCAAACCGCGCGACGACGATCCAGTACGCCAGATCCTCGCCCAGCTCCAGATCAGAAGACGCCACGCCCTCGGCCAGCGAGATCAGCAGCCCAGGGGTGTGGGCTGCATCCAGCAGCAGCGCGTCGATCTTCCAGGCCGAGAGGATCGGCTTCTCCGATGAGGGGCCCGCGTCCACTCCCAACTCGGGCGAAGGCAGCGGTCCGCCAGCCGCCGACGGCAGCCGGACCAGAAGCGTCCCCAGCTCGACTCCGTCGGCGGCGCTTCCGTCCCGCGGCGCGATCAGCGTCTCCAGTAGCCTGTCCGCGCCAGCGCAGAAAGGATGCGGGCGCGGACGGGCGTTGGCCGCGGATGTCGTACGACGTCCACGGCGCGGCCGGTCGAAGGATTGGGCGTCCTCGGCCCATATCGCGAAGCGGGCGCCGTCTCGAACTGAAGATGGTGCCCATGAGCCGTGCAGAACAAGCATCGTCTGTGCTTCTCACCCGTGGCTTCCGTCGCGCCACGAGGCGCGCGAAATAAGTCACACCCTAATTATAGCCGACACCAAGTGCCTCCTTACCACAAGTCAGTGCGGCACTACGGTGACGGCGCAACTGGGCCGACGTAGGAGACCGCCGCGGTTTTCGAGACCGCGGCGGTCTTGTCTGACAGGATACCCACCGGAGGAACAATGCGCTACAGCAGTCTCAACATACTGCCTTTGCGACGAATAAATACATGATACACCCTATTGCTGGACATATAGTCGGGTGCTACACTGCATGCGATAATGGCACAAGTTGTCAGCTCGGAGGGCGATGCGGCCCTCCCCTACTGCAGGGCGATGTTGACCGAACTCCACTCCAACCTGATCCTCGTCCATTTTGTGGATGGGCTGGCCTTCTTCGGCATGGGTCTGGCCATCCTACTGCAGTGGAGACGGGAGTCTCGACTGCCGCTTGGTCATGCACTGCCCGCCCTGATCGTTTTTGCCTCTGTTTACAGCCTGATCGAATGGCTGGTCATGCTGGCCATCCTGCGCACCGGGGCGCTGAGCTTCGGCAACTCGGCCGTGGAGGCTCTGAGGCTAGGTCTGCTGGCCACCTCGTACCTGTTTCTGCTCTGGTTCGGCGTCGATCTGCTGGCTGGCCGGAATGTTCGCCGACTGCTGCCGTGTGGCGTGATTCTCCTGTTCCTCCTACTATGGGCAGGAACCATCGTGGTGTACCTGTCGCAGGGCGGACCGGCCATATCCGATTGGCCGGCCGTGGTGGAAGATCTGACGGGCTACCTGCTGGGCTTGCCCGGTGGACTACTCGCCGCTGCTGGCTGGCTGCGCGCGCGGGGAGTGTTCCGGCAACTGAACATGCCGGCGATTGGCGCTGATTGCTCCCGGGCGGCGGTCGTGTTCGCCTTGTACGGGTTAGCAACGGGATTGGGACCGCGGGTCCTGGTCTTCCCGAACCACGACGCTTTCCTCGCCGGCGCAGGTCTTCCCATCGAGCTCTTTCGGGCTATCCTGGCGGTGGGCATGGCCTACTGCGCCGTTCGAGCCATGCGCGCATACGGGATCGAGCAGCGCCGTAGGCTGGATCGCGCGGAGAAGGAGCGTTTCCTGGCCCAGCAGACAGCAGCAGTGCAGGAGCGGGAGCGCATCGGGCGAGAGATCCACGACGGTCTGGCTCAGACCCTGGGCTGTCTGGCGCTTCGTATCAGCGCGGCCCAGGGACATTTGTCCGCGCATCAGATCGAACGAACGCAGGTCGATCTGAGCGAGATCGCGGACCTGATCAACCAGGCCTACGCAGACGCGCGCGAGGCCATCCTGGCTTTGAGCGTCAGCGCCCTCCCCGGAGCCAGTTCGGGGCTGATCCAAACCATG
This sequence comes from Chloroflexota bacterium, assembly GCA_004297765.1. GTDB lineage: Bacteria > Chloroflexota > Dehalococcoidia > FW602-bin16 > FW602-bin16 > FW602-bin16. Next base: position 34,542 of record SCTZ01000224.1, on the reverse strand, counting down.
GGCGAGTACGTCAGGCGTTTCAGCGAACAGAGCGGCATACTGTCACGATTGACGGTGGACCAGGATTGGCCCGAAAGCCTGCCGGCGGACGTAGAGATCCAGGTGATACGGATCATACAGGAAGCGCTCTCCAACGTGCGCAAGCACGCCGTGGCCCGGAGCGTCTGTGTCGAGCTCACAATCGCCCATGGCTGCGCCGAGATCACCGTGCATGACGACGGGCACGGCTTCGATCCCGAGGAGTACTGGGAAGGGGATGGCCATCATTTTGGCATGCAGGTGATGCGGGAGAGGGCAAGTCTGGTCGGTGGCAGTCTGGCGGTGAAAAGCATGCCGGGGCAGGGCACGCGGTTGATTATTCGACTGCCCTTGAAGAAGGATCGTTGCGAAATGGACCGCGTCCCCAGGCCAACGGCGGCAGCCGACAGCATGACGGCGTACGGGAGGACGATATGAGCTCGGAGGTGCGCGTGCTCCTAGTCGACGATCAGATTCTGTTTCGCAAGGCCTTGTGCAGCGTGCTCGCGGATTGGGACGAGCTGCAGGTGGTGGGTGAAGCCGCGAACGGAGCGGAGGCCGTGGCAAAGGCGGCGGAGCTGCGCCCCGATATCGTCCTGATGGACATCCATATGCCCGGCATGAACGGGCTGGATGCCACCCGGCTCATCCGTCGCGACGTGCCCGAGGCTAGAATCGTCATGCTCACTGTCTCCGAACAAGATGACCACCTCTTCGAGGCCATCAGGATTGGTGCCCAGGGCTACCTTCTCAAGAATGTCACGGCCGAGGTGCTACGGGAGATGTTGACCGCCGTGGCACGCGGGGAAACGCCCATCTCGCCGCTCATGGCTGGCAAGATCCTGAACGAACTCGTGCAGCATGTCCCATTTATGAACCTCCCTAGACCGGAGGAGGAGCTCACACCCAGGGAGAAGGAGGTGCTGGTGCTAGCAGCAGAGGGGCTGGATAATGGGATGATCGCGGAGCGCCTTTGTCTAGCTCCGGGGACCGTAAAGCGCCATATGCATAACATTCTGGCCAAGCTCCACGCCCGCAGCCGAGCCGAGGCGGCCGCGTGTGCTCTGCACTACGGGTTGATCTCCACGATTCCTGAGACGTAGAGCTGACAAGAGCAAAGAAATGTATCTCCTGCACACCTGCCGAGCGGCAAAGATGTACCTCGGGTACATCGACGCCCCCTCGGACTCCCGCTATTATTGGGTCCAAACGTCCCGTCGTCGCGGTGGTCGTGACGGCTCCCGCTTGAGGCTTGCAGTTAGGACAATGGAATCTCGCAGCGTACTGATCCTCTACAAACACCAATTGTTCGCGGCCGGAGCCGCCCGCCTGTTTCAGGAGCGTGGCTACGGGCTCGTGGCAATAGACGCCTGCTCAAAAGGGGCGCGCAGGCGGGTGCAGAGCCTGAAGCCGCACGTGATCCTGGTGGAGGATGACGACGGAGATGGCGTTTTCGCCACGCGGCTGGGCGGGATTCTTAAGGCCAGCCAGAATGGAGTAATCCGCGTCCACCACAACCAGATCAGCGTATACTCGAGCAGGCATGCGATGGTAACTGGGCCGGAGGACCTATTCGAGGCCATCGAGTCTCTGATCGGGCGCGATGGCGAGCACGATCGTGAGCAGCAGCCAATGGTGGCGCAGTAGCATACAAGAGAGGTGTGCCTTTGAACGAACGAAACGAAGCCAGCCCAGCCAGGTCGAAGGAAGTGCAAACGCGAGGATATCGATCTCGAGGAATAGCTGTCTGTGGGCTTTTCGGACTGCTGCTCCTGATGGTAACGCTCGCCAGTTGCACCGGCGAGACGCAGACACAATCACCGGCCCCCTCGTCACAGTCCAAAGCAGCGACCACGACGAGCGCTGCACCCAAGCAGTCCACCACGACCAGTCCGTCGGCCTCGCCAGCCGCGAGCAAGCCCGCGGCCTCGCAGCAGGCAAGTCCCGCCCCGGCCAAGCCTGCCGCCAGCGCGTCCCCGAGCCCATCTCCGAGCCAAGCCCCAGGTGGAGCGCCCTTTGTTCCTCACCCGACCGCAGGACGCGACGATTGTCTGGCCTGTCACGGTCCTCTGGTGGTGGCTCCGCCCGAAGACCACAAGGGGCGCCTGAACCAGACATGCTTGTCCTGCCACAAGCCAGCGCAGGGTGGCGTCCCCAAGATCGCACACCCCGTAGAGAGTAAAGAGGCCTGCACCAATTGCCACGCCGACAAGAAATTGGCGCCTCTACCAGTAACCCACAAAACTCGAACCCAACAGATGTGTCTCAGTTGTCACACCGAGACGCTCAAGGTGGCGAAGATCCAGCACACGCTGGAAGGCAAAGCCAATTGTACCCAGTGTCACGGCGATGGCAAGGTGGTAGCCTTGCCGGTCAGCCACAATGGGCGCACCGAGGCCCAGTGTGCGGCCTGCCACACCGACACGGCTGCGGTCCCGAGAATCGCGCACTCGCTGGAAGCGAAATCCAATTGTGCCCAGTGCCACGGCGAGGGTAAGGTTATAGCCTTGCCGGCCAGCCACCAGGATCGAACCGAGGCGATGTGCACGCTTTGCCACACCGAGACGCAGCCAGTGCCCAAGATCGCTCACACCCTGGACGGTAAGTCCAACTGCACGCTCTGTCACGCCGATGGTAAGGCGGCGCCCCTGCCCGTCAGCCACAGCGGACGCACGGGACAGATGTGCGCCCTATGTCATGGCGAGACCACGCCCGTACCTAGGATCGCTCATACGCTAGAGGGCAAGACCGCCTGTACGCAATGCCACGCTGATGGCAAGGTGATCGCGTTGCCCGTCACCCATAAAGGGCGCACTGAGCTGATGTGCGCGCTCTGTCATACCGATACCACCCAGCCGCCAGCGGCTCCGCACACAACGGCCGATCGTCCGGTTTGCACCGGGTGCCACGCTGCTGGGAAGCTAGGAGCGCTGCCGGCCAGCCACGTCAGACGAACTGATGCAATGTGTGCCTTGTGTCACGACCCGAAGGCCGGCGGAGTGCCCAAGATTCCGCACAAGCTACAAGGTCGCGAACAGTGTTCGCTCTGCCACGAAGCAACAAAGCAGTAGGTAGGGGTAACCTGTGAGGAGGAGCGGAGGAACGAGATGAATCCGGTGAGACAAGCGCCGCGGCTAGCCTGCCTTGCCCTGCTGCTAATCGTGGCTGGATTGGTGGTCGCGTGCAGCAAAGGAGTACCTGAGCCTGCACAACTGTCCAATGCGGGAACCTCGGAGTCAGGTCACGAGCAGTCCGAGGGGACAGGGCGGGAAGGCGCGGCCCGCTCCGGGGTCACTCAGATCGGCATTGCGCGGTATAATCGAGACTGCGCTCCCTGTCATGGCGAGAAGGGAGACCGCATTCCAGCCGTGCCGTTGCGATCGAAGAAGTTCCTCGATGATCGGGGAGAGGCAGAGCTGATTCAGTCCATCACCAGAGGCAAGGGGTTCATGCCCGGCTCCTCGAAGCCCGGTGGCAACCTGCTAAGCGAAGGTGAGATCAAGGCGATCGTCAGCTATATGCTGGCGGTCGCCGAGGATATCCCTTATAGCATCCCGACGGCCACGCCGGCTTCTCCTGCGCCAAGTGAAGCAGCGAAAGCATCGGCGTCGCCATCACCATCGGCGTCGGGCGCTGCTTCGGATACGCAGAAGGCCCCACCGGACGTGCCCCATCGCGTGCAGGGACGGGAAGAGCAGTGTCTGCAGTGTCATAACGTGGGCGCACCCTATCCGTTCCCCGTGGCGCACGCCGGTCGTCCCGTCACGTCGTGCATGTGGTGTCATCAACAGGGTCCCCCGCCACCGGGGCTTACACACGAGCTAAAGGGACGCGAGGGACTCTGCAGCTCATGCCACAGCGAGAAGAGCATCCTTGGTTTGCCAGACAGCCACGCCGATCGGCGTGACAATAGCTGCACGACATGCCATGAGAGTATTACGCCGGCCACGTCGTCGCGCGTGCCCAGGATCCCCAGCAACCACCCGGAGTCGGTGGCAACCGTCGGATGCTTGAATTGCCACAAACCCGACGGTGGAGCACCTGTCGTCGTGCCATCCAATCACGCCGGCGTGACCGAGAACTTATGCCAACTGTGCCACCAGAAGTAAACGACCCTCCAGCGTAAAGGCGCGACCAGAGGAATAATGTTCACCAAGGAGGGGTGCGACGAACTCGCACCCCTCTTTCTGTCAGGACTAGGAACTGCTGAAGTTGGTCGGAGTATCGCGCAAGGAGATGGGAAAGCCTATCGATCTTGGCGTTAATCTCGACTGTTTGAAGGCGCAAGAGGATCACGCCCGCGTGCGGCAGACGTCGACGGAACACCAACTCGCCGAAGTCACGATCTTCAGTGATGAGAACGCGCAGCTCGGCATGAGCCAACTCTAGAACCTGGTAGTCGGCAAGGGCGGAAGGATACTCGTGCGCGATGGCGGTGACATCGTGACCCGTTGATATCAGATAGGCAGCAATGCGGTAGTCAGTACTTTCGTCCAGGAGGAACTTCATGCGTGCGCATGGTTTCTACCGGAGTCCTCTTCCGGCAAAGGGAAGACCTGCTCTCCTTCTACCACAGCCTGAGCGTATTCCAGACAGGCCTTCACATCGTCTAGGGTAAGGCGCGGAAAAGCGGCAAAGAGGTCACTGAGATCCGGGTTCTGGGATAAGTGCTTGAGCACTAGCTCCACGGGAATACGTGTGCCTCTGACTACGGGCTTGCCCACCATGATCGCCGGATCGACGACTATGCGATCTTCGTAAAGCCTGTGCTTTCTGGACATGATACTCATCTCCCTTGACCCAATAACGTACCGGAGTCAACTTCGAACAGTGTAGTGCCCCGGCTAGGATATGTCAACCTGACTGGCGGGCGATAGCGGGAAGACCCATTCGCTGGCAAGACCCGGATTCGACTGAGAGGTCGCCCACCGCAGGCAACCTCACCATGGAGTCCGCCGCTGAGACGTACTCCTCATGACAGGTGAAGAGAAGGATCTGGCTCTCTGCGGAGAGGCGCTTGCAAAGAGTCAGCACAGCCTCGGTACGGGCGGGATCGAAGGTGACGAACGGGTCGTCCAGGATGAGGGGCGGCCGGCGTCCCCGCGACAGGAGCTTCGCCAGGGCTAGCCGTGCCGCCAGGTAGACCTGCTCTACGGTGCCCGTGCTCAGCGGGCTCGGCTCCTTCTCCAGCGCCACGGAGACTGGCTCCTCTCTCTCAGGCGCGGTCAACTGGATGGATAGGTTGGCATCCAGCACCGCGCTGCTGTAGCGTCCGCGCGTGATCTCCGAGATCAGCCCGCCGATCTCGGTCTGCAGCACGTCGCGGGCCGTGACCAGTGTGGCCGTTCGAGATTCGTCGAGAACCTGCCGCGCCAGCGTAAGCACGCGCTGGCGCTCCTGGGTCGAGAACAATTGCTCCTTCAACTCCTGGAGCTCTTCCCCCAATGCGTGGACCTCGTCCACGTCAATCTGGCTGGCACGCTCGTCCACGCGCAGATTCAAGATTTCCTCCTGTAACCGCTTGACGCCAAGCTCCTTTTCGGAGACCTCACGCTGAAGGCGCTGGTAGGCGGTCTGATCCATTTGCGCCAGGCGCATGGCCGGCTCGTCCAGCTTCTCTTTGAGGTCTCGCACCACCTTGCTGGCCGCCTTGCGGGACTGCTCCACCTCCGTCCGGGTCTGAGCGGACAGGTAGGCTTCCAGTTTGGCCCGACTTGTCTCGACGCTCCTGATCAGCCCCTCGGCCGCGTCGCGCTTGTCGCGAAACTCGGCCACCCTGGCGCAACCGATCTCCTTCAGCATCACGTCCAGACGTCGTCTCGCATCCTCCCGCTCCGCTCGCCGCTTCTCCCGAGCTTGTTGGGCCGCGAGCGCGGTCGTATCGGTGCTCGCCCGCTGTCCCCGCGCCAGCTCCCAACCCACCACCAGCGCTCCCACCACCAGCAGCGCAAACAACGGCGGATACAGAAACCCGCCCGCTATCCCCAGCAGGGTCAGCATCAGCCCGATGGCAGCCACGCTCTTGCGTGGACCTGCCGCTTTCCCTGGCGGCGTCGCCGGCTCGACCGCGTCCGACGTGATTGGCTCATTGGACTGACGCTCGAGCCAATCTATCTCGGATACCTGCTGCTGGGAGACTGCTAGCACGGCCGAGTAATGGAGCAATTGGCCCTCGCTCCGTGTGATCAGATCCTCCTCAGATGCGATCTGTTCCAGCTTATCCTCCAATACCTGCTCTTCCGCCACAGCCTTCTTCAGCTTCTCCTCAAGGCCCAGACGCTCGACGCAGGACTTCACGACCGTCTGCTTCTCGTCAAGATCGCTCCGCATCGCCCTCAGCTCCGCCTCTCGCTCCTGCAAAAGTCCCCTGGACCTCTCGGCACGCGCCAGCGCCTGGGTCCGGGACGTGAGCTCCGCTTCCCTTGACGCGATGCGCTGGGGCAACGCGAAGAGCGGACCAGGATTGCTCCGCGAGGCGCTCTTGAGCGCGTTCAGGACCTTGTCCAGGTCAGTCAACACCCTGGACGCCTGCACGTCCTGTTCGCCGCCGGTCACCTGCTCCTGCAGACGATCCGCGATCTCCTTGCTATTCTCGATGCGGGTCATCTCGCGCTGCGAGATGCGCACGGTATTGTTGAAGGTCGCCGGAGACGGCAAGCCGAGCAACTCGATCATACGCGCCGCGATGGTTTTGACGTCCTGCAGCGTCTCCCCTGTGCCACCCGCCACCAGGCGCGCGGTCCTGGCTTGGAAATCTTTGGTCAGGAGATAGCTTTCGCCGCCCTCCTCGAAATCAAGCTCGATCGCAAACTGCTCAGCAGCCCCCCAGCGTTTCAGCCCAAGAATCTCTTTACTGTTCGTCTTGGGGTCCACGAACAGAGCCAGGCTGATGGCCTCGCGCAAGGTGGATTTGCCCTCTTCATTGTTCCCCAGTATCACGTTCAGCCCCGGAACGAAGCACGCCTCGAAGCTAGGAAAGCGCCGAAAGTCGCGCACGGCCAGGCGTCGCAGTATCATCGCAGCACCTTCTTTCCCTGGAGCAGAGCCACGCCGAATTGCAGCGCGGACTCGACCACACGCCGCTCATCCTCATCGTCGGTCTCCGTGATACGCGCCCGCATCCGGCGCACGAACTGGCCCAAGACCGTATCCTCCGAGAAACCATCCAGCTCCTCGGAAAGAAGCAGGGGATGGGAACGGTCGGTCACCTTCACCGCGAAGAATGCTCCCGAGAGCTCGGTGGTCAGCGCTTCGGCATCCACGATCAGGTCGAGCGGCCTGAGTCCGTTCAGCGTCAAGCCCAGGACTAGGTCCGGATCGCGGAGGACGCGCACGCGGGTCTGGATGTCGCCGGTCCCGGCGACCTCGTCCAGACGCAATTCCATCTTCTCGTAGCGACGCTTGCCCACAGGACAGCGCGTCGTCTTGGGCGGTCCACCGTCGAGCTCCACAAGCAGCACCTGCCCCTGACCGCCGCCAGCATCCAGAAGCTCGGGCGGTCCGCTGTAGCAGGCCTTGCCGCCGAAGCACGTCTGATAGGAGTGCCAGTGACCCAGGGCCACGTAGTCCATGCGCGCGGCGGCCACATCCCGCTCGGTCAGCGGGAAATCCTCCACGGTTCCCGGCATCCGCAGGGAACCGTGGGCCAGGGCCACGTTGAACCGCGTGGACGGGTTCGCTTCCAGACCCGACAGCGGGCTTGCCGAGGATGTTTTCGTATGGTTGGCCCGCGCATGCACCGTCAGTCCCAGAGAATCCAACGGGACGGAGGTGCGGGATCCCTGAAATAGGAAGACGTTGGACTCCGGCAGTCGCAGCCTACGGTAGACCGACGCGTTGTCGAAGCAATCGTGGGTGCCCGGAAGCAGAAAGACGGGCATAGTGAGCCGTTGGAGCTGGGACTGCACCAGATCGACGGTGTCCTGAGAGGGCGAGTTGCTGTCGAACAGGTCGCCCGCCACCAGAAAGGCATCGACCCGCCGCTCCAGGGCCAGATCGACCACGCTGCGAAACGTCTCCCTGAGCTGCCTCCGCTGCTCGTTCCCACGGCTCCCCAGCCAGCGAAACGGCGCATCCAGATGCACGTCGGCAGTGTGCAGAAGTCTTAGGGACATGGCGGACTCCCTTCGATCACATTCAAACCTCGCACAAATGGCTGTAATCGCATCGCTCGCATAGCGTCCGATCGCTCGTCATCGGGAACACACCGCGCGCGATGGCGCGTAGTGCATCCTCGGACTCGGCCCGCACGCGGTCGAGCTCGCTTTCGTCAAAGGTGAGCTCCAGATCTCGACCGTCGCGCAGGAAGAACAGGTGGGCCGCGATGCGTTCTGCCGGCACCCCGCGTCCCTCGCGCACGGCCAGCGCATACAGCGCGAGTTGCCGGCGATACTGGGATGCAACGTGGGGCGTGGACACGCCACTCTTGAAGTCCACCACCTCCCAGCGGCCGTCCGGAAGCAGATCCAGCCGATCAATTCGACCGCGCAGTGTGCCGAGCTCCAGCGGCAGGTGAAAGGAATACTCGACGTAGGTTGCCGGACGACGAGCATAGACGCTACTCCTAAAGCACGCCATCAGGTCCGCCATGCTCACGGGGGTCCACTCCACACCCGCCAAGTCTTCGAGACGATCCTTCGCCTCCTCCAGATCGTTCCCGGCGCGCTCGCCTTCTTCACCCGGCGGCTCCCCGGCCTGTGTGAAGGGACGGCTCAACTCCTCGATACGCCGGTGCACTTCCGATCCGAAAGCCAGAGCCCACGACGGTCGCGTCGGCAACCGATCCACGTAGACGTAGCGGTAGCCGCGCGCACAACGCAAATACTCCACCAGCCCGGTGCAGCTTAGGTCGACTTTCGTCTCTTCGCCGGAGACCGCCTGAGCTTGGGCAAGTCTCTTTAGATGCTCGTCTACCTCGGCTCGCAGCACAGTCCAGCGTCCGTAGCCCTCGCGCACGGCCGTCTCCTCGATCCAGGCAGCGGGGTCAACTCCCGTCAGCAGAAGAGATCCTGGTTGCCGCGCCTCAGAGCAAGACCGTCCGCCTTCCCCGGTATTCCAGAACCCCCCAGTCTGCACCAGATTCGGGTTCTCCGCCGGCTGATCTTCGCAGCCCAGATCCTCGACGAAGCCGCTCGACTCGACCGCGTCCCAGAACTCGGATGGTTCCTTCGGCTTCGAGTTCGTCCCATACCAGTGCGCCCGGCTCAGATAGAGCTGCCGCTGGGCGCGAGTGATGGCCACGTAGAAGAGCCGACGCTCCTCGTCCAGTTGGAGCTTCTTCTCGGTCTCTTTCTTGGCGGCCAGCGCTTTCTTCAGTTGGGCCTCGGTCCCCACCGTGGATAGGTCGATAATGGGCAGATGCTCCCGGTCACCGCGCAGCTCCCAGGGCAGCGCCCACCACTTGTCGGATTCGTCTTTGGGACTCGCCGGGAAGACCTTTTGGGCCAGACCGGGGATGAAGACGATGGGAAATTCCAGCCCCTTGGCTTGATGGATGGTCATGACCTTGACTGTGTCGGTCTCCTCATCCACCGGTCGCACCTCGCCCTCCTCTTCCGACTCGGCGGCGTAGCCCACCAGCTCCACAAAGCTAGCCAAATGGGTCTCATCCGTTCCTTGCTCGAACTGACGCGCCAGTTCCTCCAGCTTGGACAAGTTGAGCAGGGCCACCCTGGACTCAAAGCCGGGCATAGCCTGAAGCTCCCGCCGGTACCCCGTGGCGTCGATCACACGTGCGACTAAATCAGAGAGCGAGAGCTGTTGCCTATCTCCCTCGAAGCGCTCCAACTCCAGCCGCAGCGCGACAAGTCGGTCAGCGGCCATGGGCGAGAGACCATCCACGTCCTGATGCCGCAGGACCGCGTCCAGGAGTCCGAAGCGTGCCTCGCCCTCCCGTCTCTGTCCTTCCCGACCGCGATCGTCGTTCTGACGCCGCACCCAGCGACCGAGATGGTAGAGGTCGCGGCTGGAGAGGCGCCAGCGACGCGAGGTGAGTATGCGCGCCATGGCCAGGTCGTCGGCTGGACTGGCCAGCACGCGCAAGTACGAGAGAATGTCGCGAATCTCCCAGCGGCCGTAGAAGCCGGTGCCACCGATCAGCTCGTAGGGGATCCCAGCCTCCTCCAGAGCCTGTCCGATGGGCGCGAACAGGGAGCGCTTCCGACAGAGCACCACGACGGCGCCGTAGCCGCGCTTCTTGCCCGGATAACCGCGCGCCTCCGGCTCCAGCTCCTTGATCCGCCGCGCGATCCACCGGCCCTCCTCACGATCCGAGGCGGCCACGTGGCGCCCAACCGTGGCCCGTCCCTCGAGATTGTCCTTGTGGTAGGTCAGCTCCTTGGGATGGCGATCTGGAACCTGGGCGATGACCGAGTTGGCCAGATCCAGGATGGGCGGGAAGGAGCGCCGGTTCAGCGTCATGGGCACGGTCACGACCTGCCCGGGCGCGAAGATGGGCTCCTGGGGAAAGCGCAGGATATTCTGGACCACTGCGCCGCGCCAGCGGTAGATGGATTGATCGTCATCGCCAATGACCATGACCTCAGGTCGCTCCGGATCGAGAAGCTCAAGCAGCAGCTTGCGCTGGGCGTGGTTGGTATCCTGGTACTCATCCACGAAGACGAACGGGAAGCGGCGCCGGTAGGCATCCCGTATGGTGGGCTGAGTGGCAAGTAGCTTGGCCGGCAGAAGCAAAAGGTCCCCGAAGTCGATCAGCCCCTTCTCGCGCTTGGCCTCCTCGAAGAGCCGATAGGCCGCGGCCAGGTCGCGCAGCTCGCCCAGTTGCTGCGACTGGCGCTCGAGAGCGGGCGCGGCCAGCCCTGCCAGATCCATACCCGCGGCGTGCGCTTCCAACTCGTCGGGTCCCACCAGGTGATCCTTGCAATCGCCGATGAAACGCAGCAATCGATCGAAAATCTGACCGATGCTCCCTGTGGTGAGCTCCACCGCGTCAAAAGTCATCTTGTCGAAAATAGCCGTCATCAACTGCCAGGCAGCGGCGTGCGAGAGAACCGCCGGGGCCCTGTCGAAGCCCAGCCGCAGCAGATTCTCCCGGATCACTAGCCCGCCGAAGGCGTGAAAGGTGAGCGCAGCGACCTCCCGCGCCCCGGCGTCCAACCCTCGCTCGCTCAAGACCGTACCCAGTCGCTCAGCCATCTCGGTGGCGGCCTTGTCAGTGAACGTGAGGGCCAGCACCTGGTCCGCCCGCGCCCGTCCTGAGGCGATCACCTCCGCCATGCGGTGAGTGAGCACGGTCGTCTTGCCCGTGCCGGCCCCGGCCAGGACCAGCAGCGGAGCAGGATGGGTGAGGGCTTTGTCTTGCTCAGGCGTGGGAATGAACGAGCTCATGACTCGTCCGTACTGATCATGGCACGCTCGGATGGCATTCTGTCATCCTTTCTCACCCCCACGCTCCACCTGTATACCCGCACGTACCCATGCGCGGCGAGTTGACTACCGGCAGGAACATCTCCTCTCCACATTCGTGCTCTTTAGCGCACTCGTCGCACAGGAAGCCTTCGCCTTCCCAGATACACTGCACACAGACGTTCGTGGCGGGCTTGCCACAGACCTCGCAGACAAAGGTCGGCGGCTCGTTGCGGACGAGAACGCTGACATGCTTGTTCTCGACCTTGCCCTCTCGTTCCGCAACCACCTTCAGCGTCAGAGACGTTGTGGTCCCGAAGTCGTACTCATGAGAGAACGTCATGCCAGGTGAGAGAACCCTGCTCAGGACGTAGTTCATGCTCCTAGCGTCGAGCTCTCTCGCGGCACTGGACACGTAATCTTGCCCGTCGATAGTGAACTGGCTCATGTGGCCGCAGCACTCCAGCCAGACGTCTCGCAGGAAGTTGTCGAGATCCGCCAGCTTGGCCGCGGCAGGGATTTCGATGTTCATCCAGTAGTCCGGGTTGTAGGATCCCCATACCTGCAGGTGAAAGAGTTTGCCAGTCTGGGATTTCAGGGCCCGCGGTTCCTCTGGCGTCTGCTTCTTCCTGCACGACTCCAGATGCCTAGATATCGTGGCCTTGCCGAATTGTCTACCGCAGAAAGGGCATGTTCCTCGAGTTGTTGATCTTGCCATCGGTCGTTCTCCGGGTTCCAATCCGTTATCTGCTGAATGACGTATAAGTCAGAGCTTCCAGACTTCGCCTTTCGTGTTTTCGCGCACCCTTTCGCGTGCTTCGTGATCCAAACGGACTCAACCACGCGCCGTCGGGCCAATCCCTTCGATGACGATCTGGCGTAGTGTTTCTTCCCCGCCGAAACGCTTCACGGCGTCCAGTATCTCGATTCCTGCCAGTTGTCCCTGGCTATCGTAGTCGGCCGCTATACCTTCAGCTAGATGCTTTGTTGTTACCGTTGTCTGGCGAAAGACAATGCTGAGGGCGTCCACCTCGGCGTCATAGATTATTTTCATCGTGATCCTTCTCAAAAGAAGTAAGTGTAGACTATCTTCATGTTACTGCACATTTCAGGCTACCCAGCACCCTCTCCTCCACCTTCCTCCGAACAAACCCACCCGAACCCGCAGAACATACAACTCCCCTTTCGCGCTCGCTCCAACTCGAACGCATCCAATCCTGGCAGCGCCTCAGCCAGGGAGCGGCGGGGTGGAAAGAGCTCGTTGACTATCGCGCCGGCGTAGACCTGCACCCTGGAGCGCAGGCGGGTGCGCGTGTCGTCCGTGGGTTGGTAGCTGCGCTTGCCGTCGGCTTTGACGCCGATGTTCTTCAAATAGAGATAGCTCACCCGGCTCGGACGGCCAAGAGAGCGGAGTTCTGTATCTTCGTAGAAGGCCAGATCGTACAGGGCCAGTTGCAGGTCCTGCTCCGCCTCGGCCTTGCTCATGGCCGAGCTGGTCTTGTAGTCGATCAGCTCCAGGTCGCCCGTGTTGAGTCGGTCGATGCGATCTATGTAGCCTCGGATCGAATGTGGTCCCAGCGCAAAGGAAAAGGACTTCTCTACCGCCAGCGCGGACGTCGCCTGACCAAAGTGCCGATAGTAATCATCCAGCCATTGGGAGATCTTCTTTCTGGCCTGGCGGGCAATAGGCTTGTATGGGAAGGCGCCTGGATCAAGGTGCTTCTCGAGTAGCTCCTGCAGGGTTTCGCGGGTCTGTGGATGCGATGTGCCGGGGCGATGATACTCTTCCAGCACCTTATGCAACAGGCTACCCATCGTCAGGGCCGGCCCGTCAGGATCGCTCAGCCCCCAGTGCTGGCCGAACTGATAGGACAGCGGACAGTTGCGATAGCTGCTGAGGCGAGTGGCCGATAGATAGAGACGGCCGTCGGGAAATGGCGGCGCGGCTCCCTCCGTCCGATCAACGTTCTCCCACCACTCCTCCGGACGCACCGCCTGGGTCCAGGACTGCCGCAGATGGTGGAGGGCGTAGGCGGATTGGCACTGCTGCAGCGGATCGGCCGACGCCAGCAGCCGGCGGTAGTGCGCGACCGCTCCCTCCACGTTCAGCGGCCGACGATCCTCCCCTGCTTCGGATACCACCTCGACGGCCGAGCACATCGGGACAGGATCGAGAAAACGCGACGGAAGCTCCGCGGAGCCACCATCCGCACCACGCCGACTGTACGACAAGTAGAGGCCGCGGCGCGCGCGGGAGACAGCCACGTGGAAGACCCGCTGCTCCTCGGCCGCGCGCAGCCTCCTGAGCAGGACATTCATATCCGCGGACCCTGGACCGGCCGCAAGCTCTCCATCCACATCCCGCGACAGGAGAGCCCCGATATCCTGCGATGAGGCCTGCAGCGGAAAGCTTCCCTCGGTCAGCCCGGGAAGGAAGACGACCTCCCAGTGCTGCCCCTTGGACTGGTGAACGGTGCCAACGAGTACTCCGCCCCCACGCGGCGAGGGTGCTGGAATACGCTCGAAGTAGCCATCCTCCAGATATCTCAATAACTCGACCGGCTTGACCCGGCGACCGTCCACCGGCAGACTGGAAATCTCCTCTAGAAGGGCGCGATAGGCGAGCGCGCTCGTCCCACCGGCCAGCGCATCGTCGCGAAACGCCGGGAAGAGCCGCCAGATCTCCCACAGTAGGGTGGCCGCGTCGTGGTCGAGCTTGGACTGGAGCGCGGAGAGGCGTTCCAGGAACGCGGTCAGCGTGGCGCTGACCTCTGGGCTCAGCGGTAGGGTTTGCAGGGTCTCTGGCGTGAGAGAAGAGAGCACGATGGCTTTCGAGTGAGACAGGGCTCGCTTCAATTCGCGCAGACCGAAAGGCGGCAGCCCAACCAGCGGTGAATCCAGGAGCCGCCATAGGAATCGGCTATCTTCGTCAGGTCCGTTTGGTGCGTCGTTCCGTAAGTCAGTACCACTTTGCGGAGACGGCGCAGTTGGACCGCCGCCGTAGACCGCCGCGGTTTCCGAAACCGCCGCGGTCTTTTCCGACAGGATGCCGGACTTGAGGAACGAAACACTTAGGCAGCGCAGCAGGTCGAAGGTGGCACGCACCAGCGGATCCCCGAGGAGCATCCGGCTGGAGGGCGTCCGGACGATGACGCCACGCCGGGACAACTCGCTCACGATCAGTCGCACCATCGGGACCGATTGGGTGCGCACCAGAATGGCGATTCGAGTCGGCGGCACGCCCGCCTCGATCTGGCTCTGCACCTCCTCCGCCACCCAGCGGGCCTCGTCGGAAGGATAGGCGAACGGACGAAGAACGACGTAGCTCTCCCCACGCCCGCGAGCGTCATTTTGCAGACTTAGCTCCGCCCGATGGGCGGCTGTGCTGTCATCCGGAAGAGCGATCTTGGGACGCACCACCCCGCTGAAAGCGGCCACGCGCGGTCCCGACCGAAAGTTCTCATTGGAGGCGAGGATCCGCGTCCCGAGGCTCTCCTGGCAGGACAGCAGATGCGCGGCGGTGCCGCTGCGATAGCTGTTGATGGCCTGAGCTGGGTCGCCCGCCACAAGAAGATCCGTCCCCGCATCTGTCAGATGGGTGAGGATCTGGAACTCGACGTGGTTCGCCTCCTCCAGCTCATCGACCAGGATGTATCGGTAGGTCTGGCGGAATTCCTCGGCCACGGCCGGCTGGGTCGCCAGCAGACGCGCGGCGTCCACCAGCGCCTCACCTATGTCGATTACCCCGTCGCGGCGCAGGCGCTCCCGATAGCGCCCGTGGAACGGGGACAACTCCGCCAACTGCCACTGTCCCCAACTCTCCATGCGAGCGAGCGCCTCTTCCATGCTCAAGAGATTCTGCGCCACACCCATCACGACGTTGTAAACCAGATTCTCTAGCGCACTGCTGATAGATCGTCCGGTAAGGTCCCAGCGGGCCGGGTCCTCCTGGCGCAGCAACTGCCGCAGCAGATGCCGATGCTCGTTGGTGCTCAAAATCCGCGGCGATCGGGCATAGCCCAGCGCGCGGTAGTGACTTTCGACAATGGCAAGTGCCAACCCATAGAACGACGTCGCCCGCGGCCCAGCCGCCCCCCTCAGTCCAGTCTGGATCTGCACCCGCAGCGCCCTGGCAGCCCGGCCGGCGGGAGCCAGCACCAGCACCCTATCGGCGGGAGCGATCCCCTCGGCGACCAGCCGGATTGCCCGCTGGCCGATCACGAGGGTCTTGCCCGCGCCCGGCCCGCCCAGAAAGGCCCACTTGCCTTTCGGTGCTTCCACGGCCTGCCGCTGGATATCGCTAAGGGTTAGCCCGTCTCCCTGACCTGTCATCGCTGCATTCCTCATCGGCCCTTTTGGGGGATCACTGGGCGGCCGCTCTGGCGACCTATCAAGCGGCGGCTATATACTAACCGCTGCGCGGCAGGCTGTCAAGGAGTTGCGTGTACTTCCGATTGCGGGAGAGCCATACAGTACAGAAGACAAATCCTCGGCATCATCACATCCGCCCGGCCGGTATATACTGAATAATAGTCAGACATCATTGCCCGCCTCGGGCCCAGTGAGAGCCCGGAAAAGGCCGTGATGGAAAGCATGGTCAAGACACTGCCTATCGTCCTGACCGTCGGACATTCCACCCGTATGCTGGAGGATTGCATTATTCAAGCGAGGAGGCACCCATGACAAAGGCTGAGGAGATGGCCGCCTTCGTCGTCCGCGCGGCCTATGACGATCTCTCGGAGGCCGCGCGCCAGCAGCTCAAGATTCGGACGTTGGACGCCCTCGGCTGCGCGATTGGGGCCGTGGACGGCGAGCCGATTCGGCTGATCCGCGCGCAGATCGACAGCTTCGGGGGAGCCGAGCTCTGCACGCTGATCGGCAACGGCAGGAATGCGCCCGATCGGGTTGCCCTCTACAACAGCGCGCTGGTGCGCTATCTGGACTTCAACGACAGCTATCTGGCCAAGGGCGAGACGTGCCATCCCAGCGACAATCTGGGGGCCGTGCTGGCCGCCGCCGAGTACGCCAACACAACCGGGCGGGAGTTCATGACCGCCCTGGCCGTGGCGTATCAGGTGCAGTGCCGGCTGAGCGACGTCGCCCCCGTGCGGGCCAAGGGGTTCGACCATACTACCCAGGGCTCCTACGCTGTGGCGGCAGGCGTCTCGCGGGCCCTGACTCTAGACCAGGGCCACACGGCCAACGCGCTCGCCATCTGTGGCACGGCTTTCAACGCCCTGCGGGTCACGCGCACCGGGTCCTTATCTCACTGGAAGGGGCTGGCCTACCCCAACACCGATTTTGGCTGCACCCACGCCACCTTTCTGGCCATGCGCGGCATCACCGGTCCGCCCGAGGTTTTCGAGGGCAACAAGGGTTTTATCCAGGCCATCTCCGGTCCGTTCGAGATCGATTGGTCGAGGGAGAACCTGGAGCGGGTCACCCGCACGATCGTCAAGAAATACAACGCCGAGATCCACTCCCAGTCGGCCATCGAGGGCATCCTGGAGCTCAAGGACGAGTACGGCTTCACGGGCGCCGATGTGGGGCGCATCGAGATCGAGATCTTCGACGTGGCCTTCAACATCATCGGCGGTGGCGAGGAGGGGGACAAAACCATCGTCCGCACCAAGGAGGAGGCAGACCATAGCCTGCAGTACATGGTCGCGGTGGCCATCCTGGACGGTCAGGTCATGCCGCCCCAGTACGCGCCCGGACGCATCCAACGCGAGGATGTCCAGGTCCTGTTGCACAAGGTCTTCGTGCGGCCATCGGACGCCTTCAGCCAGCGTTTCCCACAGGAAATGCCATGCCGCCTCACAGTCACGCTGGGCGACGGGCGCGTGGTGAGCAAAGAGATGCGCGACTACGAAGGCTTCTTTTCCCGACCGATGTCCTGGGAAACCACAGTTCAGAAGTTCGAACAGCTAGCGACGCCTTACGCTGACGCCTCGCTGCGCGGACAGATCGTGGACACGGTCGGGCGTCTAGAGGAGATAAACGTTGTGGACCTAACGACCTTACTGGCCAAAGTGCGGATTCACTGAGCGAATGCGGGACGGGGGCCGTTTGGATCACGAAGCACGCGACAGGGGCGCGAAAAGACACCAAATCGATTGCGGCGGACTGACGCACCTGCTTTCGTGCTCTTTCGCGCATCCTTTCGTGAGCTTCGTGATCCAAACGTGCTTCGCGATCCAAACGCCCCCACAATCCGCGCTGAGTACAACGGAGGATTAAAACAATGCCAGACCACATGAAACCCGATCAGCGGGCATTCCCGTTCTTGAAGGTCAACGAGCGGCAAGCCAAGCCCCGCACGCGCGGCGTTACGGAGATCCGCGGACCATACTACACGCCCATGGGCAAGCGCTACTTACAGGATGTGCTGGAGACCATGGGGACGTACGTGGACGCCCTCAAGTTCGCAGGCGGCTCGTTCAGTCTGATGCCGTGGGCGGCCGTCAAGGAGCTGATCGACATCTGCCACTCCCACAATGTCCTGGTCTCCACCGGCGGCTTTATGGAGTACGTCCTGACCCAGGGCTCGGAGGCAGTCGACCGTTATATCCATGGATGCAAGGAGCTGGGCTTCGACATCATCGAGGTCTCCACCGGCTTCATCACCCTGCCCACCGACGATTGGCTGCGCCTGGTCGAGAAGGTCCAGAAGGCCGGCATGAAAGCCAAGCCGGAGGTAGGGATCCAGTTCGGTGCGGGCGGCGCGACGGCGGTCGCGGAACTGGAAGCCGAGGGGACGCGCGATCCGCAGTGGGCTATCATGCAGGCCAAGCGCTTCCTGGACGCAGGCGCCTACCTGATCATGATCGAGTCGGAAGGCATCACCGAGATGGTAAACGTCTGGCGCACCGACGTAGTGGCCAAGATCATCGACTCGCTCGGTCTGGAGCACGTCATGTTCGAGGCGGCCGACCCGGACGTTTTCGCCTGGTACATCAAGAACTACGGTCCGGAGGTCAACCTCTTCGTCGACCACAGCCAGATCGTCCAGTTGGAGTGCCTACGCTCCGGCATCTGGGGCACGAAGAGCCTGTGGGGGCGCGTGCTTACGTACAAGGGATAACGGTCCGCGAGGTGAAGGGGGGAAAAGGGAAAGAGGTGAAAAGGCGAAAAGGGAAGATACGGTCTCGTGCCCTTCCTTTTCACCTTTTCTTGCTTTTCACCTTTTTCCCCTCCCCCGTTTGCCCCTCCCGCGCTCCGTAGGAGTCAGCATGATTCGAACTAAACGCGTTTACGAGCCAGAGGCATCCGAGGATGGGAGGCGGTTTCTGGTGGAGCGGCTGTGGCCGCGGGGCTTCAGGAAGGAGGAATTGCGCCTGGATGGGTGGCTCAAAGAAGCGGCCCCCAGCACCGAGCTGCGCCGCTGGTTCCACCATGACCCGTCCCGCTGGGAGAAGTTCCGGCGCCGCTACGTTCAGGAGTTAGACGAGAAGCCCGAAGCCTGGCAACCCATCGCGGAGGCCGCCCGCCGGGATAACGTCACCTTGCTCTACAGCGCCCGCGATACGGAACACAACGGTGCCGTGGTGTTGAGAGATTACGTGGAGCAGCGGCAGAGCAGCCCATGACAGCAGCCAACCCTCCCCGCGTAGTCGTCGTCGGTGCAGGCTTCGGAGGTCTGTGGTCCCTGCGGACCCTGGCCCGGGCGCCCGTCGAGCTGCTGCTGGCGGACCGCCACAACTACCACACCTTCCTGCCGCTGCTTTACCAGGTGGCCGCTGCAGAGCTGGAGCCCGAGGAGATCGCCTACCCGGTGCGCAGCATCCTGCGCGGTCACCCACGCGCGCGGTTCGTCCTGGCCAACGTGCAGGATCTGGACCTTCCGGGGCACAGGGTGCTATGTGACGGTCCGCCGCTTGTCTACGACTACCTGATCCTGGCTCTGGGAAGCGTCTCCCACGTCTTCGGCATCCCGGGCGCGGCCGAATACAGCCTGCCGCTCAAGTCGGTGGACCAGGGCATCGTCCTGCGCAACCACATCCTGGAATCGCTCGAACATGCTGTGCGCGAGCCCGACGCCGAGCGCCGTCGACGCCTGCTCACCTTCACCATCGTCGGCGGCGGGCCGACCGGCGCTGAGTTTGCGGGTGCTCTGGCCGAGCTCCTGTACGGCCCGATCAAGAGCGACTACCCCATGCTGGACTTCCGCGAGGTGCGCGTCCTCGTGGTGGAGGCCTCGGAAGGACTCCTGGCCGGCCTGCCCCAGAGCCTGCGCGACTACGCTCCAAGGCGCCTCCGCGCCATGGGCGTGGACGTGCGCCTGCGAGCGGCCGTGACCAGGATCACGCCCGAGACAGTACACCTGAAAGACGGCACGATCATCCCCACCGAGACCGTCATCTGGACGGCCGGCGTGCGCGGAGATCCCGCGGCCGAGAACTGGGGCTTGCCCATGGCACGCAACGGGCGGGTAGCCGTTCTGCCCACCCTCCAGTTGCCCGAGCACCCCGAGGTCTACGTGGTGGGAGACCTGGCCTACGTCGAGCAAGACGGAAAGCCCCTGCCCATGGTCGCCCCAGTGGCCATGCAGCAAGGCGAGACGGCTGCGCGCAATATCCTCCGCCAGATCAATGGTCAAGAGCCGCTGCCATTCCGCTACAAGGAGCACGGCATGATGGCCACCATCGGCCGCAACGCCGCCGTAGCTCAGATCGGCGGGCGCACCTTCACCGGCTTTCCCGCCTGGGTCGTCTGGCTACTCGTCCACCTGGTCCAACTGATCGGCTTCCGCCAGCGCCTGGTGGTGATGCTGAGCTGGGCGTGGGACTACTTCTTCTTCGAAAGGGTGGTGCGGCTGATTCTGCCGTCGATGCCCCGGACAGTCCCTCATTCATCCGAGAATCCTGCCGATAGTTGGCAGAAACCGCAGTGACGGGTCCCACCTGGTCCTAGACGATCATCCCTGGCAACGCTTGGCACATTTAGTGCAAACGTAACAAGATGAATACGGTCCGATATACGCAGTACTCATCAACAGTGAGCTGCCCGGGGCTCGCCGATCGCGGCGACCGAGCAGAAGGAGAATCCCGATGCATCACCTGAAACTACTCTTCTTGTTTGCCTTTGTCCCGCTCGTGCTCGCAGGCTGCAGCGCCTTCGCAAACCAAACGAAAACTGAGAACAAGACGCAACCAGCAGATGCAGCCAATCAGCCTTCAGCCTCTGAGCCGATCGTCATGACCGCCACCGACGCCAAGCTTGGCACCTACCTCACCGATGCCAAAGGCATGACGCTCTACGTGTTTGCCAAGGACCAGCCCAATGTCAGCAACTGCTACGACCAGTGCGCGCAGAACTGGCCGCCCCTGATCGCCGCCTCTGGCGACCCGGTAGCGCCGGACGGCCTGCCGGGAACACTGGGAACAACCGTGCGAAAGGACGGCATGGCGCAGGTTACGTATAACCGTATGCCGCTCTACTACTGGTTCAGAGACACCAAGCCCGGCGACACCAACGGACACGGCATCGGCGACGTCTGGTTCGTGGTTCCGCCCGCCACACCGTCGGCGGAGTCCGGTGGAGGGGGCTCCTACTAGGCGAGGGGGGGCGGGGGTTAGGAATGTTCGGGGCGGGAAGTATGTTTGGATCGCGAGGTCGTTTGGATCGCGAAGCGCGCGAAAGGGGAGCGCGAAAAGACGCGAAAGACGGATATACGGTGGTTTGGGAGCATTCACTCTCGGCTGTGCGGGCATCGAGGTTGGGGCTATGACGACGAATGCACCAGGCGTCGAACGCCGAGAGGCTTCTCACCGAAGTTGACCAGCAGGCACAGGCGGTATCCGCCCTGACGCAGATAGAGTAGGCATTGCTCCACGTCTTCAGGGAGGATGGCGGTCCGGGCTTTGGTTTCCAGAAGCAACTCACCGGTGTCGTCCGACACGACGAAATCCACGCGCCGCTTGGTCACGACGACGCCGTCGTACGCGATCGGGATCTCGACCTCGCGCTCGATCTGAAGAGCTCGCTTGGGCAACGCCAACTCCAGCGCCCGCTGATAGTCGACCTCCATGCAATGCCGTCCGAGCTGCCTTTGAACATCGATGCAGGCGCCCAGAACCTGGAAGGACAACCGCTCGAAGTTATGTCCTTTGTGCGAATACCCATTGGCCATCCGGCGGCACCTCCACATGCCGAGCCACCCCCGCCCCCCCATTTTCGCGCTCTTTCGCGCCTCCCTTTCGCGTGCTTCGCGGTCCAAACGGCTTCGTGATCCAAACCGTCCGTGTTCGTAGCAAGCCAGTCAACCAAACTATGGACAATCCGTCCTCGATACGATACAATGGAGTTCGCTGGGTCACGCGTGAGTTTGTCCCATTAATCTGACGAAAAGCGATGTAATGTTCGCCCTTCGTTCTTCTTTTAGCCGGAGCAGCCAGCGTCGGCGCTCCAGGCCACCAATTACTCCCAGAACCAGGGTCACCAGTTCATCCGGCCCCCGCTATGCGTTTACCTCGATTCAGCTTTCCAGGAAGGTTGGTAATTCGATAGCCTATTTCTGTCAAGCGCCGAGACAGGGAAAAGGGCAAGAGGGAAAAAGGGGAAGAGGAGGGAACGCCGAATCCGTATCCTCCCTGTTCGCCTTTTCGCCTTTTTCCCTTTTCGCCTGTCTCGTTGTTTGAGAGCGAGGAAGCAATGAACGACGACAAGAGCCACGCGAAGGTTGGTGCAGCGTTAGTAGTCGGCGGCGGTATCGCGGGTATGCAAGCCGCGCTGGATATGGCCGATTCCGGGCTGAAGGTCTACATGGTCGAGGAGTCGCCGGCCATCGGCGGCAAGATGGCCCAATTGGACAAGACCTTCCCCACGCTGGACTGCGCCATGTGCACCATGTCGCCGCGTCTCGTGGAGTGCGGCCGGCACCTCAACATCGACATCCTGACCAACACGACGGTCAAGTCCATCAGCGGCGAGGCCGGCAACTTCACAGTCACCATCGAGCGCAAGCCGCGCTTTATCGACCCCGATAAGTGCACCGCCTGCGGCGAGTGCGCGCGGGTCTGCCCTGTTCCAGTCACCAACAAGTTCAACGCCGGGCTTGAGCAGCGCAAGGCAGCGTATAAGCTCTACCCCCAGGCCGTGCCGAACGCCTTCTCCATCGAGAAGAAAGGCACCGCCCCCTGCAAAGCGAACTGCCGCGCCGGCATCAGCGTGCAGGGCTACGTGGCTCTAATCGGCGAGCGCCGCTTCGAGGACGCCATCCGGGTAGTCAAGGATCGCATGCCTTTTGCCTCAGCCTGCGGGCGCGTCTGCAACCACCGCTGCGAGCTGAACTGCAATCGCGGGCTCCTGGACGAGCCCATCGATATCATGCACCTCAAGCGGTTTGTCTCTGATTTCTCCCACAAGAATCAGCTTCCTCTGCCCACAGCCGTTCCGAAGACGAAACAGGACAAAGTCGCCATTATCGGCGGCGGGCCGGCCGGCATGGCCGCCGCGCAGGACCTGGCTCGCAAGGGCTATCCCGTGACGGTCTTCGAGGCTCTGCCAGTGGCCGGCGGCATGCTCTCCGTGGGCGTGCCGGAGCACCGTCTGCCCAAGGACCACGTCCGGCGTGAAGTGCAAGAAATCTGCGCCTATGGCGTGGATCTGCGGCTGAACAGCCGCCTGGGTGTGGATTTTACACTCGACAGTCTGCGCCAGGAGGGATACAAAGCGATCTTCCTGGCTATCGGCGCCCACGTCAGCCAGCGGCTGGGCGTGGACGGCGACAACGCCAAGGGCGTGGTGGGAGCCATCGACTTCCTACGAGAGACGGCTCTGGGCACCCGCAGGACCGTGCCCGACAAGGTCGTGGTGGTCGGCGGCGGCAACACGGCCCTGGACGCCGCCCGCGTGGCAATTCGCCTGGGCGCGAAAGAGGTCACTCTGGCCTACCGGCGCTCCCGCCAGGAGATGCCCGGCGACGCCTGGGAGGTTGACGAGATGGAGGAAGAAGGCGTGAAGCTTCTCTTCCAGGCCCTTCCGGTCCAGATCCTCACCGATAGCCAGGGCAACGCGGGCTCCCTGGTCTGCCAGAAGGTGGAGCTGGGCGAGCCCGACGCCTCCGGACGACGCCGTCCCGTGCCCGTGGCCGGCTCGGAGTTCTCGGTTCTGGCCGATATGATCATCCTGGCCGTCAACCAGAGCGTGGACGCCACCGGCGTTCCCAGCGAGCTACTCGGCAAGCGTGGCACCATCGAGGTCAACCCCGAGACCTTGGCTACCAACCTGCCCGGCATCTTCGCCGGGGGTGACGCCGTCACCGGCACCGCCTACATCGTCGATGCGGTCGGCGCGGGACACCGCGCGGCCGTCTCTATGGACCGCTATCTCCAGGGGCTGCCCCTGAACCTGCCGGACGCGGCGGCCCTGCCCACGGTCAAGATGGACGCCGAAGAGCTAGCCATGGACGCCCTGAACGGCAAGCTCCAGAGCGGCCGGCGCCCCAGCATGGCCCGCCTCTCGCCGGAGGAGCGCCGCTCCAACTTCCGCGAGGTGGAGCTGGGGCTGGACGAGGAGGCTGCCGTGGCCGAGGCCAAGCGCTGCCTGAGTTGCGGCGTTTGCTCGGAATGCTACGAGTGCGTGCGGGTCTGCCTGGCCAAGGCCGTGGATCACGACGACTACTACCGCACCGAGGAGCTCAAGGTCGGCGCCGTGGTGCTGGCCCCCGGCTTCGAGGTCTACGATGCTTCTCTTTCCGAGGAGTTCGGCTTCGGTCGCTATGCCAACGTGGTCACGGCGCTCCAGTTCGAGCGTCTGCTCAGCGCCTCCGGCCCCACCCAGGGCCACGTAGTGCGCGGCTCGGACCACAAAGAGCCCAAGCGCATCGCCTTCCTGCAGTGCGTGGGCTCGCGCGATCAGGACCACAAGTACTGTTCCTCGGTCTGCTGCATGTACGCCACCAAAGAGGCCATGCTGGCTCAGGATCATATCCCAGGCGTGGAGTGCCAGATCTTCATGATGGACGTGCGCGCCTTCGGCAAGGGCTTCGATGCCTTCTTCGAGCGAGCAAAAGGTCAGGGCGTCAAATATGTTCGTTCCCGCCCCTCCCGCCTGCGCGAGCAGCCCGATAGCAAGAACATCCTCATCCGCTACCAGGACGAGGACGGCGTGCTGCGCGAGGAGGAGTTCGACCTGGTGGTGCTCAGCGTCGGGCTGGTCCCCACCAATAGCGCCGATGCCCTGCAGGACACCTTCGGCATCCGCCTGAACGAGCATGGCTTCTGCTACACCGAGCCGTTCCACCCGGTGGACACCAGCCGCGAGGGCGTCTTCGTCTGCGGCGCCTTCAGCGAGCCCAAGGATATTCCGGACAGCGTGATCCAGGCCAGCGGCGCCGCGGCCAGCGTGATGCAGCTCCTGGCCGAGGAGCGCGGCACCCTGGTCGAGGAGAAAACCTACGTCGACGAGAAAGACGTGAGCGGGGAGGAGCCCCGTATCGGCGTCTTCATCTGTAGCTGCGGCAGCAACATCGCCGGCACCGTGGACGTCAAGGACGTCGTCGAGTACGCTAAGACGCTGCCCAACGTGGCCTTCGCCGAAAATCTTTTGTACACCTGCTCCGCGGACTCTCTCAAGGCCATGCCTGAGAAGATCGCCGAGCACAAGCTCAACCGTGTGGTGGTGGCCTCCTGTACGCCGCGCACCCACGAGCCGCTTTTCCAGGATACCATCCGTGAGGGCGGGCTGAACCCCTACCTCTTCGAGATGGCCAACATCCGCGAGCACTGCAGTTGGGTGCACGCCAAGATGCCCGCGGCGGCCACCCAGAAGGCCAAGTATCTGGTAAAAATGGCCGTCCTGCGCTCGGCCACGCTCGAGCCGCTGCACAAGATGGAGCTGGGACTGAACCACGAGGCCCTGGTCATCGGCGGCGGCGTGGCGGGCATGACCGCGGCGCTCAACTTGGCCGATCAGGGCTTCCGGGTCTGCCTGGTCGAGCGCGAGAAGCAGTTGGGCGGCAATCTGGCCAAGCTGCGCAGCACCGTTCAGGGCGGCAACGCCACGGAGTACGTGAACGCCCTTATCAAAAAGGTACTGGAGCATCCCAGAGTCGAAGTCGTCACGGGCATGGTCGTTTCCAAGTCCGAGGGCTTCATGGGCAACTTCAAGACCACGCTGGTCTCCGTAGACGATCCCACCCAGCGCCTGATCGAGCACGGCGTGACGATCATGGCCACCGGCGCCCACGAGTACCGGGGCTCCGAGTATCTGCTGGGACAGGACCCGCGGGTGCTGACCATGCAAGACCTGGAAGACAAGATCGAGAAGACACCCGACGAGATCCGACGCGCCAAGAACATCGGCATGGTCCTGTGCGTCGGACCGGAGCCCGACAAGACCTGGTACTGCAGCCGCATCTGCTGCTCGACCGCGATGAAGAACATTCTCAAGATTCGGTCCTTGAACCCCGACGCCAACATCTTCGTCCTGGCCAAGGACGTGCGAACCTACGGCTTCCGTGAGCAGCTCTACACCGAGGCTCGCGCGGCCGGCGCCATCTTCGTGCGCTACGACGATTCATCGAAGCCACAGGTGGAGAACGCCAACGGTCGGCTGCGCGTGTCCTTCAACGACCCGATCCTGAAGGATCATATCGAGCTGGATCTCGATCAACTGGTGCTGGCCACGGCCCTGGTGCCGTCGGAGGGCACGGAGGAGCTAGCTCGCTCCTTCAAGGTGCCGGTGACCAAAGAAGGCTTCCTGCTGGAAGCCCACATCAAGCTGCGCCCGGTGGACTTCTCCTCCGAGGGCATCTTCCTCTGCGGAACGGGACATTATCCGAAATTCGCCGACGAGGCGGTGGCCCAGGCCGCTGCAGCAGCGTCGCGCGCGGCGACCCTGCTCTCCAAGAAGGCCCTGGAGGTCGGCGGCGTGGTCGCGAGAGTGGAGCCGGAGAAGTGCGCCTCCTGCCTGACCTGCGTGCGCGTCTGCCCATACCACGTCCCCTTCATCAACAAGGACGGCGTGGCGGAG
This sequence comes from Chloroflexota bacterium, assembly GCA_004297765.1. GTDB lineage: Bacteria > Chloroflexota > Dehalococcoidia > FW602-bin16 > FW602-bin16 > FW602-bin16. Next base: position 8,184 of record SCTZ01000224.1, on the reverse strand, counting down.
ATCGAGGTCGCCAAGTGCCAGGGTTGCGGCACCTGCGTCGCCGAGTGCCCCGGCAAGGCCATCCAGCTCATGCACTACAAGGACAGCCAGGTGGCTGTCAAGGCCGACGCTTTGATGGAGGCGATTCTGGCGTAGTTTTCATGAGGGAGATTTTATGACGAGCGAGAACGGGTATGAACCCCAGATCCTGGCGTTCGCCTGCCATCACTGCGCGTACGCGGCCGCCGATCTGGCGGGCTCAATGCGCCTGCAGTATCCACCGAACGTCCGGGTCATCGAGGTGCCGTGCAGCGGCCGAGTGGATGTGATCCACATCCTGCGGGCCTTCGAGCGCGGCGCCGATGGCGTCTTCGTCGCTGGCTGACTGGAAGGCAACTGTCATTACCTGGAAGGTAATCTGAGAGCCAGACGACGAACCAACTATCTGAAAGAGCTACTGGACAAGATCGGCATCGGCGGCGAGCGGGTGGAGATGTTCAACATGTCCTCGGCCGAGGGCCCCAAGTTCGCCCAGGCCGCCACCGAGATGACAGAGCGCTTGAAAGCCCTGGGGCCCAATCCGGCCAAGGCCAGCGCGGCCAAAGCAGCCCAAGCCGCCATCGCAAAAGAATGACGACAAGGGGACTGGGGGCTAGGGGTTGGGGGCTGGTTCCCCAACCCCTAGCCCCCAGCCCCCGCAAAGAGGTGCTTGCATGATTATTGCCGAACAAAAATCCCTCGATGAGATCCGGGAGATGATCGCGCCCTACAAGAAGCTGCTGGTCCTCGGGTGCGGCACGTGCGTCACCGTGTGCTTCGCCGGCGGCGAGAAAGAGGTCGAGGTGCTAGCCTCCGCCCTGCGGCTGGCCGACCGGATCGACGGCGGCGAGAAGGTGCTCGAAGAGAAAACCATCAAGCGCCAGTGCGATCCCGAGTATCTCGAAGAGATCCGCGAGAAGGTCAAAGAGGTCGACGCCGTGCTCTCGCTGGCCTGCGGCGTGGGCGTCGGCTCCATCGCCGACGAGTTCCCCAGCGTCAAGGTCCTGCCCGGACTGAACACGCTGATGTTCGGTCGCAACGTGGAGGCCGGCGTATGGGCCGAGCGCTGTGGCGGCTGCGGCAACTGCGTCCTGCACCTCACCGGCGGCATCTGCCCCATCGCCCGCTGCAGCAAGAGCATGCTGAACGGGCCCTGTGGCGGATCGCAGTACGGCAAGTGCGAGGTCTCGCCCAATATCGACTGCGCCTGGCAGCTCATCATCGATCATCTGGACACCCTGGGCGAGATCGACAACCTGGAGAAGATCCAGCCGCCCAAGGATTGGCGCACGGCCTACGGCAGCGGTCCGAGAACCGTGATTAGGGAGGATCTGAAGAAGCTATGAAGTCTGACAGCAATCTGGAACGAGTTCTGTCGGCGGGTCTCTTCGCCGTCACCGGTGAGCTGGGTCCTCCCAAAAACGCCAATGCGGCGGCTATCAAAGAGAAAGCCAGCATCCTCAAAGGTCACGTGGATGCGGTCAACATCACCGACAACCAGACGGCAGTGGTACGCATGTCCAGCATCGCGGCCGGCTATCTGGCCCTGCAAGAGGGACTGGAGCCGGTCATTCAGATGACCTGCCGCGACCGCAATCGCATCATGATGCAGAGCGACGCGCTGGGCGCCGCGGCGCTGGGACTCAAGAACCTGCTCTGCCTTTCCGGCGACCACCAGTCCTTCGGTAACCATCCGAGCGCCAAGGGCGTCTTCGATCTGGACTCGGTCCAGTTGCTGAACATGATGCGCGATATGCGCGACGAGAAGAAGTTCCAGTGCGGCGACGCCATCGACATCGAGCCGCGCTTCTTCCTGGGCGCCGCCGAGAACCCCTTCGGCGATCCCTTCAAGTACCGGGCGCTGCGCCTGGGCAAAAAGGTCAACGCTGGAGCCGACTTCATCCAGACGCAACTGATCTACAACGTGGAGAAGTTCGCCAGGTGGATGGAGGACGTGCGGGCGCGCGGTCTGCACGAGCGCGTCAAGATCCTGGCCGGCGTCGGACCGATCAAGTCGGTCGGCGCGGCCCGCTATATGAAGACCAAGGTACCGGGCATGGACGTGCCCGATGAGATCGTCGCGCGCATGGCCGGCGCGCCCAAGGGTCAGGCCAAGAAGGTCGGCATCGAGATCGTGGTGGACATCATCAAGGCCATCAAGGAGATCCCCGGCGTGGCCGGCGTCCACATCATGGCCATCGAATGGGAAGAGGCCGTGCCCGAGATCTGCGAGGCCGCCGGGCTCGCCCCACGTCCCGTGACGGAGGCCGTGGCGGTCGGATAGACTAAGCGGCGTCCCTCACCCCTGCCCTCTCCCAAAGGGAGAGGGGGTAACTTGTTCCCTCTCCCTCTGGGAGAGGGTTAGGGTGAGGGTCGTAAGCATGTTCACAGACAGCTCATCCCCCACGCAGCTCCCGCCTCAGGCGCACGCCGGGGTCAGGAGTGGGACAGCGGCCGACCCAGGTTGAAGCAGTGGAGTAGACGATGACTATAGAAACAACCACCAGAGATAGCGAGCTGGCCAAGGAGCTTCTCAAGGAGAGCGGGCAGAACCCCACTCTGTGCTATCAATGCAAGAAGTGCACGTCGGGTTGTCCGCTGTCCGACCAGATGGACCTGACACCGAACCAGGTGCTGCGCGCGCTGCAGTTCGGGCAGTTGGACAAGGTGCTGCGCTCCAAGACCATCTGGGTCTGCGCCGCCTGCCAGACCTGCACCATGCGCTGTCCGCAGAGCATCGACATCGCCGGCATCATGGACAGCCTCAAGGTCATCGCACAACGGCGAGGCATTCCATCGCCCGTTCCGACTGTGCCGCTGTTCGTCAAGGCCACCATGCGCAACATCAAGCTCTACGGTCGCATGCACGAGGCCACCCTGACGGCGGAGATGAACCTGCGCCTGAAGCAGCTCACCCGCGAGATCGGTCTGGGCAAGCGCCTGATGCAAAAAGGGCGCCTGCGCATTCTGCCCGAGTTCGCCGGCTATCCGCGCAACTTGAACAGCGTCCCCACCAGGACGCCCGCGCCCAACTCCGTAGCCTACTATCCGGGCTGCTCGCTACACGCTTCTTCGGCTGAGTTCGATGAGTCCACCAGGGCCGTGGCCGCCCACCTGGGCATCCAACTGGACGAGCCCAAGGGCTGGCTCTGCTGCGGCAACTCAGCCGTGCACTGGCACTCCAAGCAGGAGGCCATCAATCTCCCACTGAAGAACCTGGCCCTCATCGAGAAGATGGGGCATACGGCCGTCACCGTGCCATGTGCCTCTTGCTTCTCTCGCCTGCGCTTCGCCGCCCATGACGTGGAGGAGAACCCGGACCTCAAGGATCAGACCAGTCGCGAGACCGGCTACACCTACCAGGACGGCGTGAGCATCGAGCACACGGTGGACACCTTCATCCGCATGGTCGGCCTAAGCAAGATCAAGCAACAGGTCAAGAAACCTCTGGCTGGACTCAAGGTGGCCTGCTACTACGGCTGCCTTCTTACACGCCCGGCGGCCGTCACGGGGTCTGGTCATCCCGAGTACCCCATGAACATGGACTACCTGATCCGCTCAGTGGGCGCAACCACTATTGATTGGGAAGCCAAGACCGATTGCTGCGGCGCCAGCCACTCGATTACACAGACTGATCTCTGCCTGGATCTGGTGGGCAAGATCCTCGGCCGGGCCAAAGAGGCCGGGGCCGAAGCCGTCGTGGTCGGCTGCCCGCTCTGCCACCTGAACCTGGACGCCCGTCAGTTGGATATCGCTCGGAAGACCGGCCAGAGCTTCGATCTCCCGATCTTCTACTTCACCCAACTCCTGGGCCTGGCCCTGGGACTGCCTGAGCGAGAGCTGGCCCTGAAGAAACTGCTGACGGACGGACAGCCATTGCTGGCGAAGAAGGGGTTGCTGTAGGGCGTCGTTTGACTAATCCGTGGGGCTACGGGCGCCCCGAGGGGCGCCCTTCAGGTTGAGGTTGTCGTGCTGGATTCTGGTCCTTCCGTGGAAGGACCAGAATCCAGCACGACAACTCACCACCCCTGGGATGGGGCGGTTCACAGAGAACGACGCATTTAGTGGACTCACCTATACAACTACAACAGCAATACTAACAAGACCGTCGTCCCCTGGGACGGCGGTCTGCTGTTATCGTTCGCTTATTGATTATTGATCTCGCACGTATTGGCTGGAGGAGTCGCATGCAAATGGGGTTCTACTTCGACCAGACGCGCTGTACAGCCTGCTTTGCCTGCGTGGTGACGTGCAAGAACTGGCACGACGTGCCGCCCGGTCCCGCCAGTCGGAGGCGCGTGACCAGCATCGAGAAGCGCAACTACCCCAACCTCTTCGTCGCTCACTTGAGCGAGGGATGCCGTCATTGCGCGAACCCCGCCTGCATTGCCGCGTGCCCCGCTGATGCAATAACAAAGCGGGAGGCCGATGGCATCGTCGTCGTCGACCAAGAGGCCTGCCTCGGTCGCGACGGCTGTGGTCTCTGCCTCGATGCCTGCCCCTGGGACTATCCTCAGTTCGGCCCCTATGAGAACGCCAGAATAAGGCATCGACCGGGGCGGATGTCCCAACGTGCTGACCAAGGACAAGACTTCGCCAGGCGGCGCGTTCGCCTACAACTGTCTGGTCGAGATACGGAGCACGCGCTCTGATGCTGGCATTGAATCGCCAGCCAAGAACTAGCGCGCCGCCAGGCCGGGGTTTCGGGGGTGACCCCCGAGAATTCCCGCGTGGTCCGGGAGGCAAGCGCATTATGAAGGTCGTCTTCGACAAGACACCGGTCGTTACCGATCATCACTTCCAGTTCTGTCCGGGCTGCACCCACGGTATCACCATCCGCCTGATCGGTGAGGTCCTGGAACAGATGGGACTGGCCAACAGGGCTGTAGGACTGGTGGGCGATGGCTGCATGTCCTGGTCGCTCCAGTACTGAGAACATCGACTATGCTCTCGTCAAGGACAACGAAAGGAGAGCCCGACATGTCAGAACTGGTTCTGCACGGGAACCTGGCTCTGAACGCCAGGAAGTATCGGGACAAAGATGCTCTGGTGTTCGGAGATACGCGCATCAGCCACCACGAGCTGAACGCGCGCGTGAACAGCCTGGCCGACGGCTTTCTTGGGGCTGGTCTACGTCCAGGCGATCACTGTGCCTTACTGTTTGGCAACTCGGTGGAGTTCGTGGAGAGTTTGCTGGCCCTCTCCAAGATTGGCGTTGTGAATGTCTGCGTCAACACCGTGCTCACGCCGAAGGAGATCGCCTACATTATCGACCACTCCGACTCACGGGCGCTATTGGCGGAGGGCGAGTTCGGAAAGAAGCTGAACCCGATCCTGGGCGAGTTGCCGAAGCTGGACCGGTCGCTGCTCTTCAGCGCGAACGGTGCCCTCGACGGCTTTCGCCCTCTGGATGGGGTCCGCTCGGCGAACACGGCGGAGCCATCCGCGCGTGTGGACGAGAACGCCTGGATGCGCCTGGCCTACACCTCGGGGACCACGGGGTTGCCCAAAGGGGCCATCATTCCGCAGCGCTCGCAAGTGCTCATGTTCTACCAGTTCGCCACGCAGTACGGTCTCTCCGACCGCGATCGCACGCTGATCGTCGGACCCATGTACGCCTCCGGACCCTACGTCTTTGGCTTGATGTCGCTCTACTTCGGCGGCACCCTGGTCCTTCTCCGCAAGTTCGACGCCCATCAGGTGCTCCGGACCATCACGGACGAGCGCGTTACCGCCTCGTTCATGGTGCCGACTATGTACAACATGATGCTGGCCATCCCCGAGGAGGAACGCCGAGCGCGCTACGATGTCTCCTCGCTGCGCATCCTCTCCTCCGGGTCGGCTCCGCGCCATACGCGCACGCGGGAATTAATGTTCGAATATTTCAGCTCCGCTCGGATCAACGATTGCTACGGCACTACAGAGTGCGGTCTCAGCACGAATCTTGACCATCACGATCAACTGCGCAAGGTCACGACGGTTGGCAAGCCCGTCATGGGCTGCGAGGTCAAGATCGTGGACGACAACAATCGGGAGCTCAGTCCTGGCGAGATCGGGGAGATCTGGGTACGCACCCTCTCATTGGGCAGTGGCTACTACAAGAACGAGACGGCCACGGCCAAGGCCTTCATTGACGGCTGGTTCGTCACCGGCGACCTGGGTTTCCTAGACGAGGAGCACTTCCTCACCCTCGTCGACCGGAAGAACGACCTGATCATTAGCGGTGGCGCCAACGTCTACCCGACCGACGTTGAGCAGGCTCTCTACCGTCACCCCGCGGTGCTGGAAGCAGCCGTGGTCGGCGTGCCCGACGAGAAGTGGGGCGAGGCAGTCAAGGCCGTGGTGGTGTCCAGACCCGGCGCACGGATCACCGAGACTGAACTGCTGGACTGGTGCCGCGAGGAGTTGGCCGGCTACAAGGTGCCCAAGAGCGTGAGCTTCGTTGCGGATCTACCCCGGAACGCCGCCGGCAAAGTCCTTCGGCGCGTCGTCCGCGAGCAGTTTTGGGTCGGACGCGAGACAAAGCTCATCTAGTCATGGGAGTAGCACAATAACGGCGCCTATCTTTGCAGCTTTCCAGTTCCTCAAAGAGGTCGCAAACATGGACGCAAAGCAAACGAAAGTCGCCATTCCCTGCGGCTCGATCTTCCTGGAGGGCGTCCTGCACGAGCCGGTCGGCGCGGCACGTCGCCCTGGCGTTGTCGTCTGTCATCCGCATCCAATGTTCGGCGGGGACATGACCAACAGCGTGGTGGTTAGCCTGGTCTCTGCGCTGGTCGGGACGGGCATCGTGGCCCTGCGCTTCAACTTTCGAGGCACGGGGCGGAGCGGCGGCATGCAAACGGGAGGCGAGCGCGAGCCGGAGGACGTCCGGGCCGCGCTATCTTTCCTTCAGGAGCAACCCGGCGTGGACGCCGAGAAGCTCGGGCTAGCCGGTTATTCCTTTGGCGCTGCCATGGGTCTGCGCGTCGCCGCCCAGGACGAGCGGGTCAAAGCCTTCGTGTCCGTTTCCCTGCCCTACATCGAAGGCTCAGACGGCAGCGACCCCATATCCAGCGCGACCGACGATCCCGCCGTCCTAGCCTGCACCAAGCCCCGCCTCTTCATCGTCGGCGACCGCGACCAGTTCGCCCCGCTGTCCTCCTTCCGGGCGAGGTTAGAGCGATTCCGCCCTCCCTACCGCATCGAGGTCATCCCTGGCGCCGACCACTTCTGGCTCGTCCGTGCAGGCGATGCGGCGGAGAAGGCGGCGGAGTATATGAATGAGATTCTATTAGGGACGATGGTGTAGGGAGACGCCGCAGCCGCTGGCTTCAAATGACCAGGTCGCGAACAATAGCGGCTCATGAACGCCCATCATTCAGCCTTCCGCTCCTACGATAGAAGTCCCGTCCAGCTCAGCGCCATAATTCGGGCAGTCTGGGCTCTCAACAGTCCCTATTTGCCGTGATGCTCTTCGACCTGGTTGTGGTGTATACTTCGGCAGGAGCAATGGCAGGTGCACAGTTGCGGCAACTCATGACGGCTTTCGGGCGCGGACGGATTCACAGGAGGCGAGCATGGAAAGACATCACTACTTCACGGTGATCCTGGAACGTGAAGAGTCCGGGGGCTACCATGCCTATTGTCCATCTCTCAAGGGATGTCATACCCAGGGGGATACCCTGGACGAGGCCTTGACCAATATCCGGGAGGCGATGCAAGCATACGTGGAGAGTCTCAAGAAACATGGCGAACCCGTGCCGGTGGAAGACATCCTGATCAAGCCGGTGGAGATTGCCCTCTGAGCCCCAAACTCCCGGTGGTCAAGGCGAATCAGGTGGTCCGTGTGGCCACCAAACTGGGGTTTGTTTTCGACCACCAGAGAGGGAGCCATGCTGTTTACTACCGAGAGAAAGATAGGGCCCGGGTGGTGATTCCCATGCATGCAGGGAAAGATATTGAGCCAAAGACCCTGAAGGGTATTCTTGACGATATGGGCGTAACGCCGGAAGAGTTCCGGAGACTACTTCGTGGATGATGCTGCAAACAAGAAGATGATCCGGTCCTGCTGTCTCCTTGATGAATCCTGCCAGCCGTGATGGTATAATGGCACCGGCAACGAACTCGGGCGATGGAGGTCCGCCCCGGCCGATCGGCTGAAACCGCACCCCTGGTGCTGATGGC
>SCTZ01000223.1 GCA_004297765.1 Chloroflexota bacterium | reverse complement strand
CGTCTGCCGCGAAGGCGAGCGCAACGGCTCGCCCGATACCCGATGCTGCCCCGGTGACGAGAACAAGTCTTGGCATGCAATCCTCCTCTTACCCGAATTAGATATTGGCTCGGTGATGTTAAGCGCTGCGCGGGCCCAAGTGCCAATCCGCTGCCGGCATGCACCTCCCATCTTCTTCGGACTCAGCTTGGGCCGCTGCTAGGTCAAAGCGCTTTTCCCACTCGGCGGCGACGCTCAATCCAATTGAATATTCCCATCTTAAGCCACAGCAACATAACCACGATGATGACGCCATATATTATCGGACCTATGCCAGGGATCTGGCTCCCGATTTCGCCTCGCACGAACTCCACGACTAACGTCAACAAGAACGGAACGACTATCGGCCCCCACAAGGTGCCAACGCCACCGACCGTGGCCGCTATTACGACGGTAATGACTATTTGGACGTTCAAGGTCGTACCGGGTGCCACAAAGCCACTGTACTGAGCCCAAAATGTGCCGGCGAACGCCCAAATGGCCGCACTTAACACCAGGGCCAAGGAATGATATTTCGTAACATTCACCCCGACGGACTTCGCGACGCGCGTGTTTTGCTTTAGTGCCCGCAAGTAGTATCCCATCTTCGAGGTGAGAACATAACGCGAAACAAGAGTAACGATGCCCGCCACCATCAAAATGATATAGAAGTACGGCGCCTTGCCTGCCGCCAAAAAAGATGGATTGCTCTCGCGAAAAGGAATATTGAGGCCCATGTCGCCATGCAGCATCGGCACCGCTCTCACAATCAATACTCCAACCTGGACCAGCGCTAATGACAGGACAGCATAAGCGAGAAAAGGGATTTCCATGCGAAGGGTGGAGTTGGCAATCGCTAGTGCCAACAAACACGCGATCGCCACGCCGGCTATGGCGCCCAGCCATGGTGACAATCCTGTGGTCAGGAATAGCACGCTAGGAACATAGGCTCCGCACCCGAGGTAAAGGGTATGCGCCAGACTGAACTGCCCGGCACTGGCGGGTATACTCCATGAAGCGGTCAAGACCGTTATCCACAGCGAGTAGATCACTAAATGTAGCCAATACTGATCAAGGAATAGCGGCAACACAAGCAGGAACATCGACACGAGTATGACGATTGGCTCAGTGGGACGGGACAGTCGGCTCCATATACTGCTTACAGCCATGACTCTACTCTGTGCTCCCATCATCTCGCCTCTCGGCTACCGAAGAGACCGCGCGGCAACAAGATCAACACCAGAATGAAGATCACGTATGGTACCGCCGCCGCCATCTTGTCGCCCATCAGGAAGTTACTCGCGGTCGACGCGATGCCGATAACCATCCCTGCCACTAGAGAACCGATGAAGTTTCCCATGGTTCCCACCGTAAGTACGATCACGGCATAGAGGGTGAACGACAAGCCCATGTATGGCTGCACGCTAGTAAAGGGAAGAACCAACGATCCCGCAATGCCCGCGAGTACGAAACCCGCGGCAAAAACGAAAGCCTGCATCCGCTCGACCCGGATCCCAAAGAGTTTTGCGAGATCCGGCCTCTCCGCCACCGCACGGATGGACCTTCCAAAGCTGGTTCTCTGCAGAACGTAGTACGAGGCGATGCAGAGGGCGAAGCCCGCGCCAAGGGCGATCAACTGACCCGTTCCAGCTAATATCGGTCCGATGTGTATCTGGCGAACTGTGAAAGGCGTGGTAACAGTTTGGCCATCGATGCCATAGCCAACGCGCATCAGCTCCTCGCTGATGAAGATCAGCCCCAGCCCGATCTGAAAGAAGATCATCGGGTCGTGACGTAGAACGGGCTTCAAGAAGACCCGGAAGCATAATAGGCCAAGGCCAAACATCAGCGGCGTGATCAGTACCATCGTGAGATATGGATGGAGGCCCCACACTCGGTACAGAGTCAAGCCGGCGTACATCGCGAGCGCCAAGACATCGCCGTGAGCGGGAAAGACCGTCCTAACAACGCTGTAGACCAGCGTCATGCCGCCGGCCAGCAGCGCGAATATCGCTCCGGTCGTTAGCCCAAGAAACAAAAGCTGGGCCACTATCTGATCCATGGCTGGTTGCTTACCCCCTTCGGCGACGGTCACTTTGGCGTAACGCCGCCGCTCACACGATCGGAAGCTGGGTCGCGTCCGTCTTCACCCAAGTACGCCGCCTTTACCCGGTCATCTCTCGCCAATTCTTGGCTGTCCCCAGAAAGAGCTATCTCCCCCCGTGCCAGCACGTAACCCCGCTCGCTTACTGCTAAGGATAGTCTGACATTCTGCTCCACCAGCAGTATCGTCAGCCCGTCCTTGCTCAAGTCACGAAAGATTTCAAATAGTCTCTTCACAACTGCCGGTGCTAAACCCAACGATGGTTCGTCGAGTAACACGATTTCGGGCTTGGCCATCAGCGCTCGACCAAGACTAAGCATCTGCTGCTGCCCACCGGAAAGCGTGCCCGCTGTTAGCTTCGCTTTTTGCTTTAGTATCGGGAAGGTCTCGTAGACCCATTGCAGCCTCGTGTCTATTTCGTTCCTCGATCTTGCAATTGAACCACCAAGGAGAAGATTCTCGACTACCGTCATGCCGGCAAACACCCCTCTGCCTTCCGGCACCATGATCACTCCTCGGTCAACGATGTCGTGAGGCTTGAGACCGCACAACTCGACACCGTTGAGGCATATTCTTCCCGAAGAGATGGGGTGCAGGCCGGTAATAGCGTTTAGAAGGGTCGTCTTGCCCGCATTGTTTGCGCCGAGCAGAGCCACGCATTCACCCGCATTTACCTCCAACGATACTCCGTGAAGAACCTGTGTAGCCCCGTAGTGCACACTGACGTTATCTACCCTAAGCATCTGACGGCTCCTCGCCTAGATAGGCTTCGACGACATCCTTGTGCCTTAGAATGTCGCACGGCGTGCCCTCCGCTATCTGCCTACCGAAGTGGAGAGCCATTACGCGGTCGCACAGCTGAGAGAGCATTTCCATATTGTGCTCGACGACTATGAAGGTAACGCCCTGAGCCCGCAGACTAGTTACCGCGGATAGGACCCGTCTCGCTTCCACATCGGTCAGTCCCGCCATAACTTCGTCTAGCAAAACGGTGTCCGCTTGGCAAGCCATTACCTTGCCAAGCTCGAGTATGCGCTGGTCCGGCGGCGTTATCTCCGTAATGAGATGGTCCCTTATCGGGCTCAGAAGCAAATACTCCAACAGTTCGCTTGCTTTCTCGCGAGCCCTGTGTAGCGGCAAGGCGTGAAGTGCAGCCAGCACGAGACTATCGAACACCGTGAAGTCCGGCAGTAGTTCCAGCGCTTGGAACGTCCGGGCGAGACCAAGCCCCAAGATCTGATGGGGCTTGAGGCCGTCGATGCGTTTCCCTTTGAACCAGATCTTCCCTTTGGTGGGACGATAGAACCCAGACAGGCACTCAAAAGTAACCGTCTTACCCGACCCGTTGGGTCCTATCATCCCGAAGATTTCGCCTTTCTTGACGTGGAAGGACAGACCGTCCACGGCCATCAGTCCGCCGAAAGCCTTGGTCAGTCCTTCCACTTCCAGTAGGTCCCTGGTGTCCGCGCATCCTTGATGGGAATCGAATCGTTTCTCAGCCAACATTGCGTCAGATAGTTCCCCCTTACAGGCCCGCCTCGCGAGGGCCGGCTGTCTCCGAAGAGATCCCCACCAAGGCCGCTCCTATCGATGCCAGAAGGTAACTCCCGCCGGTCGGTACTCCTTCGGGTAGAGCAGCACCTGCTGGACGTTGCCGTCCTTCTCTTGAGGCTGGATGGTCACCGTGTCGGCGTGCAGTGTTTCCGAGCTGGTCTTCCATCCAATCTCCGGCCTATAGTAGGCCTGGACAAAGTTCGGATCATCCATGGGAATGCGCAGTTGCCGTAAAGCTCGGTTGAGGGTTGCCTTGTCTCGGGTCTTGGTGTCGTTCAGAAGCTTGGCAAGAACATATCCACCCTGCGAGCCGAAAGTGGTGAAGTCGTTTTGTCTGTAGTTGTGTTCTTTCAGCCAAGCTGCGCTGCGTGTGCGGTAGGCTTCGACCGACTTGATCTTCAGGTCCGGATGATCATAGAAGCCGTTGTAGATCCTGCCCGGTTTCATAATTACGCTCCGCCAGACGTCTTCGCCGACGGCCTTGATCGTCGAGGGATCGGTGGGGAACTGATTCGTGTCTCCCCAGATGGGCGGGTCAAACCCGACGCTGTAAAACGCCTTGATCCCGGCTGTGAACTGAGGGCCAATAAGGGAAGTGATCAACACGTCGGGATTCGCCGCCTTCAATTTCAGGGCCTGAGCGCTGAGGTCCGTGGCGCTTAGATCGAGAGTGATTGTCTCGACGACATTCTTATCGAGGCCCCGCTGTTTCAACGCTTCCGTGCCTAGTTCGAGCTGATAGCCTCCCCCAATCGCGGGCGCAGACATGACGGCAATGCGATTGATCGGCAGTTTGTATTCTTGAGCGATGTCCAGCGTGCGGTTCACGTTGTTCAACGCATGCACTGCGGGTTGCGATCCAAGGTTCACGAACCAGGGGAAATCCTTCTGATAGAGGGCGCCGGCGATGCCCATAGTTGGTATCTGGTATTTTTCGGCGAGGGAGGCCATTTGACCATTGCAAGTTTGGGAGATCGACCCGATGACGAAGTTTACCTGTTCTTTGTTTACGAGGGACTCGAAGGCTGTCTGACAGGCGTTGACGTCGGGATCCAAGCTATCAGCCTGGACGAGTTCGATCTTGGCTCCGCCCAGCCCCTTGATGCCGCCGGCGTTATTGACCTCTTCAATCGCGAATTGGAGGCCATGCACGACGTCCAGACCGTAACCACTGTACGGTCCGCTGAGTGGCAAGGCGAGACCAACTTTGAACGCGGGAGCTGCCGAAGCAGCCGGCTGGGACTGAGGCGCGGCCGCAGGCGGAGCGGTCGGGGTTGTAACTGCCGGGGCCGGGTTAGCACATGCGGCAAGGACAATCGCCAGTACGAGGCAGATAGCTAGTAGGCTGTCTCTCACTCTCATGGTGCCAGACATGGTCTTCTCCTCTCCGGGGTGATTATAGTGTTACGCGATCCTCACTCGAGCTCTTCGAACTCGATCAGCAACCCTCCGACGTCCGCCGGATCGACCTCGACGCGCGCTCGCCCATCGATCGGATCGACCCAGCTCCACCGCGTACCCCGCGCCCACAGGTCCTCGAGCTTGGCGTCCAGGCCGCGGACGCCGATGCGCATGCTGTACGGGCCCGGTCCGTAAGCCGCGAAGTATTGACCGATGCGGCCGTGGTCGCTCGTCGGCTGCAGCAACTCGAGCGCCGCGCTGGTCGGCACCGCGCACTTTATTAAGGCCCTACGGTAGCCCACGCCGCTTCCGAGCGTGACGTCCCGCTCGCTAGGCCAGTCGAGGGTGCTTCTGAGAGACTCGAGCACCTGCTCGATGTCGGACACGATGATACTCCGCGCCGTCACGCGCACCATCGTCCCCGGCGGGACGGACGGCGACAGGTTGGGCTCGCTTGGCAGATCGGCGTAT
>SCTZ01000222.1 GCA_004297765.1 Chloroflexota bacterium | reverse complement strand
CCCAAGGTTGACGGTCCTCCCGCCAACTACAACGATTTTGGCGACTTCTTATCGGCTTTGGCGACGCGCTACAAAGGACGCATTCAAGCCTACCAGATCTGGAACGAGCCTAACCTGGCGCGGGATTGGGGAGGACAGACGCCCAGTGCAACCGACTACGTGCGGCTGCTCAAGATCGCGTATCAGGCCATTAAGGCGGCCGATCCACAGGCCATCGTTATCACGGCGGGACTGGCGCCCACCACCGCATCGGGGGCCATCGCGACCCCGGATATGGACTACCTCCAGCAGATGTACGATGCCGGGGCCAAGCAGTACTTCGATATGCTGGGTCTGCACGCCGCCGGCTATAGGGCGCCTCCGGAGGCCGATCCCGGGACGGTGGCTAAAGACCCTGTCATGACCAACAACGACCCGAGTCCGGAAAAAGCCAAGCGCATCTACGCCTTCCGGCACGCCGAAGACATTCGCAAGATCATGGTGCAAAACGGCGACGAGGCCAAGCGTGTGGCCATTCTGGAGTTCGGCTGGACCAGCGACCCGCGTCCCAACTCGCCGTACCACTGGTTTGCGGTCTCGGAGGAGCTGAAGGCCAAGTACATCGTCGGCGCCTACGATTATGCGCGCAAGCAGTGGCAGCCGTGGGTGGGGATCATGAGCCTCATCTACGTCTCGGCCCCCTACTGGACGCCAGAGGACGAGCAATACTACTGGAGCATCACGGACCCCAAGGGCAATCCGCGACCGGCCTACGATGCGGTCAAGGCGATGTTGAAGAATTAGGGGCTGGCCCCTATACTAAATGCGTTGTTCTACAGATTCGACGGGCTTGCGGCGCCCCAGAGGGCGCCGCGAAGAATCACCCCGGGGTGGGGTGGTCCTTGAAGAACGCCATACTTGAGGAACGACGTAGTTGGCAGTGAGCGCAAATGATTATTAAGACATTATTAGCTAACTTCATCGCCGAGACGCTTGCGGCGGCGCAGGCGCGGGGTGATCTACCGCCGGTGGCGATGCCCGAGATCGTCGTCGAGCGTCCCCAGCGGGCGGAGTTCGGGGACTACGCCACGAGCCTGCCCCTGAAACTGGCGCGCGCCGCGCGCATGAACCCGCGGGCTATCGCTGAGATCCTGGTCAAGAACATGCCGCAAACCGACTACGTGGAAAGCGCCACTGTGGCCGCGCCCGGCTTTATCAATTTTGTGCTGCGCCCGTCCTGGGTCGCCGCGCAGGTGGACGAAATCATCCGCGCGGGCGCGGAGTTCGGACATCTGGACGTCGGCCAGGGACAGCGGGTGCAGGTGGAGTACGTCAGCGCCAATCCCACCGGTCCGCTTCACGTAGGGCACGGGCGGGGAGCGGTGCTGGGCAGCACGCTGGTCAAAGCCCTGGCCGCGGCCGGCTTCGCGGTGGAGAGCGAGTACTACCTCAACGACGCGGGCAACCAGATCGATGCCTTCAACCGCACGTTGTACGCTCGCTACGCTCAAGCTCTCGGGCAATCAGTAGAGGTCCCTCACGACGGCTACATGGGGACGTACATGGTGGATCTGGCCCAGGAGCTCTCGGCTGCCGAGGGCGATCGCTTCCTACAGATGCCGCCAGAGCAGGGCGCCGTCGAGCTCGGCGTGCTCGGGTTGAATCGCATGACCGCCGCCATCAAGGAGGACCTGGAGCGCCTGCGAGTGGAATTCGACTCCTGGTTCAGCGAGCGCACGCTGTACGAGGATGACGCCTTCGCCCAGTCGATGGCCATCCTGCGGGGCAAGGGCCACATCGAGGAGAGAGAGGGCGCGGTCTGGTTCAGCTCCAGCCAGTTGGGCGACGATCGGGACAGCGTGGTGATTCGGACCAACGGCTCGCCCACCTACTTTGCTTCTGACATCGCCTATCACTACGACAAGTTCGAGCGGCGCCATTTCGATCGGGTCATCGATATCTGGGGAGCCGACCACATGGGGCACGTCGCGCGCGTCAAGGCCGTGGTTGGCGCGCTGGGCTTCGATCCGGCCCAGTTGCAGGTGCTGATCTCGCAATTGGTGACCCTGCGCCGCGGTGACGAGATCCTGCGCCTCAGCAAGCGGACGGGCGACATCATTACCATGCGTGAGGTCATCGAGGAAGTCGGGGCTGATGCCTGCCGCTTCTTCTTCCTGACGCGCTCGGCGGATAGCCAGATGGACTTCGACCTGGAGCTAGCGGTAAAGCAGTCCCAGGACAACCCGGTCTACTACGTGCAGTACGCCCACGCCCGCATCGCTAGCATCCTGCGCCTGGCCCGCGAGCGCGGCATCGATTGGTCGGACGGCGTGGTAAGCCTGCTGACCGGTCCGGACGAGCTGGAGCTGGTTCGGAAGCTGTTGGAGCTGCCCGAGCTAGTGCAGTTGGTTGCGCAGGAGCTGCAGCCGCATCACCTGCCCCACTACGCCCAGGATCTGGCCGCCGTGTTTCACAGCTTTTATAATCGCTGCCGCGTCATCTCCCCGGACGTACCCATGACGGCAGCTCGTCTGAAGCTGGTGGAGGCCGCCCAGATCACCCTGGCCAACAGCCTGCACCTCATGGGCATCGCCGCGCCGGACCGAATGTGACCAATGCGGAACTCGGATTCTTATTCCGCATTCCGAAATCGTGTATAGAGCTCGTCGAGGGGCACATCGAGGGGCAGGGTGAGCGGGGGCGTGACGCGCTGAGGACGGCCGCGGGCGAAATCGCGGAACACGCGTCCGGCTGGCTTGAGGTCGCCTTCGCTGGTGGTCAGACCGAAGTAGCGTTGGTGGACGGCGAAATCCAGCGGGGGCTGGTCCCACAGGCACGGGTCGTAGTCGGAGAAAGCCTGAGCCAGGGCGCCCAGCGTGCCGACCTGTCGTAGCTTCTTCAGCACCTGTCCGTAGTAGGTGGCGCTCTCTTCTTCTGTGGCGCACAAAGTGTTTCCCGAGTTGCGCAGTTGCGCGGAGCTCGCGTCTCCTTCGGGCGGCGCGCACAGCCCGAACGACTCGCAGAGCACTGGTTTGCCTCCACGTGTGGCTGTTAGGACGGCGAGGAACGGCGCCACGTTTGGGTCCAACGGGTCTCTCGCCCACGGCACGCACTCGGGGTAGGCGTGGATGCTCAGGAAATCCTGGAAGGGCGCGATGTCTTTTGTCCGGAAGCTCCTATCTCGCTCCGGATAGACGCCGGACAAGCCGAGTGTCACCGGATGGCGGGCGTCGTTGCGGCGGATCTCTTCGTATAGCAACTGGAGCCAGCGCAGCCCATCCTGCGGAGTGCGCGGACGCACCAGCTTGCCGGGCTCGTTGCCCAGATCCCAGCCGTAGATTGCGCGGTGCTTGCCGAAGTAGCCGGTCACCAGGCGGACCAGGAGCACCTGGGACTCGAGCATCTCGGGGTCAGTATAGAAATCTCGCATGCCGCGGGTTGTCTCCTGCCCCTCGGTGATGTGTGGGCAGTGGCGCTGCGGCTGCACGTCTCCCAGGGCCCAGCTCGGAATCCAGTTCGCACCGCAGGCATGGCCGGTGAAGAAGGTTGGCAGCACCTTCAGCCCATAGGCCGCGGCGGTGTTCAGCACCACCTCCAGATCGCGCAGCGCCCCATCGTCCGGCCGGTTCGGTTGAGGCTGGAAATTCTCCCATAGCAGGAAGATGCGGACGAGGCCCAGTCCCAGCGCGTGGATCTCGCCAAACTCCGCCTCCACCTCGGCGTAGTCGAAGTCGCTCCACCACATCATCCCCTTGCGGCGCGGCCAGTAGTTGACCCCCAGCACGAAATCGTCCGGCACGGAAGCCTCCCTTCGTCTCTTCATTATACGCGGTCTAGAGCACGTGAAGCTCGAAAGGCCGTCTGAGTCGCGAGGGGCGTTTGGATGATCGAAGCCATTCGAATCGCGAAGCCGTTTGGAGCGCGAAACGCGCGAAAGGAGGCACGAAACAGACACGAAAAGGGTATGCGGACGCCGGCTCCTTCGTTTTCGCGCTTTTCGTGTCCCCTTTCGTGAGCTTCGTGATCCAGACGGCCGTGCGCTCCAAGCAGCTGATCTGGAAACAAGTGCATCAGCTCGCGGGCGATCTTGTACAGTAACTGCTTGACTTAGCTAAGTATATTAGCTACACTTGCCCCAGGAGGTGTGCTATGGCAACAAGAGTCAATATGCACAAAGCCAAGAGTGATCTATCACAACTCGTTGCTCAAGCATTGAAAGGCGAAGACGTGATCATTACACGCGCGGGCAAACCAGTCGCCAGACTGGTGCCTATATACGACGAACGGGTGCCGGGCCTGGCCCGTGGCCGGGTCCATCTTGGCGCGGACCTCGAGGAGCCTCTGCCTGCTGATATTCTTGACAGCTTCGAGGAGTAATCGTGCGCTACCTGTTGGACACCCACACCTTTCTCTGGTGGATCGTGGACGATCCCCGCTTGTCTCCCCGTGTGAGTGCAATTATCCAGGATCCTAACAACGAGATCTGGTTCAGTGCGGCGTCGGCATGGGAAATTGCCATCAAGGCAAAGTTGGGCCGGATCAAGTTCGAAGACGACCCGGTGGAGCTCATTCCCCAGCAAGTCACCGCCAATGGATTCAGGAACCTCCCAATCCAGAGCGATCATGCTCTCCACGTGTCACGGTTGGCCCTGCTCCACCGTGACCCCTTCGACCGCGTGTTGGCTGCCCAGGCGTTGGTGGAGAAGATGATGCTATTGACTGCCGATCAGATGATGGCCCGATACGGCGTGCAGGTGGTCTGGTAACATCCGGCGTGCCCTTCGGACGGTATCCGATCTACTCGACCCGACACGTTAATCCGCGTTAGCGGGGCCGTCTGGATCGCGAAGCTCACGAAAGCCCGCGCGAAAAAAGCGCGAAAACGACGGGGGCAGCGCTCGCGTACCCTTTTCGCGTGCTTCGTGCTCCAGACGCCCCTACGGTCTCACTTTCTCAGACCCCATAATCCGCGATCCAGCGGACGAAGGGCAGTCGGCCGTCGAGGGCGCGCAGCAGCTTCTGGTCGGCCGTCCAGAGCGTTGCGCGGAGGAGTTCGGCAGAGAAATCAACCGGCCGATCTTTATGTCATTGACAGGGAAGTATCCCAGTGATACGATGATCCCGTCCAAAGTCCTCGGAGACACAGATCCCACGTGGACGTCGTTCGGGTCACCGTGCCCAGGGTGGGCGTGGTAGGACGGCGGATGCACGCGGGATTTTTTGCGCTCGAGCCCCACGAGGGAGAACTGACATGCGCGGTAGCCTGCGACCGTTTCTGATAGCCTTGCCCCTCCTCTTGTCTTTACTGATCCTTCTGGTGCCAGAGCACGCGACGCCTGTTAGCGCCGATTCGAAGAACGTCACGTTCGTGGATCAGATCGGTGGCACTGTGGCGGCCGTGGCTGTCAACGGGAACAGGGCGTATGTGGGAATGGGAGCGCGGCTCGTGATTCTGGATCTCACCGCCCCGACTGCCCCCGCGATGTTAGGACAAACCGGGCTCTTGCCGCGTCCCATCGAAGGTCTGACTGTCTCCGATCGCTACGCCTACGTAGCCGACGGGCCCGCCGGTCTGCGGGTCATCGACGTTTCCGATCCGGCCCGTCCGGCCGAGGTGGGCTCGTATCAGACGCCGGGAGAAGCCCTGGGCGTGGTCGTTCAGGGCGGCCGCGCCTACGTGAGCGCTAGCACCGCCGGCCTGCAAGTGCTCGACGTCTCTGACCCGGCTCACCCGATCTACGCCGGATCCTATGATACGCAAGGGTACGCCTGGGACGTGGCTCTTTCTGGTAACTACGCCTTCGTGACTGACGGCTTTGAGGGACTGCACGTCATCGACGTCTCAAATGCGAGCCGTCCGACCCTGCTATCCTCCCTACCAGTCGGGTACGCGCGCGCCGTTGCCGTCTCCTGGGGCTTCGCCTATGTCGCCACGATGGGCAGCGGATTGGCGGTAATCGACATCTCCAACCCCGCTCACCCAACCCAGTCCGGCTCTCTTGACGCGCTGGGCTACGCCTGGGACGTCTCGATCTCCGGCACCCACGCCTACGTGGCTGCTGGTACGCTGGGTCTGCGCGTGGTCGACGTTTCGAACCCCACCCACCCGACCGTGGCCAGTTTCTACGACGTGCCAGGCAATGGCGTGGGCATCGCCAGCGCGGGCAATTACGCCTTTCTGGCCGACGGTAGCGCGGGACTGCGGATCTTCGACGTATCTGACACGGCCCGCCCGAAAGAGCTCAGCTCCTATGGAATGCCGGGGGAAGTGCAGGGACTGGCCTTGTCCGGAAGTTACGCCTACATGGCTAGCCGGCTCTCAATGGGCTTGCGTGCCGTCGATATCTCTGATCCGGTTCGTCTCATGGCAGCCAGTTCCGGATACCGGCCGGCGATCGGTTGGAGTGTGGCCGTGTCCGGTAGCTATGCCTATATGGCCGATGGCGCCTCCGGATTGCGGGTGATGGACATCTCCGACCCGACCCAGCCAACCGAGGTGGGCTCGTACGTCAGGGGCAACGCGCGGGGTGTGGCCCTGGCCGGTCAATACGCGTACGTAGCCGATGGTGCCCAGGGCCTCAGCATCGTGGATGTCTCCGACCCCACCTGCCCGGCTCTGGTAGGCTCCTTCGCGACACCCGATGAGGCCGTGCGCGTGGTTATCTCTGGAGCCAAAGCCTACGTGACCGATCAAGACGGGATCCTGTGGACTGTCGACGTCTCCGATCCGACCCACCCGAGACCGATCGACCGCGATGACATGCCGGGGCGCGTGGGGTATGCCTGGGACATAGCCGTGTCCGGCAGCTACGCCTACGTGGCCGACGACAACCCCGGACTGCGGGTGATGGACGTCTCTGACCCGACCAATCCGACCGAGGTTGGCTCCTACGTCAGGGGCGATGCGCGGGGCGTGGCCCTGGCCGATCATTATGCTTACGTAGCCGATGGCGCCATGGGCCTTAGCGTCGTGGATATCTCCGATCCTGCTCACCCAGCCCCGGCCGGCTCCTACGATACGCCCGGAGAGGCGGTCCGGGTGGTCGTGTCGGGCAACTACGCTTTCGTAGCGGACCGCGAGCAGGGTTTGAGGATTGTCGACGTCAGCGACCCGATCCGCCCGAACGAGGTGGGCTCATACGGTAGAGACGCCCACGACGTGGCCGTGTTCGGCAGTTATGCGTTCGTGGCTGCTGGCGGCGGGGGTCTCCGCATCATCGACGTGTCGGACCCGGCCAACCCAAAGGAATCGGGCTCCTACAGCACCCAGGGGGAAGCCTGGAACGTCTCCGCTATTGACCGGTACGTCTTCGTGACCGACGGCGCGCGGAATCTAAGCGTTGTCGACGTCCTGGAGCCAGACCGACCACGCCTGGCGGGTCGCTATGATCTGCCGGAAGTGGCAGAGCACATGGTCGTCTCTAATGGCTATGTCTACCTCATCGGTAATCAGATGGGGCTTGTAACCCTGCAGTTCACTCCACCGCCCGATGTCCCTCCGACCGTCTCTGCGAACGGACCGTACCTGGTCGAGCTGCGCGGCACGGTGGTCCTGAACGCTACAGGCTCAGATGCCGATGGCGATCCCGTGACCTTTGTCTGGGATCTGGACAACGACGGGAGCTTTGACGTAGCGGGTGATCGCCTATTGTTTCTGGCGAAAGAGCGCAAGCCGGGTACCAGTCAGACGGTGGTGGTTCAAGGCTGCGATCGTCGACGCTTCTGCAGCACCTCTTCGACGACAGTCACTGTAGCCGGTCCGGATCTCGCGACGACGCAATTCGATGTGCCGTCCGTGGTGATTGCTGGGCAGCCGGTGTCGATCACGTGGACGGTGCAGAATCAGGGGACTCGAATCGCGCAGCCGACATGGATAGATCGGGTCTACGTCTCCGCCGACGCCAACCCCAGCTCGGACGACGTGACTCTGGGCAACCAGGGACATCGTGCTGCTTTGCCGACCGGGGATAGCTACTCCGGCGGCAGTAGCCAGCGGCTGCTGAACGTGGCCCCCGGAACATACTTCGTCATCCTGTCGACGGATGCTGATGGTAGGCTGGCCGAGATCGAGACAAACACAGCCAACAACTCGGCCGTCAGGACCATGAGAGTAGTGGCGCCGGACCTGACCCCGACGGAGCTAATTTCGCCGCCCGTCGGGGTCATCGGGCAGCCGATCACGCTAACATGGTCGGTGCAGAACCAGGGCGATGGGGAAGCGCTGCCGACCTGGATAGATCGAGTGTATCTGTCGACCGATAGTATGTACAGTGACGATGATACGCTACTGGGTAACCAGGCCCGCTCGTCGGCCGTCCCGGCAGGGTCCGGCTACTCGATGACGGTGGCTCCTCGCCTGCAGAGCACACTGGCGACAGGCAACTACTACGTCATTGTCCGGGCCGATGCCGATGGTCGGCTGGCGGAGGCCAGTGACGACAACAACACCGCTTTGGGAGTTCCAATCGTCCTTCAGATGTCCAACCTGGTGCCCACCGCGCTGAGCAGCACGCACATCACGGCCCAGGCTGGTCAGTTCATCACGGTGACCTGGACGGTGGACAATCGGGGCAGCGGAGAGGCGAGGCCAACATGGATGGATCGCCTGTATTTCTCCACTGATGGCGCATGGAGCGACGACGATACCCTCGCGGGCGCTAGGCCGCACAGCATGGCGGTCGAGCCCGGGCAGAGCTATTCCGAGACACTACGAGTGCGCGTACCGACTCTGCCAGCGGGTGACTACGCGCTGATCATTAAGGTTGATGCGGATGGACGGCTGCCCGAGTCCGATGAGAATGACAACATGGGCAAGATCCCATTCACGATCACGCCGTAGATTGCCTTGACCTACTCACGCGCCGCAGCTACTCGAAACGCCTCTCTTGCCGCCTCCACTGTCACGGCGATATCCTCGTCCGTATGGGCCGTCGAGACGAAGGTGGCTTCGAACTGGGACGGGGCCAGGTAGATGCCGCGCTCCAGCATGGCGTGGTGGTAGCGGCCGAAGCGGGCAGTGTCGGATGTCTTGGCGCTGGCGTAATCGGTCACGGTCTGGTCCGTGAAGAAGGCGCATTGCATGGAGCCGACGCGGGGCTGATAGAGCGATACGCCGGCCTCTTTCGCTGCGCGGGCTAAGCCCTCGGCCAGGAGCAGTGATTTGCGGTCCAGCTCGGGGTAGGTGCCCTCCTCGCGCAGGAGCTTGAGGGTCTCGATGCCCGCGGTCATTGCCAGTGGGTTGCCCGAGAGGGTGCCGGCCTGGTAGACCGGGCCAGAGGGTGCGATCAGGCTCATCAGGTCGGCGCGGCCGCCATAGGCTCCCACGGGCAACCCGCCGCCGATGATCTTGCCAAGGCAGGTCAGATCGGGCATTACTCCGTAGAGGGCCTGAGCGCCGCCATAGGAGACGCGGAAGCCAGTGATGACCTCGTCGAAGACCAGCAGGGCGCCGTGCCGTTTCGTCAGGTCGCGCAGGCCGGGGAGGAAATCGGGGCGTGGCGGCACCACGCCCATGTTCCCGGCGATCGGCTCGACTATCACCGCGGCGATCTGCTCCGGGTTGGCCTGGAAGACGCGCTCGGCGGCCGCCAGGTCGTTGTAGGGCGCCGTGAGGGTGTTCTGCACGGCACTGACCGGGACGCCCACGCTGTCCGGCACGCCCAGCGTAATCACGCCAGAGCCGGCCGAGGCCAGCAGCATGTCGGAGTGCCCGTGGTAGCAACCGTCGAACTTGAGGATCTTGTCGCGTTTGGTATAGGCGCGCGCCAGCCGCAGAGCGGACATGGTGGCCTCGGTTCCACTGTTGACGAAGCGTACCATTTCCACGCTGGGCAGGGCCTCGATCACCAGCTCCGCTAGCTCCGTCTCGAGCTCGGTGGGCGCGCCGTAGCTGGTGCCGCGCTCCGCGGCCCGCTGGATCGCCGCCACCAGGCGTGGGTGCGCGTGGCCGAGGATCAGTGGTCCCCAACTGGCGACGTAGTCGATGAAGGATTGTCCGTCCACGTCCCACATCCGGGCGCCCGCAGCCCGCTCGATGAACAGCGGCTGTCCGCCGACTGCGCGGAAGGCCCGCACGGGGCTATCCACTCCGCCGGGGATCAGCTTCTTGGCCTGGTTGAACAGGTCGATGGATCTATCGTATTTCACTGTCGATCTCCTAACGGCAGTTTGTGCCCCGTCCAACCTGGCTAAGTGGTGGACAGCTCGTGCCTTCGAGAAGGCCTATCGAGGGAAGAAGGCTCGCGCCTGCTCCCTCTGGGAGGGGGCTGGGGTCAGGGCCCCGCGCGGCACGCGGGAAGCAGTAGACGACAGGACGACCCTCACCCTCTCCCTTCGCGAAGGGAGAGGGAATGGTCTGTCCGTGAGTCCAAGACTCTTCGGGCTTACCCTTCCCTGAGCCACCGTGCGGCATCCTTGGCATGATAGGTGATGATAATGTCCGCCCCCGCCCGTTTGATACTGGTAAGAATCTCCAGCGTCATGCGCTGCTCGTCCACCCAGCCCATCTTTGCGGCGGCTTTGACCAGGCTGTATTCTCCACTCACGTTGTACGCGGCGATGGGCAGCGCGAACTCGTCGCGCGCGCGGCGGATGATATCGAGATAGGACAGGGCCGGCTTGACCATGACGATATCGGCGCCCTCCTCGACATCCAGCGCGATCTCCCGCATGGCCTCGCGCCCGTTGGCCGGGTCCATCTGGTAGCCGCGCCGATCCCCGAACTGCGGGGCCGACTCGGCCGCCTCGCGGAACGGCCCGTAAAAGCTGGAGGCGTACTTGGCGCTGTAGGCCATGATGGGCACCTGCGAGAAGCCGCTCTCGTCGAGTCCACGCCGGATGGCTCCTATCCGACCGTCCATCATGTCTGACGGGGCGATGATGTCGGCGCCGGCCTCGGCATGGGAGATGGCCGTCTTCACCAGCAGCTCCAGCGTTGGATCGTTCAGGACAGTTCCTCCCTCGATGATCCCGCAGTGGCCGTGGCTGGTGTACTCGCACAAGCACACGTCCGTGACCACGAGCATCTGAGGCACGGCCGCCTTGATGGCGCGCACGGCCTGCTGCACGATGCCGTCCTGGGCGTAGGCCTCGCTGCCAACCTCGTCTTTGCTGGCGGGGAGACCGAAGAGCAGCACAGCCGGAATGGCCAGCTTGGCGGTCTCTTCGACCTCCGCGAGCAGTTGGTCGATGGAGAACTGGTAGTTACCCGGCATGCTGCTGATCTCTTGGCGTACGTCCTGTCCGTGTGTGACGAACAGAGGATAGATGAAGTCATCGGCCTCCAGCCTGGTCTCGCGCACCATTTGGCGCATGGCCTCGGTGCCGCGCAGACGGCGTAGCCGAGAGGCCGGAAAACCGGTCACTCGGGGCGAGGTCGATGTGGTTGGTCGGGAACCGAGGAGCGTCATCGTGTCTCCTTCTCTGCCTCCAGGATGGCGTCGACCAATCCTGGAATCGTATATTCACGCGCTTGAATATGGACAGTCAGTCCGTACTCGGCTATGGTTTGCGCGGTGATCGGCCCGATACACGCGATCTTGACGCCGGCCAGGAGCGGCCCAAGCGCGGCCGATCCCTGGCCAGGCTCGTTGTCTGTCTTACCGCCCTCCAGCGCAGCCATAAAGTTGCGCACGGTGGAGGAACTGGTGAAGGTGATGATATCCAGCTCCCCCTGGACCAGCATGGCGCGGATGGTGTCACCCGCCGCGCCGCTGGGGATCGTGCGGTAAGCCACGACTTCGTCCACTTGGGCGCCGCGCTTAGCCAGCTCGACGGCCAGGGCCTCGCGCGCGATGTCCGCGCGCGGCAAAAGCACGTGCTGGCCGGCCACGTCGCCTATGCTCTCCAGGATCGACTCGGCAACGTACTCCTTCGGCATGAGGTCGGGGCGCAGCCCGTGGCGGCCCAGCTCATTGGCCGTGGCCGGACCGATGGCGCACAGTTGCGACGAGCCGAAGACGCGCACGTCCTTCTGTAGGACGTACAGTCGGTCTATGACGGCCTTGACCCCGTTGACGCTGGTGAAGACGACCCAGTCGTAGCGGGCCGCTCCCAGCATGGCCGTGTCCAGAGGTGTCAGGTCGTCGGGCGGAACCATCTGGATCACCGGAAACTCGACGGGCTCGGCGCCGTGCCGCTCAAGTAAGGCGGAGAGCGTTCCCGCCTGCTCCTTGGCGCGGGTCACGAGGACGCGCTTGCCGAAGAGCGGACGATTATCGAACCAGCGCAGCTTCTCGCGCAGGTTGACCACCTCGCCGACCACGGCCACCATGGGGGAGCCGAGGTTGACTCGGCGGACTTCTTCTATCACGTCGGACAGCGTGGAGACCAGCACCCGCTGCCGATTGTGAGTGCCCCACTGTACCAGGGCGATGGGTGTCTCCGGAGTGCGTCCGTGCTCCAGGAGTTGCGCCACGATACTGGGCAGCTTCTTGTGTCCCATCAGAACGACCAGCGTGCCAATATCGGTCAGGGCCCGCCAGTCGATGCGCGTGCCGGGCTTGGAGGGGTCCTCGTGCCCGGTGACGATGGCCAGGGTGGAGGCGAAGCTGCGATGCGTGAGAGGGATGCCGGCATAGGTGGGCGCCCCAATGGCCGAGGTCACGCCGGGCACGATCTCGAACGGCAACCCAGCCTCGGCCAAAGCCTCGGCCTCCTCGCCGCCTCGGCCAAACAGCACAGGATCGCCGCCCTTCAGCCGCGCCACGACCTTGCCCTCCGCGACCAGGCGCACCAACAGGGCGCTGATCTCGTGCTGGGGCATTATATGCCTACCGGACTCCTTCCCCACGAAGATGCGCTCGGCGCGCGCGGGGGCCTCGTCCAGCAGGCTGGAGGCGATCAAGCGGTCGTACAAAATCACGTCAGCGCGCCTCAGACAATCCAGCCCCTTCACGGTGATCAGCCCGGGATCTCCCGGACCAGAGCCGATCAGGTAGGCGATACCATTTGGACTCACTCGCCTCTCACTTCCCTCAAGATCTCGCCCGCGCCCATCTCGATAAGGCGCGCGGCCAGACGCTGACCGATCTCTAGCGCTTCGCTGGGGGCGCCGCTGTCCTGTGCGCGCACCAGGGTAGAGCCGTCCAGACTGGCGACCACACCGTCGAGAACGAGCGTGGTCCCCTGCAGCTCGGCGTGCGCGCCGATTGGTATCTGGCACCCGCCCTCCAGTGCGTTCATGAGGGCCCGCTCCGCGCCGACGCAGAGGCGGGTGGGCTCGTGGTTCAAACGATCCAGCAGTGGCTGGATCTTACGATCGTCGCGGCGAGACTCCACGGCCAGGGCACCCTGGCCAACCGCCGGCAGGCAGATAGTGTACGGAATGTACTGTGTGATGCGTGCGGCGTGCTCCAGACGATGTACGCCGGCCGCGGCCACGATGACGCCGTCGAACTCTTCGGTGTCCGCTTTGCGCAGTCGCGTGTCCAGGTTGCCGCGCAGATCCAGTAGGCGAAGGTCCGGACGGAAGTGGCGGAGCTGGGCCGAGCGCCGCAGGCTGCTGGTGCCAAGGCGGGCGCCTTGCGGGAGTTGCTCCAGCCCCACTCCCAGGCGTGAGATCAGCACGTCGTGCGGATCCTCCCGCTCTGTGATGGCCCCGATGGTCAGATCCTCCGGCAGGGCCGTGGGCATGTCTTTCATGCTGTGGACGGCGAAGTCGATCTGGCCGTCGCTGAGCGCCTTCTCCAGCTCCTTGACGAAGAGTCCCTTATCGCCGATCTTGGCTAGAGGAACGTCCAGGATCTTATCGCCCTGGGTCTTAATGTTGATGACGTCGAACTCGGCATCAGGAAAGAGCGCTTTCAAGGTGGCTACCACCCAGCGCGTCTGCCACATGGCCAGGGCGCTCTCTCGTGACCCGACGGTGAATTTTCGCACGTTACTGCCTTCTAGTCTGCCGGTAGCTCCTACGCTCTATCTCTCCCTGGTTAGAGCCAGTTCCCTCTCCCCTGTGGGAGAGGGTAGGGTGAGGGAGCAGGTCCACTGCGGGCAGCTACTCCTTATTATGGTTATTATTGTTCGTGAGGTCCAGGGCGAACAACTCCTGGACCGTGTTCGCGTAATCCTGGGCGCGACCGTTGTTCGCGCCGGTCTTGAGGGCGTTCATGGTGGGGTGTAGGAGCTTGTTGATAATGGCTAGCGTGGCCGCGTTGACGGCGTTGCGCTCGTCGTCGGACAGCTTCTTCAGCTTTGGAGCGACCTTGGCCAGCTCAGCCTGGCGAATGGCCTCGGCGTGCTCGCGCAGGGCCGCGATGGTGGGCTGCACGACCAGGGAGTTGCGCCAGGCGAAGAACTTCTCCACCTCTTCGTCGATGATGGACAGAACTTTGTGCACCTCGGCGGCCCGTTCCTTCAGGTTCGCCTCGACCACGGCCTGCAGGTCGTCGATGTTGTACAGATAGGCGCCCTCCAGCTTGTGGACGGCGGGATCGATGTC
The DNA here is from genome assembly GCA_004297765.1 of Chloroflexota bacterium. Classification (GTDB taxonomy): domain Bacteria; phylum Chloroflexota; class Dehalococcoidia; order FW602-bin16; family FW602-bin16; genus FW602-bin16. The sequence goes on along the minus strand of SCTZ01000222.1, from coordinate 52,780 downwards.
GCGCGGCACGGCCAGGTCGATGAAGAACAGAGGGCGACCACGGCGCGTATGCAGGGCGCGCTTCACCGCCTCAGGCGTGATGATGAAGTGTGGCGCCTCGGTCGACGAGATGACGATGTCCGCCACGCTTAACTGGCGATCCAGCTCCTCGAACGGCACCGCCGAGCCGTGGAAGACCTCCGCGAACTCCACGGACTTGCTGAAGGTGCGGTTGGTGAAGATGGTCTTCCTAACGCCGTTATCGACTAGTGTCCGGGCCACCAGTTCGGCCATCTCGCCCGCCCCGACCACCAGGGTGGTGGAGCGGGTGACGTCGCCGAAGATCTTGCGGGCCAACTCGACCGCGGCGTAGCTGACCGACGCGGCCTGAGTGCTAATCTCGGTCTCGTTGCGAGCACGCTTGCCCGCCTCCAGCGCCTTGCGTACCATGGTATCGATCTGCTTGCCAACCGTCCCCAATTGCTGCGCGGTGCCGAACGCCTCGCGGATCTGCCCCAGAATCTGCACCTCGCCCAGCACCATGGAATCGAGCCCCGCCGCCACAGAGAACATGTGGCTCACAGCGTCGCGCTCGAGCTTCTCGTAGAGACAGGGGGTTAGCTGCTCGGAAGCAATACCGGCCACAGTACTGAAGACCTGCCGCATCTGGCTGCCACCGTTCAAAGGGTTGGCAACCACGTAGATCTCCGTTCTGTTACAGGTGGAGAGCACCAGGGCCTCGTGCACATCCTGGTGTGCCAGGAGGTCATGGAGTGCGTTCGGAACCCGTGTTTTGGGTATGGCCAGCTTTTCGCGGATCTCGATGGGAGCCACCTTGTGGCTGGCACCCAGAAGGATCAGCGCCTTTGACATCACTGCTACCTACCAGAAACTATGAGACAAGCTCACCGTGGCCAAACCAGCCAGGCCACAAGCGCCCTCATAGCTGCCGCTCGGCTTCCATTATATCAAAGGACTGGTACCTTGCCAATCGAGAAAGACCTGAGTGAATGGAATTGTTGACCCGATATTGGGCGGGATGAATTCCCTATGGTGCGGATCGGGTGTTGCTAGCGCACTGTCGGCAATGCGGCTCACGCCTTGGCACGGTTCTTGCAGAGAGACTCACTTGCCCAGATGAACGGGGGACCGCTGCGTCTCTATCCGGTCCAGGTCGTCCAGGCGGCGTGGAGCCGTGGCTACTCACAAGATCAGACGACAGCCAGTTCCCCGCTTGCCACCAGACCCAAGAGGATTGGTCGTTCCGCACCATCACACGCGATCCACTTCGCGGGTCGCGGTCCTGATTACCGCGCAGAGCCAACCAAGTTGAGGAGAGAGCAAGATGATGACACGGAAGCCGACGCATGCCAGCGCTGTCGAGACCGCCGGGAACGACGGTCTTCCTCCCTGGTCGTGGTCGGGCAGCCGTGGCTGGGAGGACGACGACGTTTCCTCCCACGCCTATGCCGCGGCGGACGATGAGCCAAAAGAGGCAGACGACGTAAACGATGTCGTCAGCCTGTACTTGCACGACATTGGGCGGACCCCGCTCTTGAAGAGGCAGGAGGAGCAAGAGCTGGCGCGTCAAATCGAGGAGGGTCGGGCGCTAGATCAGCTCCGAGCGCAGGTGCGCGACGCGGCCGCGAACCCGATCGAGTTGGCGCTGGCGGCATACGGCTGGGTGGCTCGGCAGGCGGATCTTCTGCCCGTGGTCGCGGATTATCTGGGACTGGGCCCCGAAACGCGGCTGAGCGATCTGCTACGACACGCGGAGTTCCATCGCTCTCTCGATTATCAGGTTCCGGACGAGCTGATCGAGCGTCTTGCCCGGAGCGCCTCATGCACGCACGCCCAGGCGCTCGAGCGTCTTGGCGAGCTATCGATCAGCAGTCGCCTGTTGCCCGATGTGCTGCTCGATCTGCTGTCTCAGCCAGTCTCGGAGGGCTGGCCGCAGCGGGACACCGTGCGCGAGGCGCTCGAGCCGTGCCGGGGCACCATCGGGACCTTCTACGAAAACGTACGCACGCGCGCGGGGATATCCAGCTCCAAGCTGGTGGAGGCTAACCTCCGCCTGGTGGTGAGCATCGCCAAGAAACACCTCGGGCGCGGGCTGATGCTTCTGGATCTGGTTCAGGAAGGGAACGTCGGTCTGATGCGGGCCGTGGAGAAGTTCGACCACCACCGTGGCTACAAGTTCAGCACGTACGCCACCTGGTGGATCCGCCAGTCTATCACGCGGGGTATCGCCGATCACTCTCGCCTGGTTCGCATTCCGGTCCACATGGTCGAAACGATCAATCGTCTGTATCACGTGACGCACGAGCTGTTGCAGCTACTCGGCCGTGAACCCCAGGCGGCCGAGACGGCGCTGATGGCCGGGGTGTTGGGTGAGACCGTCGAACGCGATCTGGCGGCCATGGCCGCGGCCCGCTGTCAGGACACCGCGCGTCCGATTGAGGAACGCGCCGATATCGAGTGCCGGCGACGGGCCATTCTCGACTCCGGCATCCTGCGTGGGATGGGCACACTGCCTCCCAATCTGCGCACCAAGGTGGCCCGCGGGGCCGAGCGCGTGGAGCATACCCTGCGGGCCGTTCGGCGTCCGATCTCGCTGGAGTCCCCCTTTGGGGACCAGGACGATAATCCGCTGGCCGAGTATTTGGAGGATCGCGTCACACCGCTGCCCCCCGACGCAATCTCGGCCGAGATGCTGCGCGACTACGTAGAAGACGCGTTGATGAATCTCTCTCTGCGTGAGCGGCGAGCCCTCGAGTTGCGCTTCGGGCTGGACGACGGGCCAGGCTTGACGCTGGAAGAGGTAGGCAGGGAATTCGGTCTGACCCGTGAGCGCATCCGGCAGATCGAATGCGAGGCCCTGGCCAAGCTGCGCGAATCCGGGCTGTACGATAAGCTCAAAGACTACCTGTACTGATGCCGGTTCATCGTCTACCTCGTAGGGGCGCAATTGATTGCGCCCAGCGGCCTATCGCTTTTCGACGACGTGACTTTCATAATCGCGCCCTGGTTGGGCGTCATAAATGCCGCCCCTACGGGAAGGATGAGCGCTGGGCACCGGGCGCTGACCTTTGTTTCCCAGCGCTGAACTGTTACAATTGGTCTGGCCCGATGTGCCGCGGACATAGAGAGTGTCCGTTTGCCGAACGACAGCGAGCCGGGTCAGCATGCCAGCCGATCACAGTGTCGCCGGCGATAGAGGATTCGCGACCTTGCAGACCCTTCAGACCAGAGTTGGCGCGCAGACGGATGCTGGACGTGTGCGCCGACACAACGAAGACGCGTTTGGCTTTCGCGAGCCCACGGACGCCGCGGAAGCGGATGCCAGAGGCTCCCTGTATATCGTTGCCGATGGAATGGGCGGCCACGTGGCTGGCGAAGTCGCGTCGCGTCTGGCGGTCGAGACGATCCTGGGCGCTTACAGGCGTGACGACTCATCCCTGGAGCAGGCGCTGCGGGCGGCGATCGAAGCGGCAAGCCTCCGGATTCGTCTCCAGGCCGAAGCCACCCCAGAGCAGGTGGGCATGGGCACGACCTGCGTGTGTGCCGTGGTGCGTGGGAACGAGCTGTATCTCGCGCACGTGGGCGACAGCCGGGCCTATCTGCTGCGCGACGGTCAGCTCCGGCGTCTGACGCGGGATCACACCTGGGTTCAGGAACAGGTCGCCCAGCAGCTTCTTGACGACGAGGCGGCCGCTCGCCATCCCATGCGCAACGTGCTCACGCAGGCCCTGGGCGGACCGAGCGTCGAGGTCGAGTTGACGCGCCACGAGCTTCAGCCCGATGATCTTCTTCTTCTCTGTACCGACGGTCTCACCGACGCGCTGGACGATGCTCGTATCGGGGAAATCCTGACGGGGCAGCGGGAGCCTCAGGGGACTTGCGCTGAGCTCGTGCAGCAGGCCAACGAGGCTGGAGGTCGGGACAACATCACCACCCTGGTGATCAGCATGCGTGCGTCCTCTGCCCCATCCGAGGGCGATCTACAGTCGGGAGACCGCGGCGTCGATCCAGCCAATCGGCGGCGCGGCCATCTCTCCGTGGTTCCCATCGCCGCCATGGGACTTGTTCTATTCGGGCTGCTGGTGGGGCTGGTGTGGGAAGTGCGCCCCAGCCTTGCTCCCGCTCCTTCGACGCCGGTGGAGACAATCCAGGTGCCCTCGGAGAACACGGCCACCGCCACACCATCTCCGACAACAACCCCGCTGCCGACCACAACGCCGCTTCCAACCGCGACGCCTGGCCGGACGCCCACCGTGGCGGCCCCGATCCCCACGCCCGGAGCCTGAACCGCGGATTAGGGGATTTCGCAGATCACGGCGGTTCGCAAAGAGAGCGAGAGTCCTAGGAATCGAGCTATCTATTTAGCTCCCGTAGTGGCGGACGGCTCTGTCCGCCTGGGGGCGGGGCCAACCGTAGTTTCAACGTTAACGCTTGCACTTTGGATCGCCGAACGGCAGATTGTGGAGGCGAGCAGATGTCTCTGTGGACGAACGATGGCACCCACGGCCCTACCGCCCACCCTACCCCACCCCAGGCGGACAGAGCCGTCCGCCACTACGGGGGATAGCATGAGTGGCTGATAACCGCTGGATAATCTGCATTACGCGTTGGATGGCCCCAGGTCAATCAAGGCTCGTGCGGGCAGGATGCCCGCGCTCCCAGGCGGTCCGTGTAATGCGTGATGCTCATCATGCTCACAAGACCCTGCCGCACCAACCCCCCAACCCCCTAACCCCCATTGTTAGAGCAGTCTTAGAACGGACCCCTTCACTCATACACAGCGCTAACTCGATTCTAGCAGCGTTCTAATGCTCGCCGGAGTATAACAATATCAGATAGGTGAGGCTAAGAGGTAGCCCGATAGATACAGAACAGCAGGAGGTATGCAGCAATGGTGGCGATCGTACGACGAGAGGATGCTCCGTTTGTTTCTCTTCGGAACGCGATGGATCGACTGTTCGATGATAGCTTTACGTCTCCCTGGTGGATATCGCACGCGAACAGCAGTGGCGGCGCGTTGAAGTTCCCGATGGACATCTGGTCCGACCAGGACAACTACTATCTGTCCGCGTCACTGCCGGGGGTGAACCCGGACGACGTGCAGATCACCGGACAGAACAACGAGCTGACTATCAGCGCCGAGTTCAAAGCCGAGCAGCGTGAGGGAGCGACAGCGCTGGTACGGGAACGGCCGGTGGGATCCTACAAACGCGAGATCGCGTTCCCGACAGACGTGGCCTTCGACAGGACCGAGGCCGTCTATCAGAACGGCGTCCTGGTCCTGACTTTGCCCAAGGCGGAGCACGCCAAGGCTAGGACGATCAAAGTCAAGGCCGGCGAGCCGACCCACTAATCGTCCGCACGAGAAAGAGACCGCCATTCGGCGTGTACGGGGGCCGCCCTGCAAGAGGGCGGTCCCCGCTGTTACTCGTTAGTGCGTCGTTCCTCAATCGCGGCATCCTTTGAGGGCTGCCCCACCCCAAGGGAGGAGAGTTGTCCTGTGGGATTCTGGTCGCCAGAGGCGACCAGAATCCCACAGGACAACCTCGATCCTAATGGCGCCCCTTGGGGCGCCGCGAGGGCGAAGTTCGTGTGCCCTGCCTCCCTGGCATGGGGATCACCAGGATCTGATACGACTTCTACTTGAAACAACCCAACTGGCAGTGCGAGATCTTGGCCTTGATCAGATCCGCCGCGCGACCCACCTGGCTGACGTGGATACCCAGCTCGGCGGCGAGCTTGAAGGCGACCGGGCAGGGCAGCTTGCCGTTCACCAGTGAGTCCTGGACGCGCGCCACCAGTGTCTCCTCCTGCTCTCGCGGCAGAGTCGTTCCGCGCTGCCGCTCCTCGGCCGTCTTCTCGAAGGGGGTGTAATCCGTCTCGTGTCGCACCGAGAAGAGCTGATCGAGGGGCGCCTCCAGGATTTCGGCGGGTGAGCGGTCCCCGATCTCGCGGGGATAGTAGATCAGCGCCTCGTCTTGGTAGACCAGGCGGTATGTACGACCGCCGGGGATCTTCAGACGCTTACTGCCCACGGTCAGGCCGAGCAGCGCCTGCAGAGCGTCGAAGACACAGGGGTCTTCGCCGATCCATACGCGCAGGTCCGGCGATTTCTGCGGCATTTGCCAGGTGCGCATGGCGTGCTGTACGATCCGCGCGGCCAGCGCTACGCCCTGACAGTGCTCGCCGTGGAAGTTGGCCGCCTCCGCGGCCAACTCCTGCAGTTGCTCCAGCGGGGCTCGCCCCTCGCGGTAGCGCGTCTCTCGGCTGGTGCGTGCGGAGAAGACGGAATCCCAGGTAGGCGAGTAGCGCTTGACGTCCAGGAGCGCTGTCCCGTCTACGAAGTCCAGCCCCTCCACATGCAGCGAGGTCCCATCCACCCCCTGAAGACGCACCACCTTCATGGCGATCGGGTTAGGCCGGGCTCCCGAGCGCAGCCCGAAGACGCCGCGCTCGGGATGTCTCTGTGCCTCGGAGAGCGGCCCCGTCGCCGTCAGCGTGTCGCGCTCAGCAAGGTGAAACCAGCCCAGGACGACTAGGTGCGAGTTCGATGCGATCTCGGCCAGCCCCGCGGCGTACTCCGGGCGGATCTCCAAAACGGCAGGAGCACCCTCCAGTGGCATGCTTTCCGTGTCCTTGATCGATGAGTGAACGACGCCGATCGGTTGAAGGGTGATAGTGGATTGACCTGCGTCCATGGGCAGTTCTCCTTGCACGTGCTGTTTCTGGGGGCGGTTAGCGCGGCTACCGGACTTTGATGACCGACGGTCCAGGGCCGATGGGCTGACCGGTACGCGTACCAACTGACCGAAGGGTAGCCGGCACACCATCCCCTCTCCCTTCGCAAAGGGAGAGGGGATTGACCCATCGCCACCTCCGGGGGGCTCCATGCTGCTCTTGGCCTATCTATGTCGTATTGGGCGGGACGCCCGCGCTCCTAGGCAGGGGCTATCGCGCTTTCACGAACCTTACCAGATCGCCGCCTCATGGAATGCGACTTTGATCACAGTCGACCGCGTCTCATGCTCCGAACTTGGTCAACCGCTCCGCGTTGGCCAGGGCGAGGGTCATCAGCTCGGTGGGACCCAGGATGCCCAGACTGCCGGCACGGCAGGAGGACTCCCCGAACTTCTGGACGCGATCGGCGCGGCACCAGCGGGAATGGATCAGCGCGGGCACCGGATGCCAACTGTGGGCCTTGAGCATGGCTGGCGTGGAGTGATCCCCGGTCACTACCAGGACGTCGGGCTTGAGGGCTGTGAGGTCAGGCAAGGCCCGATCGAGCTCCTCGATGGCGGCCACCTTTGCGTCAAAGTTCCCATCCTCGCCGGTGCTGTCGGTGCGCTTGTAGTGGATGAAGAAGAAGTCGTACTGGTGGTAAAGCTGGGCCAGGGTGCTGAACTCGTCCACGATGGTGCTGCCCGTGGGCACCACGTCCATGCCGACCAGCCGGGCTAGTCCGCGGTACATGGGGTAGACGGCGATAGCGGCCGCCTTCAGCTTGTAGACCTCCGTGACGCTGGGCGGATGCGGATGCGAGGCGAAGCCCCGCAGCATGAGCATGTTGGCCTGGGGCTGATCCTTCATCAGAGCGCGCGCGCGGGCGACGAACTCGTTGGCCACCCGGGCCGCCTGGTGCGCAGCCGGGCTTTGCGGCTCGACCGGGGGGACCTGGACGCCTTCGCGCTGTGGATCGGTATCCGTCAGCTCGGGCGATAGCCCGCTGCCGCGCAGCACCAGCACGAAACGATGCTCCCGCACCGGGCGGACGAAGATCTGGACCCCATCGATCTCCGGGATGTTTTCTTGCAGCCGCTGGACGATCTTCTCCATCTTGTCGGTGGCGATGCGCCCGGCCCGCCGATCGGTGATGACGCCATTTGCGTCCACAGTACAGAAATTACCCCGTGCGGCCACGTCGGCGGGCTGGAGGTCGAAGTCGATGCCCAGGGCCTCCAGCACACCGCGGCCGATCTGCCAGCGCACGGGATCGTAGCCGAAGAGGCTGAGATGCCCCGGCCCGCTGCCGGGCGTGATGCCGCGTCCCACGGGTGTATGGAATCCGACGCTGCCTTCGTAGGCCAGACGGTCCAGGTTGGGCGTGCGGGCCGTCTCCAGCTCCGTCAGCCCGGTGTCCGGTTTGGGCAGGCCGCCCAGACCGTCCATCACCAGCATGACGATCTTGGTGGAAGCTTCGACAGCAAGTTCGCGGATGATCTCCTGACTGATCATGGAGCGCTCCTTTTTGATGATCGAGGCGTGTCAAGACCATATTACAGCAAAACATGGCTTTCATCCTAGTTGTAGGATGATCGTTCTCTTCTGGCATCATAGGCACGCTCTGTGCTGGGATAGGTAGCTGGTACGATTCCGACGGATCACAGGTCCGGCGGGATCGTGGGATAACCGAGTGTGAAGGAGTGTTGAACGTTATGGAGAGCCCGAGCATGGAGAACGTGCGACGCATGGCGCGAAGCACAGTTGAATCCGAGCCGGTTCAAAGGACCCTGGAGATGACCGGGCGCATGACACCGTGGACGATCCCGATGATCGTCGGGGGCAGTATCGCCGTGTCGGCGGCCCTGTTCTTCTCAGGTCGCAAGTGGGAGAGCATTTTCGTGGGCCTTTGGGCTCCGACCCTCTTGACGGCCGGCCTGTTCTACAGGCTGCTGGTTCCCAGCGAGACTCATCGCTAACTCGCCGTTCCGGCACGGGCCATACGGCGACGAGCATATGGCGAGCCTGGCGCCCTAATCGCGCAGGCTCGCCACGTATTTCTGCAAGCCGGCGATGCGCTCGCCGTCAGGAAGCTTGCCCACAAGGTCAATCAGGGCGCTGCCGATGATCGCTGCGTCCGCTCGACCGGTCAGGGCGTCGAGGTGCTCCCGCGTGGAGATGCCGAATCCCACGGCCAGAGGTAGCGTGGTCTGGGTCCGAACGCGGTCTAGGAAACTGAAGAGCTCAGGCGACAGGTCGCGCCGTGCTCCGGTCACCCCGGTGAGGCTAACGCAGTAGACAAAGCCGCTGGCGGTTCCTACGACGGTCTGGATGCGCTCCTCAGAGGCCGTCGGGGCCAGCAGTGGAACCAGGGCCAGCCCGCGTGGCTTGCACGCCACGTGCAGGTCGGTGGCTTCCTCGGGCGGAAGGTCCGGCACGATGAAGCCGTCCACCCCCGCGCGCCGCGACGCATCGCAGAAACGCTCCACACCGTAGCGCAGGATCGGATTGTAGTAGCCCATGAGTATGAGCGGCTGCTGTAGGCCGTGCCTCCGCAGCTCGCCGGCTACTTCCAGGCAGGTTCCCGGTGTGACCCCGCGCTCCAGGGCGACGTGGCTGGCGTGCTGGATGGTGGCGCCATCAGCCAGAGGATCGCTGAATGGCACGCCCAGCTCGAACACGTCCACGCCGGCCTCCGCCAGGGCCGGCACCATGGCCAGCGTCGTCTCGACGTCGGGATACCCCACCGTCAGGTAGGCGATCAGACCCAGTCTCTTCTTGCCGCGTAGCGCGGCGAATTTCGCTTCGATTCTGCTCATTGTTTTCATTCCCTTTTGCCTTTTCCCCTCTTCCCCTTTTCGTCCCCGCCCCTCCGTCCCCCCGTTATCCCTGCTGGACGAGCAGCGTCGCGAGGACCGCCAGCGTATTGTAGCTTGCGTGGACGAGGATGGACGGCCACAGAGAGCGCGTCTCGTAGTAGAGCCAGGTCAGGGCCAGTCCCAGGACGAAGATGGGCGCCAGGGCGCCTATCTCGAAATGGGCGGCGGCAAAGGCCGCGGCGCAAATGACGGCCGCCAGGATAGTCCCAAGACGGCGGGCCAGACCTGGAAAGAGGAATCCACGAAAGAACGTCTCCTCTGCCAGCGGTGCCGCGACGGAAGCGGCCAGGAACAGGATGGCTACCCCTAGCGGTCCGCGTCCCAGTTGGTCCAGCACGGGCTGGCGTGGGATCAAGTCCTGGCGCCCCAGCGCGTTGAGAATCAGTCCGTAGACGACGTTCACAGCCAGGCAGAAAACGACGACCACGATCGCCAGGGAGAGACCCCGGCTCGACGGGAAGACGCGATAGCCCAGCAACTTCCAGTCCCCGCCGTACTTACGGACGCTGAACAGCCATGCCGCCAGAAAGAACAGCGCCTCTCCGCCGATCAGCGTCGGGCCGATCACCAGGGGGGACCGCTGTAGCTCGGAAAACATGGCTGCGTTTCCCAGCCAGGATTGAACAGCCACGACGGCCAGCAGCGACACATTCAGGACGATGATCCCGAAGGCCAGCAGGATGACGGCCCGAATTATATCGCCGATGGTCCAGGGCACTGTGGGTAGCTTACGTTCGGTGCTGTCGTTCACGAGTTGACGCGCCTCGGAATCTCCACCAAATGTTGCAGTGCAACAGCTCTCAACGTGTGATGCACACTATTGTGGAAAGGAGATGGGCCTCCTGGGAGCGCGGGCATCCTGCCGGCGCGAGCGCTCGCGCGGGCAGAATGCCCGCGCTCCCAGCAAAGACGCACCTGCGCCGCTCCGCGACAATGTGCATCGCGCCTTCTCACAGCGCGATCCCCATGGCCTCGGCCACGGTGCTCATATCTTTGTCGCCTCGCCCGCTGAGGCAGATCAGCACCGATTCTTTCTTTCCCAGGGTTGGAGCCAGTTTGGCCGCGTAGGCCACGGCGTGGGCCGACTCCAGGGCCGGGATGATGCCCTCGGTGCGGCACAGCAGGGAGAAGCCCTCTAAGGCCTCCTCGTCCGTGATGGAGGCGTACTCTGCTCGCCCCGTCTCCTTGAGATAGCTGTGCTCGGGACCTACGCCGGGGTAGTCCAGCCCGGCCGAGACGCTGTGCGTCTCGCGGATCTGTCCCCATTCGTCCTGCAGCAAATAGGACTTAGCGCCGTGCAAGACACCCACCTGTCCGGCGCATAAGCTCGCCGCGTGCTGGTCTGTTGCCAGGCCCAGTCCGCCCGCCTCTACGCCGATCAGTCGGACGTCCTTGTCGGGCACGAAAGCGTGGAACATCCCCATGGCGTTGCTGCCGCCACCGACGCAGGCCACGACGTGGTCCGGCAAGTGTCCCGTGCTCTCCAGCATCTGCTGGCGCGCCTCGCGGCCGATGATCGACTGGAAGTCGCGCACGATCAGAGGGTAGGGATGTGGCCCGACCACGCTGCCGATGATGTAGTGGGTGGTCTGCACGTTGGTGACCCAGTCGCGGATGGCCTCGTTGATGGCGTCCTTCAGCGTGCGACTGCCACTGGAGACAGGGCGGACCTCAGTGCCCAGAAGCTTCATGCGAAAGACATTGAGCGATTGCCGGCGGATATCCTCCTCGCCCATGTAGACCACGCAGTCTATGCCGAGAGCGGCGCAGACGGTGGCCGTGGCGACGCCGTGTTGTCCGGCGCCGGTCTCCGCGATGATCCGACGCTTGCCCATGCGCTGGGCCAGCAAGCCCTGGCCGAGGGCGTTGTTGATCTTGTGGGCTCCCGTGTGAGCCAGGTCTTCGCGCTTGATGTATACGCGGGCGCCGCCCAGGTGCTCGGTCAGCTTGGGAGCGTAGTAGAGCGGGGTAGGACGGCCGACGTAGTTGGCGCAGAGATCATCGAATTGCCGCTGGAAAGCCTCGTCGCGGCACATCTGGCGGTAGACCTGGTCCAACTCGGCCAGGGCCGGCATCAGGGTCTCTGGCACGTATTTGCCGCCGAACGGCCCGAACCGTCCGCGAGCATCCGGCAACTGCTCAGATTCGAGTGCGCCGATCGCCTGCCTCGCCCTGATATCCTCTCTGCTTGTTTCCGATCTCGATCCCGACATTGGCTGACCTCATCTTTCTTGCGACGCCAGGGACATGGGGTCCGACTGGCGTTCCCCGATACCCGGGGCGGACATGGCGATTCCCCCCTCCCCGGTTGGTATGCGTGGTGAGGATCTGCCCCGCACGGCGGGGCAGATCCTCACCACGCTCCACTTTGGGAGGTGGAGGGGAAGAGCCTACGGCAGACGATCATGGGCGGGTCCAGCGGTGCTATGCACCGCCTGGAGAAAGGATCTGATCTTCTCCAGGTCTTTGGATCCGAAGGTCTCCACCCCGCTAGAGACGTCGACGCCCCAGGGCTGCACGATGCGGATGGCGGCCGCCACGTTCTCCGGATCCAAGCCGCCTGCCAGAATGAGCGGGTAGAGCTGCGCTAGCTCGGCGGCCAGCGCCCAGTTGCCCAGCACACCGGTTCCGCCGTAGCTGTCCGCCGCGTACGTGTCGAATAGTAGCAGAGCCCCCGCGGACACGTACTCCTTGCACTCTGCCGCATCCTGCGGTTCTACGGGACGCACTGCCTTGATGACAGGCACACCGAGCTGCCGGCAGAACTCCGGTGTTTCGTCCCCGTGCAACTGGACGTAATCCAGACGGCAGCTCTCTACGGTCCGCATGATCTCGTCGTAGCTTTGATTGACGAAGACGCCGACAAAGGCCGGCGTCGATGGCATGGTCTCCCATGGCCGCGTCATCGGGCGGGCGGGTTCCAGCCCGATCATCTGAAACGGATACTTTTGGTCGGGCATGGGGATGCGGTCCTTCACAATGGTGACGATCCTGGCGCCCTGCTCCAGGGTGATCTTCCGGCGGCTCGGGGCGAATACCAGCCCTATCAGGTCGACTCCAGCTTCCCAGGCGGCCATGGCATGGCGAACACGACTGATTCCACAGATCTTGGTCCTGACCACGACGGTGGTCCCCCTTTTTTCACGTAGTGGGGTGCGACGCCGACGTAAGTGGCGTCATTATACACTACGTACACGGTGGCGTTTAGTCTCCAATTAGCAATGGAGCGCCGCCTAGGCCAGGACTTCACGCATGAGACGCGCTATATCGCACTACCAGCAGGCCTGAACGAGCTCCCGCAACACGGCCGTGGCGTCCGAGGCCGTTACCAGCGTCTCCCCGATCAAGGCCGCCTGGACGCCATGCTGGTGGAGCAGCACCAGATCCGCCGCAGTTCGGATCCCGCTCTCGCTGACCACCGTGGCCACGGGTGGGACGAAGGAACACAGCTCCAGCGTGGTCGCGAGGTCGACGGCGAAGGTGCGCAGGTCGCGATTGTTGATCCCGATCACGGTGGCGCCGGCCGCCAGGACCCGCTCCATCTCCGCTCGGTCGTGCACCTCGACCAGACAATCCATCCCGAGCTGCCGCGCCAAGGCGCCCAGCTCGTGGAGCTCTGCATCCGTCAGTATGGCCGCGATGAGCAGGAGCGCGTCGGCGCCATAGGCGCGGGCTTCCACGACCTGATAGCTGTCGAAGATGAAGTCCTTGCGCAGAAGCGGCACGCGGGCCGCGGCCGCGCGCAGCGCCTCTCCGATGGCGGGCAAGAACTCGATGCTGCCCTTGAAGTAGCGCGACTCCGTCAAAACCGAGATGGCCGCGGCCCCATGGCGAGCGTATTGCAGAGCCAGCTGGGGCGGGTCCAGCGCCAGATTCAGCGCACCTTTGGACGGCGAGGCCCGTTTGATCTCGGCAATAATCCGAACGCCCCGTCCCCGCAAGGTGGCCGCAAACGGCAGAGGCGGTGGAGCGACTTCCGCCATTTCCTCCAACCGCGCCAGCGGCATCTCGACCCGGCGCTCACGAAGCTCATCTCTCTTATCGGCGACGATGCGGTCCAGGTATGTCGTCATCGAATCCCTCGTTACACGGCCGCCAACTCTTGCGAAGTCCGCACGAGTGCATCTAGCTTCCCGCGGGCCGCGCCGCTGTCGATGGTCTGGGCGGCGACGCGGATTCCATCGGCAAACTCGGCTGCCGCACCCCCGGCTATCAGGGCAGCGGCGGCGTTGAGCAGTACCACGTCACGCCTGGGACCCGGATCGCCGGACAGGACCGAGCGCACAATCCGGGCGTTCTCTTCGGCCGTTCCGCCCCGCACGCTCTCCACCGGCGCACGGGCCAGCCCGTACTGCTCAGGGGAGATCTGGTAGGAGCGAATGGTCTGCTCCTCCACGTGGTAGACGGTGGTGGGACCGGAGACGGAGACCTCGTCCAGCCCATCGCCGTGGACGACCAGAGCGCGGCTGCAGCCCAGATGGCGGAGCACGTCGGCCATCAATGGTGCTAGCTGGGCGTTGGCCACCCCCATCACCTGGTACGGCGCGCCGGCCGGATTGGACAGTGGGCCGAGGATGTTGAAGATGCTGCGGATGCCAAGCTCCTGGCGCGGTCCCATGGCGTGGCGCAGAGCCGGATGGAAAAGGGGCGCGAACATGAAGCCGATGCCGATCCGCTCGATGCAACTGGCCACCTGCTCCGGCTTCAGATCGATGCGCACGCCCAACGACTCCAGCACGTCGGCGCTGCCGCAACGGCTGCTGAACGCCCTATTGCCATGTTTGGCCACCGGCACGCCCGCCGCGGCGGCCACGATGCAGGCGGCCGTCGAAATGTTGAAGGTGCCGGCGCCGTCTCCCCCGGTGCCGGCCGTGTCCACCACCGGCGCGGAGACCTGCACCGGCGTGGCCTTGGCGCGCATGGTACGGGCAAAGCCAGCTACCTCTTCGGCCGTCTCTCCCCTCATGCGCAGTCCGACCATCAGAGCGCCGATCTGCGCTGGGGTCGCCTCACCGCTCATGATCTCGTCCATCACCTGCGCGGCCTCGTCCATGCTGAGCGACTGCCCCTCTATCACGGTCGCGATGGCTTGTTTGACGTTCATTCTGCCTCCTCCGGCTCTTGGGGGTTAGGGGCTGGGGGTTGGGGGATCGTCCCACCAACCCCTAACCCCTAACCCCCAGCCCCCAACGTACTAGCTTCGTCGATGGCTCTTAGCAGGGCGCGGGCTTTGTTCATGGCTTCGCCGTACTCCTTCTCGGGGACGCTGTCGGCCACGATGCCGCCTCCAGATTGGACGTAGGCCACGCCGTCCTTCACGACCATGGTGCGGATGGTGATGGCTGTGTCCAGGTTGCCCGAGTAGCTGAAGTAGCCGACCGCTCCGGCATACGGACCGCGGCGATCCGGCTCCAGCTCGGCGATGATCTCCATGGCGCGGATCTTCGGCGCCCCGGAGACGGTGCCGGCCGGGAAGCAGGCCCGCAGTGCGTCGTACTGTGTCAGCCCCGCCTTCAGCCGGCCTTCCACGTGGGAGATCAGATGCATCACGTGAGAGTAGCGCTCGACCTCCATCTGCTGGGTGACGCGCACTGTGCCAGGCTCGCTGACGCGGCCGATGTCGTTGCGTCCCAGGTCCAGAAGCATGATGTGCTCGGCCCGCTCCTTCTCATCGGCCCGCAGCTCAAGCTCCAGGGCCTGATCCTCGTCCACGGACTTCCCGCGCGGTCGCGTGCCGGCGATGGGATGGGTGGAGACGATCCCGTTGTCCACCTGCACCAGCAGCTCCGGCGAGGTCCCCACCACATGGCAATCGTCCAGGTGCAGGTAGTACATGTAGGGCGACGGATTGATGGTGCGCAGAGCCCGATACACGGTGAACGGGTGCGCGGTCAGCGATCGGGCCAGGCGCTGGGAGAGGACCACCTGGATGATATCGCCCGCCAGGATATACTCCTTGGCGCGCTCCACGATGGAGCAGAACTGCTCCGGAGTCATGTTCGCCTCAGCCATGCCCGTAGCGCCGGCGTCGACGTTTTGCCAGGGCTGGGGCGAGAGCGAGCCGTTCGGGAGCATTCCGCAGACGGGCTGCCTAAGGCGGGAGACCAACTGGTCGATACGCTCCTGGGCCCGCTCGTAGGCCGCCTCCGCGTCGCCGTTCTCTACGTGGGCGTGGGTCAGGACCTTGATCTTGTGCCGCAGGTGGTCGAACACCAGCAGGGTATTGGTAAACATGATCACGGCCTCGGGCAGCCCCAGGGGATCGGCCTGTGCCGCGGGCAGCTCTTCAAAGTAGCGCACGGTCTCATAGCTCAGGTATCCCACCGCCCCGCCGACGAAGCGGGGCAGGCCGGGCAGCTCCACGTAGGTGTAGCGGTCCAGCTCCTCCTGCACCAGGGACAGCGGATCGCGCCCCCCGTCAGGCGCCGCCCGGACGACCTTGTAGGGCTCGGTGCCGATGAAGCTATAGCGGGCCAGACGCTCGCCGCCCTCGACGCTTTCCAGCAGGAATGAATAGCCGCCGCGCGCGATCTTGAGGAAGGCGGAGACGGGCGTTTCCATATCCGCCACGATCTCGCGATAGACGGGCACCAGGTTGCCGCGCTCGGCCAGGCGTTTGAACTCGGTCAAAGAGGGTTGAAACATGCTGTCTCCCCCAAAAACAAAAACCTCTCATCCTCAAAGGGACGAGAGGTCAACTTCGTGGTGCCACCCTTGTCGATGGTCAGCCGTGGGCCGGATCGGCCCGGTCAGCCATCATCTCTACACGAGTACAGGTCGCGTCCGAAACGGCGGGCGGCCGATACTCTACACCCTGATAACGGTGGTAACTCCGGCAAAGCCTACTCGGTCTGTTTATAAAACCTTTCGGTTTGCAACTCCCAAGTCCATTCAGCCCTCTGCGCAGGCACCGGCTCGCACCTTCCCCGGCTCTCTGAACCTCGCTAGAGTCCTACTAGTCTTGCTCGCAGTCGATGTCTGTATGCTATTGGTGCCAGTATAGCTGGTGGAGGGGGTGTTGTCAAGGTTGATCGCGCCAACCAAACGTGCTATCATATAGTAACTCTGCTGGCCTAGGACTTCCTGGCTATCGTCGGTGGACAAAGGAGCGATTCATGAAGCAATCCTTGCGCTTGGTGCTATGCTTGTTCTTTCTTCTGAGCCTCCTCGGTTCAGTTGGAATCGCCGCCGCTGCGCTCAGTGAGCCCGCGGCAAGGAGTGAGCACAGCCAGGGGGCGCTTGCACAGGAACGGACTGCACCCCAATCTGCTGGTGCGCCTCTCTCCGCACTCGCGGCTGCCCAAACGCCAAGTTGGCGATGCGATCCCAGCGTTGGGCTGGCCTGCCAGAACACGCTCCAATCTGTTGCGATGGTCTCGGCGAGCGAGGGTTGGGCGGTAGGAGCCAGTGGCACTATTCTCTATTTCACCGGCGGCGCCTGGCAGGCCGCGCCCAGTCCGACGAGCAACTGGCTCTTTTCCATCTTCATGTTGTCGGCCAGCGAGGGATGGGCAGTGGGAGCGAAGGGCACGATCCTTCACTATACGGGCGGTGTCTGGCAGACTGCAGCCAGTCCGACGAACAACGTCCTCTACTCCGTTAGCATGCTTTCTGCCAGCGAGGGTTGGGCTGTCGGGGCCGCCGTCATCCTCCATTACACGGGTGGCACCTGGCAGATTGCGGCCAACCCTAGCAGCAGCTGGCTCCGTTCCGTCTCCATGGTCTCGGCGAGCGAGGGATGGGCAGTTGGTGGATACTCAGGGTATGATAACAGGATCCTCCACTACACCGGCGGCACCTGGCAAGCCGTGGACAGTCCCAGCAGCAACTGGCTACATTCCATCGTCATGGTGTCGGCTAGCGAGGGTTGGGCCGTGGGAGAGCGTGGCACAATCCTCCACTACGCGGGTGGCGTCTGGCAAAGCGTATCTAGCCCCTCAGGTGAAGGCTTGTATGGCTTGACCATGCTCTCGGCGAATGAGGGCTGGGCCGTGGGAAGCAACGGCGCGATCCTCCGCTACACTGGCGGCGCCTGGCAATATGTCAGCCCCTTAGGTACATCCCTCTATTCCGTGTCAATGTCCTCGTCGGGCGAAGGCTGGGCGGTCGGATACAGCGGTGCGATGCTCCACTATACTGGCGGCTACTGGCGGACGTTGACAAGTACAGCGAGCAGACAACTCAATGACGTGTCTATGGTTTCGGCAAGTGAAGGCTGGGCGGTTGGATCTGATGGCGCGATCCTCCACTACATAGGCGATGCCTGGCATCCCGCCGCTAGTCCAACGAGCAACCCACTGTATGGCCTGTTTATGGTCTCTGCGAGCGAGGGCTGGGCCGTCGGATTCAATGGCACGATCCTCCGTTACACTGACAACGCCTGGCAGCTCGCGACCAGTCCTACCGGCAACCACCTCTTCTCCGTGTTTATGGTTTCGGCCAGCGAGGGATGGGCTGTAGGAAACTTTGGCACGATCCTTCGCTACACAAGCGGTGCGTGGCAGACTGCGCCCAGTCCGACGAGCAACTGGCTCGATTCCGTATTCATGGTCTCTGCGAGCGAGGGCTGGGCCGTCGGATTCAATGGCACGATCCTCCGTTACACTGACAACGCCTGGCAGCTCGCGACCAGTCCTACCGGCAACCACCTCTTCTCCGTGTTCATGGTCTCGGCCAGCGAGGGATGGGCTGTAGGAGACTTTAGCACGATCCTCCACTACAGCGGCGGCGTTTGGCAGACTATAACCAGTACGACCAGCGGCTGGCTTTGGTCTGTCTTCATGCTCTCACCGAGCGAGGGCTGGGCGGTAGGAACCAGTGGCACGATCCTTCACTACACGGACGGCACCTGGCAGACCGTGCCCAGTCCGACAGCCAATCCGCTCAGGTCAGTGTTTATGGTCTCTGCAACCGAGGGATGGGCAGTGGGAAATACACCGTGGGACGGTTTCGTTGTGCATTATGCAGCCGCCCAATCGCCTATCCCTACGGCCACGTCTACGCCGACGAAGACAGCCACGCGGACACCCACCCCAACGCCGGCACCCACCGTAACCGTTCGCAACGTGCACGCCTCGCCCAAACCCTTCAACCCGCTGAAGTCCGGGACGACTCTGAGCTTTGACCTCACGGCCCCATGTAGCAACACTGTGGCCGCCATCTTCGACATCAACGGGGCCGGTGTCCTGAAGTACTGGGGCTTGGGGGCACGCTCGGCGGGTACCCAGAGCGTGCCCTGGGATGGCAAGAACGCGGGAGGTACCACGCTGGGAGAGGGGCTCTATGCCTACTATGCCGTCTGTCTGGATGCAGGAGGCAACGCCCTGGCCGTCGGCTCGGATCTCGTCAACATCAGTCCGGTCATCTCCAACATGACGGTTACTCCAAGGCCGTACTATCCAGAGGCGGGGAATGCTTCCCTCGGGTTCAGCCTGTCTCTGGCGAGAGGAGGGTTCACTACGGCGGTGATTGTCGATGCACAGGGTAGCCAGGTGAAGGTCTTCCCCTGGGCGATCAATCCGTTCGGAGCGGTCAGCTACAGTTGGGACGGGAAGGACAGCGGGGGGAACGTGGTGCCAAACGGGCGCTACACCTACATAGTGGCGGCGGTGGACCCGAGCAATATGAGCCAGATGCACGTCGGGGTCGTGCTGTTCGACGTGGGGGCGCCGCCGAGCGCCGCGACCGCGCAGGCGGAGCCGTGGGCTCAGGAAGCGGTAGAACAACTCCGCAAGATAGGCGACCGCTCGCGCTAGGCAGAGATTCTGTCCTGCTGTGGGAGAGGGGCTCAGCGATGGGCTTCTCTCTGGCACGGTTTGGTCTTAGCATCAGCGCATAACGGTTCATCGTTTGTCGTTCCAGTAAGGTTTTTCTCGCGACCCGGGCGCTCTTCGCCCCTCCAACGACGAGATCCTTCGCTGCGGCTCAGGATGACAATCGTACGCCTGTTCGGGCGTCGGGCGGCTGTTCACACGTCGAGCGTCAGTTGGCACAATGAGAGCTTTACAGCCCACTGTGGTCGACTACTAGCTCTGTCACTCGTGACCTGAGAGGCAAAGAGAAGTGCGAATCGGTTGGATCGGTCCGATCGGATTGATCGGTCGGATTCGGCAGATACGCATCAGTTCATTAGTTGCACAACATTAGCTCTCGGTTGCGAGAACTGCCGCGTTGTCCGATGAGCCATCGGCCTCGCTGGGATGATACGGTGTGAGCAGGATGTCGCCGAATATTTCGTTCTGCCAGGCGCTCACGCGGCGAGCTTTGATCAGCTCCAGCAGGGCCATGAAGGTCACGATCACGGCCTGGCGCTCCTGGTAAACCTCTACGAGCCGAGAGAAGTTCACTCTCCCATTCCGCGCCACGGCGGACTCGATGGCCACCATCTGCTCGCCGATGGTGTAGGTCCGTAGCTGGACAGTGGCCGCTGGCGGCTCGGTGATTCGTCCGAGCACACGCTGCATGGCCCGCATCAGGTCGAGGGGGCGGACCTCGATAGGACCAGGTGGCAACTGCGGGCGCTCGGGCGGAACCGAACGCTGGTAGCTGCGCTGCCCTCGCTCGTGGAGAGCCTTGAGCTGCTCGGCGGCGGCCTTGACCCGTTGGTACTCTAGAAGCTGGCGTGCCAGCTCCTCGCCCGGATCTTCCTCCTCTTCGCTGACCGTGCGCGGACGAGGCAGGAGGCTCAGCGACTTGATGAACATCAGCTTGGCGGCCACCACCAGAAAGTCGGAGATGGCGTCCAGACTGAGGTTCTCCAGACGCTGGAGGTGCTCCAGGTATTGCTCCGTCACCTCCAGGAGGGAGACCTTGGTGATCTCCAACTGGCGCTTCTCGACGAGATGTAGCAGTAAGTCGAGCGGACCCTGAAAGACGGGCGTTTGGACCTCGTACACGCACACTTCCTAACGAGACGCCTATGCTCCCACGATAGGGGCCATCTGTCGGCTAGATAGTTACCGTTGGCTTGGCCAGCCGCCGTCCCACCGCCGCGGCCACGCTCTCGGCCTGCGGCAGCAGGCGCCCGAAATTCTCGAAGTTTAACGACTGCGCGCCGTCCTTTAGAGCATGGTCCGGCGAAGGATGCACTTCGATGATGAGTCCGTCCGCACCCGCGGCGATCGAGGCCAGGGCCAGTGGGCTCACGAGGCTCCAGCGTCCGGCGGCGTGGCTGGGATCGGCGATGATGGGCAGGTGACTAAGCTTGGCGATGGCCGGGATGGCGGCCACGTCCATAGTATTGCGTGTGTAGGTCTCGAAGGTCCGAATGCCGCGCTCACACAACATGACCTGCCCATTGCCACGAGCCAGGATGTATTCAGCCGATAGCAGCCACTCCTGAAGAGTGGCCGACATGCCGCGCTTCAGCATGACAGGTTTGTTGGTGCGGCCGGCTTCCTCCAGCAGGACGAAGTTCTGCATGTTGCGCGTGCCGATCTGCAGGATGTCGGCGTATTGGGCCACCAGTTCCACATCTGCGGGGGTAAGGACCTCGGTGATGACGGGCAGCCCGGTCTGCTTCCGCGCTTCGGCCAGCAACTCGAGACCTTCCTTGCCCAGCCCGCGGAAGTTGTAGGGTGACGTGCTGGGCTTGAAGGCCCCCGCTCGCAGAATCGTGGCTCCAGCCGCCTTGACCGCGCGGGCGGTATCCATGAGCTGATCCTCAGACTCGATGGCGCAGGGACCAGCCATCACAACTATTTCGGGGCCGCCGATGCGCACATTCCCCACTTGTATGATGGTGTCCTCCGGCTGGAACTCGCGGCTGGCCAGCTTGAACGGCTTGCTGATCGGGACCACGTCTTCCACGTACTCTAGCGCATTGAGCATCTCTTTCAGCTCCGGGAAGGTCTGCCCCACCACGCCGATGATGGTTCGCTCCACCCCGCGCGATAGATGGCCCGACAGTCCCATCTCATTCAGGCGCTGGAGGACCGCGTCGATTTCCCTGGTCCCCGCTTCAGACTTCATTATGACGATCATGGCTCTGTCCTCCGGATGGGTTTGGGGGTTGAGGGTTAGGGGTTAGGGGTTGGTCCCCCAGCCCCCAACCCCTAACCCCTGGCCCCTACTCGATCGAGGGCACTTTGTTTGGATCACGCAGACCGACCGCCCCTCTCAGGTAGATATGGGTGATCTCGCCGGCCTTCTTCTCTGTGTTCACGTGCAATAGTACGCGAATGCATCGTCCCAGGCTATCCGGCACCTGCATCTCGTGGCCGCATAGTAGTGGAACCTGATTCCAACCCAGTTGGCGCGCGGCGACAGCGGGAAACTCGGCGTTCACGTCCGGCGTGGTCGTAAAATACGCGCTGGCCACGTCGTCCAGGGCGAAATCGTTGGCCTCGACCAAATTCTGCAGGAGCTCGCGCGTTGCGCTGAGGATCTCGTCCCTGGTATTCGTCTCGACAGTGGTCGCCCCTCTGATCCCGCGACACCACATATATTCACCTCATGCCCAGAAATGAAAAACCCCTCGCCCATCATAGGGACGAGAGGTCGCGTGGCCTTCGTGTTACCACCCTACTTCGCACGGCATCGCTGCCCATGCCTCGGCGGGTACTCGGGATCGTCTTTGTCCATGATACCCCGGCGCTATAACGGGCGCTCCCGGCGCGGCCTACTCGCGAGTCTTTCAGCCTGCGACTCCAGAGCGTATTTCGGTCAACGGCCATCCTGCGGGTCTCGCACCAACCGCCCGCTCTCTGTGTGTAACCGGGCCGCCCCTACTTGTTCTCTTTCGACGTCTTTGGGTTATATGCTTATCTGTCGGCTATTGCCCACCTTGTGGCATACCTTATCATACCGGCATCCGCCTGTCAATTGTGCGGGCGCGGCTGTCTCGCGTAGGACGACGGTCGTGCTTCTCCCAGTCGATGCGCAGCTTCCCTCACCCAACGATGTCCCGGCAGTGGGTCTCCTTGACCAGGAGGGTACCGAGAATGCCGATGGCCACGAATATGGCTCCAATGAAGAAGGCGAGTTGGTACGCAGCGAGAGGGTAGATGCGCGCTCCTTCCCGGACGAGTCCGTCCCAGCGCAGATCGAGCGCCCAGCCGAACAGCGGCTGCAGGAGCGCACCGCCCACGATGGTTCCGATGTTGGCCACGCCCAGGGCCGTGCCGACGATTTGTCGAGGCGTGGTCTCCTTTACGATTGGTAGCATGAGTACCTGTCCGCCGCAGAAGAATCCCAACAACAAGCAGATCGGCAGGAGCAAGGTTATGGGCGGACGTCCGCCATTCCAGAGCGAGAGGACCAGCCACATCACACCGTAGAGAACTCCGTACAGAATGAAGGGAAGCTTACGGCGGTGGAAGATCCTGTCGGATTGAAGCCCAACGCTGAAGCTGCCGACCATCATACCGAGAGTGATGAGGAGCGTATACGTGGCCGCCTGGGTGCGTTGCATGCCGTAGGTGTGCATGAAGTACGGCACACCCCACACGCCTGCAAACGTAACGAACGATCCGTAGAAGCCAAAGCCGCACAGGAAGGGCGGCCAGACGTGCTTGTGGCCCAAAACCATGCGCAGGGCGCTCAGGATAGGGGGCTGAGGGGCTGCAGGATGGTCCCGCTTGATAGCTTCTCCTCGCTCCAGGGTCTCCACTTCGTGGATGCTCGGTAGTCCCATGTCCGCGGGCCGGTTGCGGACCAACACCCAGCTCAGCAGGGCGATCGCCGCTCCCAGGAATCCGATCAGCACGAAGGATGAGCGCCAGCCGATTCCGGTGGCCAGCATGGCCAGCGGAGCCGTCCCCAGCAGAGCGCCGCACTGGACGATGAAGGTCAAAGCACCAGATACACTGGCGAACTCTCGGCCTCGGAACCATTCGGTCTGCACCCGCACGACATTGACGTAGATGACCGAGAGTCCGAGACCGACGAGAAATCGTCCCAGGTAGGCTATCAACAGATTGGGCGCGAAAGCGAAGACGAGTACCCCAACCGCACCCCCCAGGCTTCCCACGGTCACGATCTTCCGAGCGCCGATGCGATCGGCCAGAATACCCGAAGGCATCTGCATCAGGGCATAGACGTAGAAGAAGAGGGATGTCAGCCCACCGAAGACAGCGCCAGAAATGCCGAAATCGGCCATGATCTGGTCGGCCACCGCGCCCGGCGCGACGCGCTGGAGCATGGTCAGCATCATTGCGATGGTGAGGATGCCCCAGATCGGCCAGCGCACCCGCAACAATTTAGCCGCCTTGCTTGGGAGTACTACAACGCTCATATGCATTCTCCATGCGAAGCTATGGCGCGGCCGCGTTGTCCTGGAGTGGCCGGGGCAGGACGAACAGCGATGACCAGGGCTTTGGTCTGGAATGGACCGCCAGTGCTCAGCGATAATCGCCTGTGCGGCTCAGGCGGCAATGCCGTCTCAGCGCCTTTCACCCGACGATATCCCGGCAGTAGGTCTCCTTGGCCAGAAGTGTGCCGAGAATACCGATGGCCACGAACACGGCCCCGATGAAGAAGGCGAGCTGGTACGATGGGAGAGGATATATCCGCGCTCCTTCTCGGACGAGTCCGTTCCAACGCAGATCTAGCGCCCAGCCGAACAGCGGCTGCAAGAACGCACCGCCGACGATGGCGCCCATGTTGGCTAGACCCACGGCCGTGCCCACGATCTGTCGAGGCGTAGTCTCCTTTACGATTGGTATCATCAGTATCTGACCGCCGCAGAAGAATCCCAACAAGAGGCAGATCGGCAGGATCAAGATCACTGGCGGGCGCCCGCCATTCCAGAGCGAGAGGGTCATCCACGTAACACCATAGAGCATTCCGAATAGGATGAAGGGGAGCTTGCGGCGGTGGAAGATCTTATCAGATAGGAGTCCAACACTGAAGCTGCCGATTACCATCCCGAGAGTGGTGACGAGCGTATATATAGCTGCCTGGGTGCGTTGCAGGCCATAAGTGTGCATGAAGTATGACACACCCCACACGCCGGCAAACGTGACGAACGATCCGTAGAAGCCAAAGCCGCACAGGAAGGGCGGCCAGACGTGCTTGTGGCCCAAAACCATGCGCAGGGCGCTCAGGATAGGGGGCTGAGGGGCTGCGGGATGGTCCTGCTTGATGGCTTCTCCTCGCTCCAGGATCTCCACTTCGCGGATGCTCGGTAGCCCCATATCCCCGGGCCGGTTGCGGACCAACACCCAGCTCAGCAGGGCAATCGCCGCTCCCAGGAATCCGATTAGCGCGAAGGATGAGCGCCAGCCGATTCCGGTGGCCAGCATGGCCAGCGGGGCTGTCCCCAGCAGGGCGCCGACCTGGCCCATGCACGTTAGAGCACCAGACATGCTACCAAACTCTCGCCCTCGGAACCATTCGGTCTGCACCCTTACGACGTTGACGAAGATTATCGAGAGTCCAAGACCGACGAGAAACCGCCCCAGGTAGGCCGTCAGCAGATTGGGTGCGAAAGCGAAGACGAGCGACCCAACCGCGCCCACCAGACTTCCGGCGGTCACGATCCTCCGAGCGCCGATGCGATCGGCCAGAATACCCGAAGGCATCTGCATCAGGGCGTAGATGTAGAAGTAAAGGGAGGCCAGCCCGCCGAAGACGGCGCCAGAGATGCCGAAATCGGCCATAACCTGGTCGGCCACCGCGCCCGGCGCGACGCGCTGGAGCGTGGTCAGCATTAGTCCGGTGGCGAGGATACCCCAGATCGGCCAGCGCACGCGAAACAGTCTAGCCGCCTGGCTGGGAAGAACAACGACGCTCATGTGTATTCTCCACGCGAAGCTATGGCGCGGCCGCGCAGTCCTGGGGTAGCCGGGGTAGGATGAATTTCTATGGCAAGGGGGTTGTTCTGAAAAGGTCGTTCGTGCTCAGCGCGTGGTCCCGATCCGGCTGTCGCCCGGGCTCAGGCGCGATCACGGCTGCTTATCCTACATCATAGCACGCCGAAGGGCTATCGGCAAGCACGATAACTTGCAGTAGCTCCCACTGGCGCTAAGCCGTCTCCCGCAACGCCACGCGCCCCTCGCCCACCACCTTCACCAACTGGCTGGATAGCTCCGGCGTGTAGGCGGCGTAGAGACCGCGGATGTCCAACTGGACCGGTCCGAGCGTGGTATTTACCACCAGCCGTATGGGGCAGTTGCCGCGATTGGATTTGAGGATGCTGTGTAACTGGGCGAGCTTGTGTCGGGCCAACTCCTCGTCCGCGAGCCCTTCCACGGTGATTATCAGCACTCCGGGCGGGGGCGCTGGCTCAGCCACGGGCGGAGGAGCAGCGGGGACCCTCTTCTCAGGTGATGGGCTCGATTTGCCGCTGGCGGAGGATGTCGAGACGGCCGGCGCTTCATCGCGCTTGCCCCGAGATCCGTTGTACCTGCCGCGGTTGCCGTAGTTCCGCCCGTTGGCCAGGGTAGGCGCCGTGATCAGGGACTGGCGCACTTCTTCGCCCGACATGCCGGGGGCGTACGGCGCCACCCCGTCGCAGATCAGGCCGACGCGGCCATCGCGCACCTTCACCTTGCCCTGGACTACTACGATGCTGTCTTCTTGCCAGATCTCGCGCGTCCGCTCCAAAAGCTCGGACCATACGGTCACTTCCAGGCTGCCGTTCAGGTCCTCCAGGGAAATGCTGAAATACGGCTTCCCGGCCTTGGTGTAGCCCAATCGGGCGGTCATGATCGTTCCCGCTACTGTTACGCTCTGACCGTCATGCTCTTCGGTGAGCTCGGCGCAGAAGGCGGTGGTGTACTTCGACAGCTCCACCATAGCCGCGGCAAGCGGCTGCTCCGAGAGGGACTGCCCGATCAGCTCGCGCTCCCAGGCCATGCGCTCTCTCTGGCTGACGTCGTCGCCCGACAGATCCAGGCTGGGCAACGGCACCGGCACCTCGGCGCCGAACAGATCGAACATGGTGGCCTGTCCGCTGTCGCGCAGACGCTGGTGCTGCTGACCCAGCGAGGTCAGGCGGTCGATGTTCTTCAGCAGGGCACCCCGGTTTCCCAGAGAGTCCAGGGCGCCCGCTTTGATCAGGCTTTCCAGGGCCCTCTTGTTGATGGCCTTGAAGTCCACGCGGCGACAGAAGTCCTCGATCGACTTGAAGGGACCTTCGCTCTTGCGCGCGGCCACCAGTGCCTCGGCGGCCGCGGTTCCGACGTTCTTGATGGCGGCCAGACCGAAGCGTATGGCTCCGTCAATCCCTTCCTTGGACGGGCTCTCCAGGTCCTCGATCGAGAACTGCACGTCGGATGCGGAGACGTCCGGCCGCCGCACCTCGATGCCCAGTCGCCGGCATTCGGTGACGTCGATGGACATCTTGTCCTGCGCGCCCGCGTGGGCGTTCAGCTCGGCCGTCATGTACTCCACGGGGTAGTTGGCCTTCAGGTAGGCGGTCTGGTAGGCGATCATGGCATAGCAGGCGCTATGGGCCTTGTTGAAGGCATACCCCGCGAAGGGCTCGATCAGGTCGAAGATCTCGTTGGCAATCCGCTCGGTCAACCCCTTGGTCTTGGCGCCCTCGATGAACTGCTCCCGCTGAGCCCGCATCTGCTCCGCGATCTTCTTGCTCATGGCCTTGCGGAAGATGTCGGCCTGGCCGAGGCTAAAGCCCGCCACTTCCCGCACGATGAATAGCACCTGATCCTGGTAGACGATGACCCCGTAGGTCTCCTTCAGGATCGGTTCCAGCAGGGGATGAACGTATTTGATCTCCTCGCGTCCGTGCTTCGCGTCGATATAGCGCGGGATGTGCGCCAGAGGTCCCGGCCGGTAGAGGGCGATCATGGCCATCAGCTCCTGGACCGAGCCGGGGCGCAGCTCGCGGATATACTTGCGCATGCCCGCGCCTTCGAGTTGGAACACGCCTGTGGTCTCGCCCTGCGAGAGTAGCTCGAAGGTGCGGGCATCGTCCAGCGGAATCTGGTTTAGGTCCAGCGGGAAACCGCGCCGCTGCTTGATAATTTCTTTGGTCTGGCCCAGGATGGTCAAGTTGATCAGCCCGAGGAAGTCCATCTTCAGAAGGCCGATCTTGCCCACGCAGCCCATGTCGTACTGGACCATCGCGATGCCCTGCTCGTCTCCCTTGCTGGGGCGCTGGAGCGGAGCGTTCAGCATCAGCGGCTCGCGGGAGATGACCACGCCGGCCGCGTGTGTGCTGGCGTGGCGCGAGATGCCCTCAAGTTGTTTGGCCGTCTCCACCAGGTGCTGCACGGTTTTGTCCGCCTCGCAAAGGTCGCGCAGCTCCTGAGTCTCCTGCAGGGCTTTGTCCAAGGTCATGTGGAGCGCGGTGGGAACGAGCCGGGCCACACGATCCACGTCGGCGAAAGTCATGCCCAGGGCCCGCCCGACGTCGCGCACGGCCGCCTTGGCGCCCAGCGTTCCGAAGGTGATGATCTGGGCCACGTGGTCTGGTCCGTACTTGTTCTTGACGTACTCGATGACCTCGCCCCGGCGCTCGTCGGCGAAGTCCACGTCCACGTCGGGCATCTCCTTGCGCTCGATGTTCAAGAAGCGCTCGAAGACCAGACCGGCCGCGATGGGCTCGATGTCGGTGATACCCAGGCAGTAGAGCACGATGCTAGCCGCCGCGCTGCCGCGCACGCCCAGGGGGATGTCACGACCGCGCGCGAAGGAGACGAAGTCCCAGACCACCAGGAAGTACTTGGCGAACTGCGTTTGCCGGATCACGTCCAGCTCGTAGTCCAGGCGACGCCAGACCGTTTCATCCGGGTTCTCGTAGCGCCGGGCCAGACCATCGCGGCAGAGCTTCTCGAGGTAAGTGTCCGGGGTCATGCCCTCGGGTAGCTCGATCTCCGGCAGATGCAGGCGATCGAATGATAGATTCAGGTCGCACAGATCCGCGACCTCCAGGCTGGTGCTCAGAGCTTCCGGCAGATCGTGAAATAGCTCGGCCATCTCGTCGCCGCTCTTCAGATAATAGGAGTTGTCGCTCATCCGCATTCGTTTCTCGTCGTTGACAGTGGCATTGGACCCGATGCAGAGGAGCACGTCATGGGCGTAGCTGTGCTCGCGGCGAACGTAGTGGACGTCGTTGGTGGCCACCAGCGGCAGCCCCATCTCTCGAGATAGAGCGATAAGGCGCGGATTGATGACGTCGAGCTCGGGGATGTTATGGCGCTGGATCTCCAGATAGTAGCGGTCGAAGGTTTCGGCGTGCCAGCGGGCGGTCTCTCGCGCTTCCTCGATGCGGTCCTGTAGCAGCAGGCGCTGGATCTGACCGGCGTTGCAGGCAGAGAGAGCCACAAGCCCCTCGCTATGTTGTGCTAGGATCTCCCGATCGACCCGCGGCTTGTAATAGAAACCCTCCAGGTTGGCCTTGGTGGTCAGTTGGAGCAGATTGCGGTAGCCCACCTGGTTTCGGGCGAGCAGCACCAAATGATGAATGGCTCGGTCGGCCGGGTTGCGATCGTGCCGGCTACCGTTGGCCACGTAGAACTCGCAGCCAATGATGGGCTTAATGCCCACGGCCTTGGCTTTCAGATAAAAGTCGATGACGCCGTACATGGCCCCGTGGTCGGTGATGGCCAGAGACGGCATCCCTAGCTCCCTAGCGCGCTCTATGAGCGCCCCCAGTTTCCCCATCCCATCCAGCAGGCTGAACTCCGTATGTACGTGCAAATGGACAAAATCGGGCAACGGTTGGTACTCCTGTTCAGCACCCGCGGGGTGAATGTCTGACCTGGAAGCTGCGACGACCTACGAGGTGGATCATCTAGCAGGTTTCATTCTATCTAAGAGGGGGCGAGTTGAACAGGCAGTTATCCACAGAATTGACAAGATCACACCAGGTGCTCGGGATATCGGCCAGGACTGCGCCTTCTTGCAGCTTTGGTCGAATGAGGCGATAATGGCTGAAAGGGCACAGGCAAGTTCTCGTCAGTCCAACTTGCCAGTCGTCCGTTACCTTCGCATCGCCTTGCCTGGGCATCCTGCCCATCCAAGAAACCGGCGAGTCGGCCAGCACACAATGTAATTGATATCCACCTGTAACAAAACGGGGAGCAACTACCAATACTATAGTGAGAAGATTGAATGCAGAGTTGCCATAGTCCCGGGCTTGGGAAAAGGTGAAGTAGTGAAACCGAACGACATGCCCGAAATGCAGTCGCGGGCGTCAGTGCGAACGGTTGAGATGAAGACCCTATGCGAGGGTATCGAGCTCGTCTGCGACGATTTGCGACGTGGCATCGAGGTCTTGATATGGCGAATGGGCGAGCAACTGAGACTGCCGAGAAAGCGGGAGGATATTACTGCCTTGGCCGAGGAAGTGCTCCAGGAGGCAGTAGCCCGTGCATTGGACCGAGCGGAGCACTTCGATCCCTCACGATCTGTCCATGCTTGGCTACTCGGGATCGCCACCAACATCCTGCGCGAGTACCGCAGGCACGACATGCAGGAGCAGCGACGACACTCATACCACACTCTGGATTCAGTCGCAGATGCTGCCGACGGGGAGACGTACGGGGAGAGCCTTACGAGAATGTACGACATGGCCACGTTGGAATGGGAGCACGTCCAGGAGCTCCTAGACCTCGTGTCACCCAGCGACCAGATCGTGCTGACCTACAGGTTTGTACACAACCTCCGGGGAGACGAGCTCGCGGCCGCGCTGGGCATCAAACCAGGCGCGGCAAGGGTCCGTCTTAGCCGGGCTATCGCCCGGCTTTCGTCCGAATACCACCGCGCCGAGCGGGCTGGCAAAGAGGATCAGTAAATGCACGGCAACCGCGATGTAAATGATGAGCGTCGCCGAGAACTTTCGCTGTACGAGTATGTGCAAGCCTTCGATAGAGGGGATTTCGAGGCGGTGGCCAAAGTACTGACCGAGGCGATTTCCGATGCGGAACTTGATCGGCAGATCGCAGATGTAAACGCCGTTTTGCACGCAGATGCAGGACTCCAGCCGGTGAGCGAGCAATCTAGGCTCATACGTGAGCTCATGCTTCGGCATCTGCCAAGCGCGCTCGTAGGCTCGGACGAGGTCCCGGCACCGATCACCATAGGGGATGTAGCCGCTAGACTTCAGGCGGAGCATGCTATCGGGCAGCCTTTGCTGCCGGCGGACTTGGTGGTCAATCGGACACTCCTAGCAAGCATGGAGCTTCTGCCTACACCGGTTACCTCGGCCACGATCCTCTCCCTGGCAACACGACTCCAGGTGATGGCGAGCGCTCGGTATTGGGAACTCTTCCGGCGAGCGGCGCTGATGCTTGCAATTGCGCGCCAACGAGGCGAAGTGCAACTAGCAGCGGCACGCGCTCGTTCGCGCCCTCGGCGACGTAGCCGAAGAGAGGTGCGTAATGAGTGAGACAGCTACACCAAGCGCGGACAACGTGGCGATGGCTATTGCTGCAGCCTACGCAGCGGCTGGATTGAAAACAGAGGGAACGGAAGTCACCATAAGCCCATTGCGTCTACTGATAGCGGCCCAGCCACTGGTCGTTAACGAAGTGTCATGCCTGACCCGACACACTGCTGCGACTTATCTTGCGGCTCGGGCAGGGCGGGATATGGTCACGTCCGGAGATTCGACGGTATCGCTTGCCGGCTTCCTTTATGCGAACACCGCTGGCGGAT
The DNA here is from genome assembly GCA_004297765.1 of Chloroflexota bacterium. Taxonomy (GTDB): domain Bacteria; phylum Chloroflexota; class Dehalococcoidia; order FW602-bin16; family FW602-bin16; genus FW602-bin16. Next base: position 21,620 of record SCTZ01000222.1, on the reverse strand, counting down.
GGATCCTCGTCAATCAAGGAGACCCGCTGGTGCGTCGCCGCTTTACTGTTGCACACGAACTGGGGCATTTCCTGCTTCATTTCATGCCATTGATCGAAGCAGGTTCGGCCAATAGGGGGGACGATAACCTGGAATTCGATGAGGAGTTGGCTCCGCCGGACGATAGCACGCACGCGGTCGCTGGTGTCGGGCGGATCACTATCGACTACGCGGCGAAGCCGATCGATAGCACGGATGTAGAGCGATTTGAAGACGAGGCCAATCGATTTGCGGCCGGGGTGCTTATGCCCGAGAAGACCTGTCGGGCACTAACGAACCGGTACACCGACCTATGCGGCGCTAGGAGGGAGGTGCTGGCACGTCGTCTCGCATCGGAGTTCCTTGTAAGCCAGCAGGCGATACGGCGGCGTCTGGCTGATCTGGGATTGCCATGAGGGAACAGTGATGGGACTAGAGTTCCTGCGGGACTATGCGGCCCGGAGGGTAGCGCCATATGCCCCACAACCGTCTTTGTTGGACGCTCCCACGGAGGACGTAAACGAGGCGGGAGACGTGTTCCTCGACTACGAGATGGACGCGAACGCCTGGACGGCGCAACCGATCGAGACACCAGTGGGCTGGGGTCCGCGTACTTGGCCGGAGTGCCCCCGCCGGTTTATCGACGGCAAGGATGTGGGTCAAACCATAGCTTGGCTACGTGCGCCTGGTGGATTTCCTGTACCAGTTCGGCTCGCGGAGATCGGCGCCGTATCAGTTCGTGTGGTAGACGGGACGTGCCGCCGCGAGTTCACAGCCGTCGATCGCGTGGTTTCCATGGTGGTCGAGCCCTTTCCGTGGGACGAGGTAGAGGATTTCGCAACAGCCCTTCAGCGGCACGGGTTTCGTCTGCTCTCGGCATGGCCTCCGCAGGGACGGCTGAGCTACGACTTCGAAGAGATGCGGAAAGCGGCGCAGAATCGGTCGAACACGGAAATGGGTTCTCTGGAGGAAGCTGTGCTGGCTCGGGCGAGTCTTGAGCCTACCATAGTCGATGGGAGACTTGAACCGCGTGCGGGTGGATTCGATCAACAATGGTCTCCTGTGGTGGGCGTCGTAAAAACGCATTCTCGAAACTACCTCCATGCCAGGGGACTGCAACTTCTCTATGATCTTGAGCCCGGTGAGCGCACCCCACTGTTCTCGCTGCCAAAGGCGAAGCTGCCGGTGGTCTCGTGGTATCTTCGCCTTTCGGGAGCACAAAGCACAATGCCGAACTGGGGACTGGTGAGGATTGAGCTGCCATTGCATTGGTTTGAAGCGCGGGCAAGCTCGTGCAGTCCTGATGTTGAGTATGTGGCGCACCTGTGCCGTACGCTTTGCGCTTATCGCTCTCTAGATAGTAGTTACGCGAGAGCGCCTGTTTCACTCCACCCGATAGTACGGGCCGAACAACTTCTTGGGGCGCTCTTTACCTCAGGGAGCATTCTTATGCAAAGATTCTATAGATTGACAGCGCTGTAAAGGTCGCATACCTACGGCATTCTCGGCGGCATCCCATGGAGGTGTATAGCATGACTCAGGAATCGATGAATAAGGCGATTCCCGATCCGCCCATTCCCGGCGAGCAATTTGAAGACAGCGCGTGCGAGTTGACGGGAGGCACAGTTCCGCCATGTATCGGTCGTGTCGCCTCGCCCGTCCGGTTCGAGTCCACCTCGGGGCGATTCTTCTTCTGGGTACCGCAAGAGACGCTGGTGGAGAAGACTCAACTGGTGCATGCGGATAGCAGTGTCGGTGGCAGGCAGATCACCTACTATGGTGTGGTGGAAGAAGTGTACCGACGCAGCCGCAGGCGGAGCATCGATGAGGAGATGGATGCCTTTGACGGCGATCTGGATTACGAGCCTCCCTTTGCTCTTGAAGGCGTAACCTTTGCAGAAGCAACAATCCTTGGCACCGATCCTCCCTTCTTGACCCCGCCGGTAGAGCAAAGCGCCGTGTTCCTATCCAGCGAGGCGGAGGCTGGTAAGGCGTACGACTACGAAAGCATGACCGATGTCATGACTCAGCAGGATTGGAGCCTGCCCATCGGACTCCTGCGAAATGGCGGCGCGGGCACGGTAGGGGTTGCTCGAATCGACCTGCGCGACCTTTGCGGGGATCGCGCCGGGCACATGAATGTCACTGGCCAGGCAGGACACGGCACCAAATCCAGCTTCTTGCTGGTGATCCTGCGTTCGCTCATCGACTTGACCCACCGTTGGGATGACGGTAATCCGGAGAGAGAGCCTTTCAGTGTCAGACCTATCGTCTTCAATGTAAAAGGCAACGACCTGATGTTCATCGACGCTAGGAACCGACACTTGGATGCCAAGGGACGGGCATTATGGGAACGCATGGGCGTCTCGCCGCAACCCTTCACCGGCGCGCAGTTCTTCGCGCCCTGCTCTGTTGGGTCCGGACCAGTAAACCGTGGTGTGGCACGTGTGCTACGACCTTGCCAGCCTCAGCGGCAGACTCACACCTATTACTGGACTCTATCGGACGTGATTCGTTTTGGTCTCTGGAGCTTCCTATTCTCCGAGGAGACTCAGAGTAGCGAGTCAATGATGGCCATGCTCGACCACGTACTGGGAGAAATCGCTGAGGACTGCAATGCCGACCACGAACACCCCGCTGGCCTCCAGTTGCGCTCTGGTGGCGGTGTGCCACAATCATTCGCGGAGTTGGTTACATGGCTCCGCGGCGCACTTCGGGACCCTGACCATCCCGCACGGGACCACCGTATCCACGCTTTCGCCACCTGTCGGGCTCTGTTAAGTCGATTGGGATTGATCTTAGAGCGCGAGGGAGAATCGATCTTCGACCATGGGACAGGGTGGGGACGTCCCTTACGGGTCCTTGCTCAGGGAACGACCGATCCATTGGTGATCGACATAGCACTCCTCCCCAACGATCTTCGGAGGTTCGTCGTGGCCGCGGTGTTGCACCAGGTGAAGGAGCACCAAATGCGTTCCCGCATCCCTGGGCAGGTGTACTTTCTCGTGCTGGACGAGCTTGGTCTGTACGCGCCTCGCGGAGCGCGGGACCCAATCACTCGACTCTTCGAGCATGTGGCAGCGCAGTTGCGAAGCCAAGGCATCATCCTCCTTGGCGCCCAACAGCATGCGAGCAGGATTTCTGAAACGATCTTTGGCAACAGCGAGATAAAGGCAGTGGGCGCTAGCAGCCCAGTTGAACTGGAGACGCCGACGTGGAGCAACTTGCTGAGTCGGCCGCAGAAGGCGCGTGCCCTCACGCTTCGTCCTGAGGAGAAGATGGTATTAATGAGTCGTGGCTGGATGAACATAGTCGTACCGTTCCCCGCGTGGGCTATGAAGGAAGCGGAGGCTGACCGCCAGTCGCTGTCAGCTGCCGATCTGCAATCCGCGTTCACGGATGAAGACAATCATGGGACCACACAGTACGACTTCCCTCTGAATTTGCCGGAAGGGTGAATGCCCAATGGCCGTCGGTCGGAGGAAATCGGTAGGTGAGCGATGAAGCTGATGCATACTTCTGATCTGCATTTAGGGAGCGTCTGGCGTGGCAAGTCACGGCAGAAAGACGAACAACGTGTATTGGCTGAGGTGCTGAGCCTTTGTGACCAGCACAACGTCGATATTCTGCTAGTAGCCGGTGATGTCTTTGCCGATCGCGTAGAGGGAAACCATGCCCAGGTTGCAAGGCGGTTTCTGGAGCAGCTGAGGACCCACCTGCAGCGAGGCCGGGTCGTCTTCTTGTTGCGGGGCAATCACGACCCGCTCGATCTGTTCCAACTGATGCGCCTCCTCGTGAGCGAGATGGCAGGTGGTTCGCAATGGCCGTTGATGGTCGCAGACTTGCCTGGTATCTATCGAGTATTCGACCAGAGGCTCCAAATTGTTGCGCTCCCATATATTGGGCCGCGATGGCTCCGGGAGCAGCCACGTGAGGTCGAGGCGGAACCCGAGGAGCAGATGGCCGGGTTATCTGGACTGCTGGCGTACTACGTGGAGCAACTGTATCGCAAAGCGACCCCGGGGATACCCTCCGTTTTCACAGGGCATATGCTGCTAACAGGGGCCCAGTTAAGGCCTGATCTGGCGTTCGAGACCGGTTACGACCGGGAGTTGTGGCTACAACCGTCCCGCCTCCCGCAGTTCACAAGTTATAATGCCATGGGCCATCTGCATCTGACCCAAGAAATAGCTGGTGCGGGCAAGCCTACATGGTATTCTGGCGCGCCGGACCGCTGGGACCTAGGGGAGAGAGATTACACTCCGCAGGTATTGCTGGTGGAGGTGCCGACCTCGCCTGGAGGAGTGGCGACAGTAGAGCCCCTAGCGCTGTCTACCTGCACTCCTTTTGTCCGGCAGACGCTGGACGGCGTCGATGCCGTGGATAACTTCTGCTCCACCGTTACTGCTATAGATCCGCTAGGTGAACTCGAGATTGCCGGAGTGCCCGTCGCATCGCGTGGAGCAGTGGAGGCGCAAATCCGCCGGTCAGCACCCCGCCTGCTTATTCGTTGGGCGTTCGATGCCGAGCCACTTGCCCCGCAATACGAAGCGTGGCTAGATCCCGGAGACGTGCCCGGTACCGTCACGAGATACTTGCAGAGTGCGTATAGTGAGCAACCTGCAAAGCTTACCCGCCTGGCGTCCGCGTTTGAAACGTTGTGGAGCGAGACAAGCGAGGCTCGACAATGATCATTGAGGCGATCCGGCTGAAGAACTTTCTTAGCCATGAAGACAGCGCGGTCGAATTCACCGAATCACCGCTCTGGCTAGTCTGCGGCGAAAACGGATCTGGAAAATCAGCTTTGTTCGACGGTGTCGAGTACGCGCTATATGGAAGACACCGAGGGGGCGATCAGGGGGTGAATTTGCTCGTAAAGCATGGGTCCCAGCGGGCGATGGCGCAGGTCGTGGTACAGTTGGGACAGGAGCGCTACCGAGTGACTTGCCATTTGGATGCAAGGAAAGGCAACCTCGGTGGACAGGTAGAATCATGGGACCAGCACGTGGGCACATGGCGGCCAATCAACGTGGGCGATGGCGTCGCGGCAGCGTGGACTTGGCTGAAGCCGCGCCTCCCGGACGTTGATCTCTTCCACTCGGCCATATTTCTGCGACAAGGACAAACTGCGTTTTTTCTGCGGGGATCACGTTCAGAGTACGGGACAGCGACGGACAGGATCAAACGGTTTGCTAGCCTGCTCGACCTAAGCCGATACACCGAGCTGTCCCAGCGCGCCCAAAAGTGCGCTGGGCGAGCCAGTGATCGCCAAAAGGAGGCGCAGGGGGGATTGAGCGCCTTGGGCGATGTTTCAGACGAGGCCTTGGACGCGCTGGAATGTAGGCTTGAATCCGCGAGCACCGAGGTGGAGATGGCACAGCAGCAGGTTGAGCATGCTGCGGCAATTTCGCGGGGCGCGGAGCGTTGGAACGGCCTTGAAGCGAACCGACAGGCATTGCTTGCGCAACGGAAGCGGTTTGTACAGTTGATAGGAGACGCGGCAGCCATCCGTCGTGACGCTGATTTGGTGGCACAATGGGATCGCGCAGCGGCCATGCTCGATCGGCATTGGAGGTGCAGGAAGGAGGCTGGACGGACGCGCGTCGAAGCGCAAGAGGCGCTGGCCCAGGCCGACACCAACGAGAAGGCCCGTCGGCTTCAACAAGCAGCACTGTCCAAGGCGGAGATACACTACCGTGTACTCAATGAAAAAGCACTGCCCGCCTTGCGTCGCAGTGTAGAAGCTACGCGCAATCAGGCGATTGCCCTTTCTCTGGAAGCAGAAATAGCCGAGACTCGATGCGGCCTAGTAGGCACGACACGAGAGGTCGAACTCCTTGACGGCAAAGACACCGAGTTGGCTGAGTGGCGAAAAAGGGAAAACGCGCTGGTACGGCTGGAATTGCTCGCCACCTACCGGCAGGATTTCGAGCGAGCTAACGCAGCGGCCGCATCAGCGAAAGCGTGCATCTCTGTCGCCGAGCGGCGTCGTGCCATCGTAGGCCCCGTGGTTGAACAGAGGAACGAGAGCGCACGGCAGGCGCATATGGACCGTGTTGTCTTGGGGAAGCAAGTCGAACAGTTGAACGAGCAAGTAGCGCAGCTCAAGGGTCGCATCCAGAGCCACGGCCGTCTTTCTGGAGGGGAAGGCGAATGCCCCGTCTGCGGCCAGGAACTGGACGAGGACAGACATGCTCATGTGAAGGCAATGCTTGCCACGGAGACCACGACGCTACAGTCGCTGCAGTGGAAACTGCAGGAGACAAAACGGCAGCACGAAGACTCTAAGGCAGCAGAAGAGAGAACCGCAAAGCATCTTCGGTCGGGACAGAGGACGCAAGAGCATGCGCAACGGCGGGTTGTATCCGCTCGGCAAGGCCTGCGCGAATTAGAGGCCAACGTCGATCAAGTTACTCGGAAATCCGACAACCTTCGTTCTGAAATCATCAAGCATCACAGTGAATACGAAGGAGAACTCGACCTAGTCACGCTACGGTGGGTTGCCGACGAAAGAGACCGCGTTGCCGATGGCTTGCACAACGTAGAGTCTGAAGCGGACGCTCTCAATCGGGCGAGGCAACGCGTCCGGGAGATGAACGCGACCCTGAAGACGCTACGAGGCCGACGGACTGCCGATGCACCGCCACTTGGCGAGACTGAAGAGCCCAAGGACCTGCAGGAGCGAGCGGCTGCAGCGCAGAAGTGGGCAGAGAAGTGGAGCCCAAGGATTGAATTGCTGGATCAGAAGTCGAGATGCGCTCAAGAAGCTATCCGCGTCCTGTTGACGGAAGTGACGGCCCTCGCGGAAAAGATACAGACGGGGCGAGCCAGTGCAGATTCAAGAAAGCGTGAGGCCGTCACGGCAGACGGGGAGGCTGATGATATCGCCGCGAAACTCGGATCAGCTTGGGCTACCGCCCTAGCCTCGCGCGAAGCTTACGAGACGGAACGACAGAGTGTGGAAAGTCGACGCGAATCAGCTGAGCGGTTATCTGAACTTGAACGGGCGAGTGGACAGTTGACTCAGGTCGAAGCCCAGTTGACGGAAAAACTGCAAGCGATGGATGCAATTGATCTAAAGTGCCGCATTCCTGTCGAGGATGCCCACGCGTGCGAAAAGGAAGCGCGCGAGGCAGAACTCTCTCAGAACGATATCAAGAGGCGCCTCGAGGAGGACCTGAATGGGTTGACTGACCGGCGTGCCAAATCCGCTACGTACGAGCGGCAGATCAATGACGCATCGGAGGAGTCAGAGACGTACTCTGAGCTTGCCGACCTCTTGAAGGAAGGTGGACCGATTCAAGTTCAGGTGGCTGAACAAGCGCAGCAGCAAATCGCTCAGGAGGTAAACGAGGTTCTGTCCTTGCTGGGAGACCCGCTACGTATACGTCTCGGTGCCGCACGTCGGGGCCGTGGCGTTCACCTTCAGGACATCCATATCGTAGATACTAGCGACCCTGTAGCTCAGCCCAGGTTTTTCGAATTCCTGTCGGGAGGTGAGCAGTTCCGCGTCGCTTTAGCGCTGGCCCTGGCGCTGCATAAGCGCGTCGCACATGGGCAGGCGGGCACCATCATCATTGACGAAGGCTTTGGAGCGCTCGACGAACACAAGCGTGACGCTCTAGCGCTGCAACTGACGGACACAAGTCGTGGCATCTTGAGTCTTGGGCTTGCCAGTAGCGTTATTATCTCATCGCACAGCACCGTAGTACAACGCCATTTTCCGTACCGCTGGTTCGTTCAGAAGCAGGGGGGAACTGCGACCGTTTTAAGTCCGGGGTCGGGTTCAGACGGTTACGTGTCATCGGGAGTAGATGGCGACCATGACCAAGGCATCTTGAGTGCTTAGTTCAAATAGGAGCCGGATGGCTGAGGCGTCGTTGGGGACGTGGGGATGGCAACTCTACGGGAGGGGTGACACATGTTGGTCCAGAGCTAGCCGGATGAGTGGCAAGTAAGTTGAATTATCTAGGTGACGCTCGTGCCATAGGGCGTAGCTACCATCTGAGAGATGGGACTCTATATCTCTTGCCTCCGTGAGCAAGACCCACAGATTATGCGTCGCCCGGTTGCAGAATCCGTCCATGCCGCGCGCCTTCAGCCCATCCAACCCGAACTGCGCACAAGCCGGACAAGGGCAGGCACGCAACGCTTCCAGTTCGTCCTTGGTGAGCGCTCGTCCACGCCAACTGCCTAAATCGGCTACCATGCGATCCCCGGTGCCTGGCAATTGCACGAGTCCCCGAGCGGCACGGTTGCGCCATCCGCTTGAATCCGCGGAATCCATTCCCAGCAAGATCGCAAGGTGAAGCGTGGCCGTTCCGCCGACACCGAAAATGTGTATCTTCCTGTCGACGAATGTATCGCGGACTCGTTTGAGTCCTGCCAAGATGTCAACGTAGGGCATCGCTTTCGGTGCGCGCAGTAGGTTTGGCACGATTCCACCGATCGCGATCGACTGCTTCAAAGATAGCGTCCCGTGCCTTTGCATCGCGGTAAGGTATCTCGTTAAGAACTGGCCCACGTGAACAACCGGCACATAACCATCATGTGAGTAGTCCCGATTGACTCGCATTGTGCGCAGGAAGCACCGGCGCTGACGATCTGGTGTCATTTGGGGGGTGGGAATGAAATCCTGCGGGATAGGGCACCAATCGGGTTTGCCCTTGCCAACGAATTCCTCATACTCCTTTCTCAGGATTTCGCGTTCATGTCTTGATACCGTGTCTTCAGTGCCCAAAAGGCCGAAGGAGCCGTTGTCCAGGTAGACGCTCACTTCCGCAGATATGTTCAGGGATGCATGGATTCCCTTCTCCATCACAGCCTTCCTTCGAGCGGGCATTCGGCGGAAATCTGCATACGAAACCATAACGGCCCGGAGTTCTGGAATGTAGTATGGCGATTTCGGGTCCCAAACGCGGGGATTTAGGTTCTTGAGCGTGAGGCCCGCCACGACAAGCACTGTTAGTTCTTACCCGCCGTATAGTTCAGGACATCACGGATCAGATCCTCTTCCTCCTTCTTGCTTCGCGCTTGAGGTGGCTTGATCTGGACTAGTAATGGGAACTGCACACTCTGCCCAGAAATGATGGCTTCCCCGACATCGAGGTCAGGTAGTAGCCTTGCTTCTTGTTCCCCGATGGTCTCAATCACTCGTCGAACAAACTGCTGATCCGCTGGGTTCACTAACCGCATGATCACAAAGGAGTTGCACTGAGAAAGAGCGGTCTGATCCAGTCGCGACGGACGTTGGCTTATCATGACCAGGCCGACGCCAAACTTTCGGCCCTCTTGCGCAATCTGCCTCGTGATTTGTAACGCCTGTTTCTCCGGATCGCTCAGCGGGGTGTCTGGCACGAAGTTGTGTGCTTCTTCCAGAACCAACAGGAATGGCAATCGAATCGAATCCTGGACGCGGTCATTGAATAGTTTATCCATGACAAGGCTGTATATGCTTGCCCGGATATCGGACGAATACCCAGCCAAACCGATTACGCTGATCCGTCCTTTATCCACTAACTGCCGAGTTTCGGTCGGTAATGCCTCTTGTCCCTTTGAGATCCGGCGGTTTATAGACGCCATGCGCGCCAAAGCAGCTGCAGCTTTGCGAGCACGCCATGCTATTCCCTTCAGGGTTTCTGCGTCTCGTCTGTTCAGACCTGTAACGCCGTTGTACCCCCAACTCTGCAATTGCGCGAGCACGGGCTGATTTCCGCTGATGATCAGTTCTCTGGCATAGTCGCCTATGGTCGCTATGCCGAACAGATCATCATTAAGTCCATACTGAGAAAGATATTGGTTATCGCGAATCTGTAGCAGCCAATCTCTCAGTTCCTGCCGTTGTTCGGGATCTGTCAGTATATGCTGGGCGAATTCAAATAAGTCGCCAAACAGATCTTCCATCCTAGGCGACAACGATGAACCGCTGAGTCCGCCAATAAGCCTTACGACATCGCTTGCGTCCTCATCGAGCACACGAACGAAGGCGTAGTAGTTGCGTACCTGTCCCGACAGTTTGGCCACCTCGGCTAGGCTAGCATACTCCCCGTGCGGATCAAAAATCACGATGGGATATTTCTTTTGTGCCAGTTGCTCCACTATCCGTTTCGCCGTCCAACTCTTTCCAGCGCCAGTCATTGCCAGGATGGCAACGTGCCGCGCTACTATAGGGTGTCCGTCGATAAACAGGTCGACATCCCGCCGAGCGGATAGCCAGCCAATATCTAGTCGACGATGCGCCCGGTGACCTTCACCTAGTTCGCCCATAATGAGCCGCTGCAACTCCTCCTTGACGGGGCGATATGCTGACGATGCCGGCTGAGGCGGATAACGCAACTTCTTCAGCGGTCGGTACTTGCCATGCTCTTGCTTCTGCTCGTATCCAAGTATGCGGCATTGGGCCGTGATCATCTCGCGTGACATCGAGATTACGGTATCAAACGGATTGACTCGCAGATCCGCGAGCTCTTGCCCCGACTCAAGGGGGAAAAGTGGGTTCATCCGCTCGATGGCCTCTATCTTGGCCCAAATGCGGATATCCATTTTCTCTCCGCCCTCGTCCTCGACCAGTGCGTCTAGGGCGATGAGGTCCTGAACTTGAACTTCGCCAGGCGTGACTGCTATTCTGAACTCCTGTGTGGTAGACTCGCCCACCACCGTACCTACCATCGTTCGCTGGTTATTCATGACGGTAACTCCTTGCCTTACCGAACTATGGGTCGAAACAGCCAGTCCCGCTGGGTTAAGTATAAAGCCTGAATGAGAATCCGGCGCATCTGCTCATCCGTTATCCTACCCTCGTACAACTGCGTTCGAAGATGGTACTTGATCAGCTTCCCGTAGGCATCGGTCAGCCACTGGGGCACCTTGGCGAACTTGTCAGCGATATCGAGTCCGACGGGAAAGGCATAGCCCGGGAGCAGCGTCGAATACAGGTATATGCGCTGCGCTACGTCTCGTACCTGCCGAGAGGCCAGGTCACCGAAGACCTCTATCCGGATGGGAAAGGTGTGGTCAGACACCTGCAAGTAGAAACCGCTAACCCGAGGAAACGGGAATGACCCGTCCGGACGAAAAACGGTGTAGTCCACCCTGACATCATCTACTTCCGTTCCACCTATGGCTCCCCTAAACTCTCGGTACTTGCTGTCCATGTCGAAAGGCTCAGAGTACTCTCCAGACCTCAGCAGCATCGAGAGTAACAGTGGATCGTTGTACCCCAATCGATCTACGGCAGCCTTGGCTGAATTAATGTCCTTTCGCCCAAAGATGCCGTTGAAGAAATCACGGTCGCGCTCGAACGCTTTCTGAAATACGAAACGTCGCAGGAACTCTGAGCTCGTGCCGCGCTCTGCTACGCCGCAAATCAACGTCTTCTTCGGACGTCTCTCGTCAGTAGCCAACTGCAGGATCTTCCACAGGAGGAACCGAATGAGACAGATCGGCTCGTACTGCCCCTCCAGACGTCCCAACCAGTACGATGAGCGCCATTGCCCGGTCATTTGCGGATAAATGTGCTCGGCTTCTGATTGAAACTCTGTCTTCAGGTCCTGATCTAGGCTGTAGTTTCGCAAGTATGTGTCCATATCCCCCTCGGTAAAGGGAATATGGCCTGCATACTGGCCCATCAGGTAGACGAGCGGACCATGCAGAACCAGGATATCCAGCTCTGGGTAGCGATGCAGTGTGTGGAGCACTCCCAACAATTCCGCGATAATTCGCACAATGTCGGGATAATCCTTTCGCTCCTTACTGCCGCCAGCAAGGTCGCCAAATATCACCGGGTAAAAACCGAATTCTTCGCGTTGACTGAGAATCGTCTCCCCAGTCTTGACCTTGTAAGTGCCTACCCGGAGCAACATCGGCACTTGGCTCAGGATTTCCACTGAACCAATGCCGCCATCGATGAAGGCAATCTCCTCTCCCCTCAGATCGTCCCAACCCAGCTTAGGGTCGACAGCCTCAATCGCAAACAGTGGCTGTGTGCCCGGTTCAGCGCCATTGGTTGTACCGAGTTGTTCGCGTAGTTTTGAAACCAACCCGGCGGTATTTCTGAAGTAGTTGTCGCGGAGGCTGTGAGCCACTGTGAGGGTGTTTTGTACAAGTGCAACAAAGATGTGGGGATGCTTAGCGATCTCTCTAGCGATCTGCTGAGCATCTAGTGGTTGCTGCTTGTGCGGGGAGCAGCTTACTGCCTCATCGAAGGGAAGTGTGAGCTGGACAAATTGTTTGCGGTCTCTGCTTTTTCGATCAGCCAACGCCGCATCTCCCCTGCTTTCTGTCCGATTCCGCCTGAAGCGTAGGTCACGCGAATGGATCGATCCAAGCTCGCGTCCCATCCCTCAAGTGCTATTCTGTACGTTCTTCCCATATTGAGGAAAACCTCAGTGTACTGTCCAGTGCTCGTTCGCTCAAGGATAGCAGGAATGACTAGTGATCGAATCTCCAACGCGCGCGCTCGTGTCATCCTCGAATCGTAGTGCTCAATAGGCGTACCTAACTCGATCAGGCCGAACTTGGCCGATAGAACCAGAGCGTCCAACCGGTTCGGCCAGTAGCCCTCACGCATTGCCTTTCTGACAACCCGGAAGTTTACGCCTTCATATCGGTCAACAGCTGGAATCAACCCGGAGACCGAGCTTTTTCGCTGGGAACATGAAAGGATTAACAGGTAGCTAGCCATGAAGTGAGTATACCGCATTCATTCGGCAGTTGTAAGGAAAGAACGCACTTTGGCGGTGCGCTCACCTTGGTCGTCGGCGCATTTTGACACCAAGCGCGGGACGATGATCCTTGGGGATCGTTGTCCTGCGCCACCCTATGTCGCTCATCGCTTTTCGGCACATGCTTCTCCGGCGCCTGCAGAGCCTTCTGTTGCGCGATAGGCTCGTCGTAGATCGGCGCCGTGAAGGCGCCGTAGACCACGATGGCCACCATCTCAGGGTCGGAACCGGAGTTCCTTGCTCGAACCTAGCGGACTCTGCCGGCCAGCCGATCGTAGCACTGAGGAAAGCCCGGCGTCAAGGTGATATAATCCAGCGATGGCAAATCTCAGCTTTCAGCTTCTGCGATCGGCCACGGGCTCTGAGGCTCGGCGCGGCCGATTGACCACGCCCCATGGGAACATCGAGACTCCCGTCTTCATGCCCGTGGGGACTCAGGCCACAGTAAAGGCCGTGACGCCTCACCAGCTCGCCGAGCTGGGGGCGAGCATCGTGCTGTCCAACGCCTATCATCTCTACCTGCGTCCTGGCACCGCCATCGTCAAGGACCTGGGCGGATTGCACGGCTTCATGTCCTGGCCACGTCCTATTCTTACCGATAGCGGTGGCTTTCAGGTGTTCAGCCTGGGCCATCTGCGCAAGGTGACCGAAGAGGGCGTGGTCTTCCGCTCTCACCACGATGGCAGCGAGCATTTCTTCACGCCGGAGACGGTTATGCGGGTGGAGGAGGATCTGGGCGCCGACATCATTATGGCCTTCGACGAGTGCGCACCGTACCCCTGCGACCAGGAGTACGCCCGCCAGGCTATGGAGCGGACCCATCGTTGGTCCGCGCGTTGTCTGGCCGCAAAGCGCCGTGACGACCAGTGGCTCTTCGGGATCGTCCAGGGCGGGATCTATCCTGAGCTGCGGCGGGAGTCCGCCTCCTTCCTCGCATCCCTGGATTTCCCCGGCTACGCGGTGGGCGGGCTCAGCCTGGGCGAGCCAAAGGCCACCACCTACGCCATTCTCGCCGAGACATTGCGCTGGCTGCCGACCGACAAGCCACGCTACCTGATGGGTGTAGGCTCGCCAGAGGATCTGATCGAATGCGTGGAGCGCGGCGTGGACATGTTCGACGCTGTCTTGCCCACCCGGATCGCCCGCAATGGGGCCCTGTTCACCCGCACGGGCCGTCGCAACATTCGCAACGCCTCCTTCCGCCGGATGGACGCTCCGGTCGACCCGACCTGCGATTGCTATACTTGCACGACTTTCTCCGCGGCTTACCTGCACCATCTCTTCAAGACCGAGGAGCTACTGGGCTACACTCTAGCCAGCGTCCACAACCTGCGTTTCCTAGTCAAGCTGATGGAGGAGATCCGCGCCGCTCTCGACTCCGATACGTTCCCCGCCCTGCGCGACGACTTTCTTGCCCGCTACGTCCCCACCAACGAAGAGGTGCGCGTAGCCCAGAAGGCCAAATGGGAACAGGCGCAGCGGGCCAAGGGGGAAGGGCGGTAAGTGACTGGTCAAGCCTGCATAACTTACGACAGATGACAATCCTCTCTGTTGCACGGCAGTCTCTTTTTGTGATATAAGACAGCTAGCGGATTCCAATGTCTTGCTAGACCGCTCGGCGCGCGCTTAGTGTTCTGTGACTCCTGAACTGGATAATTTGTCACCCTGAGCCGCAGCGAAGGGTCTCCTCGTTACTTGGACGGAGGGGAGATTCTTCGCTGCAGCTCAGGGTGACACTCAAAGGCCCGGCTGGAATGGCCAACTATCGATTCGTCGGTAGCACAGCGCTAGTTCGCCTACGCCTTTTCGCTGTCTTCCGGCACCCCACGAGGCGGCACCGGCGGCGGCTTTTGTCCAGGCAGGTGCGTTTCGAGGGACTTTCAGGCTTCTCCTGTTCCATCGCAGACGTGGTATGGCCCGCGGACCCGAAGGAGGTAGAGTGGTTTGCTCAATAGAGGATTCGTGTGCGCCTTGTGTGGCGCCTTACTGCTGGCAGCTACCCTGATCTACGCCGCGCCTACCGTTTCCCACGCCGCGCAGATCGATCTCCCCGTCGCCACCTACGTTGTGCAGCGAAACGATACGCTGAAGGCCATCGCCGCCGGTTACGGTGTCAGCGTCGGTTCTATCCTCGCTCTTAACGACATCACGGATCCCGATAGCCTCGTGGTTGGACAGGAGTTGCTCGTGCCACGGTGGGGCTTTGGAGTGTCCGCGCCTGTTGTCACGCCCATGCCCACGGATGCCCCCACCACAGCATACGATGAGGCAGATAGTGAGCGAAAGGGCAGTGGGGCTTCCTCCCGAGGTGGGACGAGGTTCGATATCGACCTGGTCTGGCCGGTCTCCGGCCAAATTAGCCAGTACTTCATGGAGGAAGGCCGCCACAAGGGGATCGACATCTCCACTGGTCAGGGCACACCTGTCGTGGCCGCCAAGAGCGGGGACGTGCAGTTCGCCGGCTTCGACTACAGCGGCTACGGCAACCTAGTGATCCTCAGCCATCCGGACGGCTCCAGCACTCTCTATGCGCACCTCTCGCGGTTCGCCGTAGAAGCCGGCGACTATCTCGAGCAGGGACAGCTGGTCGGCTACGTGGGCTCCACCGGCATCGCCACCGGCCCGCACCTCCACTTCGAGGTCCGCCAGTCTGGCAGACTGACCGATCCACTCTCGGTCCTACCGTGACCAATATCACTTTCTGTTTGAGTGCTTATCTTTGTCATTCTGACTCGCCTGAGACGAGGAAGAATCCGGACCCTCTGCCGTACGAATGGCAAGGGGCGCGGATTCCTCGGCGTGCGCGCCTCGGAATGACAGGGAAGAGGGCAAAGCAGCAAGCCAGAAGTAACGTTGTAGTATTAGACGCCTTCTTGTTCACCCTCGCCCGCGCGTGGTCGCCGACCGCGGCGGCCGCGAGCGCCGGCGGCAGCTGGGCGGGGTGGACCACCCTCCAGCGTGCAGATGGCACCGTGTCTCTTGGTGCGCAGCGCCAGCGTCTCGAAGACGCGGAAGTAGTGGTTCATTTCGCGCGTCTCAAGGAAAGCAACGGTGTAGTCCTGCCCCAGGGCCAGATCCAGGTTCTCCGCGCTGGCCGAAATGACCACCGCGGTCGGCTCAGGCACGACGGCCGTCTGGTAAACCCCGGCTGTCATCAGCTTCCTGACCTGCTCGATCTCCAGCACGCCGGTGTTCTCGTAGACTCGGTTCATGCTGGCGTATAGGAGTGGACTGACCACTAGCGCATAGGGTCCAAAGAAGCCGGCCCGTAGGAGCGCCTCGCTGGCGCCCACGACGTCGCGGAAGGCGTTGCCCATGGTTCCCCAATCGCTCATAGGCACCGTCGTCCGCCCCGGGGCGTCGAGCAGCCCGTGCTGGCCCAGAGCCTCGTTGCCGTTGAAGATCAGACTGTCCTCGGCCTGGGCTGTGAAGGCCGCCGCGGCCGCGGCTGTGCTGACCTCCAAAGGAACTCCGAACTGCTGGCTGGTCTCTACGTCACGCCAGTAGACTCGAAAGTCTTTGTAGATAATGGGTAGGGCTACGTAGCGCCGAGCCTGGGATTGCACGATGGCGCCTGGCTCGTCGCCGAAGCCGGAGACGACACCCTGCCCGGTGCCTGTGAACTCGTCATCGGCGACCGTCTGAACGCCCGGACCTAGAGGTCCGAAGATCGGTATGAAACGTCGTCCCACCAGAACCCGTCGCGCTACGTCAAGGACGATCTGCTCGATGCTACCCCATTGCTCGGCCGACAGGGGCGCCGCGGCGCG
Source organism: Chloroflexota bacterium (assembly GCA_004297765.1). GTDB lineage: Bacteria > Chloroflexota > Dehalococcoidia > FW602-bin16 > FW602-bin16 > FW602-bin16. The sequence continues at coordinate 5,110 of SCTZ01000222.1, read as the reverse complement.
CATAGTAAAATCCGCCATCTCTGCCTCCCGCATGGATTTCTCCCGCCCGACCCGTCACGACCACGTCATGCAAGTGAATCCGCCGGCGAGCGAGCTTACTGCACACAAACCACCTAGCTTAAGTATGGCGGAGGGTTTCTTCTGGCGTCAAGCATTGGAGCTAGCGTCGGGAAGGATTCGGTACAGCCGCCGGGGCGCCTCTGCCTTGCCGACGGACAATGGCGCACAAATGGAGTATAATAGGCTAGGTCCAATCCTCTCGATCCAGCGATCCCTTCGGAGGAAGTCTCTTTGAAGCTTGGCCTGTGCCGCGTGTCGTCAAACGCGGCGATCACACCCGGGGTGCACGTAATGCACTTTCAGCCCACATCCGGCTTCCCGCGGGCCAAACCCGGGCAGTTCTACATGGTTCGCTGCGGCCCCGATGACGAGACGGTAGATCCGCTTCTGCGGCGTCCCTTTAGCCTTCACCGACTCGCGCCGAGATCCGACGCCCGCGCGGAGGGCGACGGTCCGCGCGACGAGTTTGCCTTGATGATACGCGCTCAGGGGCGCGGCTCGCGCTGGCTCTGCACCCGGGAGCGGGGCGATAGTGTGGACGTGCTCGGTCCGCTCGGAAACGGCTTCTCGATCCATCCACGCGCGCACAACCTGCTGCTGGTGGCCGGCAACATGGGCGTCGCGCCACTGGTGGCCTTGGCCGACGAGGCCGTGGCCAAGAACCTGTCCGTGACGCTGCTGCTCGGCGCGCCGACCCGGGAATCGCTCTTCCCACAGGAGTTGATTCCCCCGGAGGTGGAGCTGCTGGTGGCCACGGATGATGGCTCCAGCGGCCACAAGGGGCTGGTCACCGAGCTACTACCGCCCCATCTCGATTGGGCCGATCAGATCTTTGCCTGCGGGCCTATGCCGATGTACGGCACCATGTCCGCCCTGCTCAACGAGCCTACCCTGGAGAAGAGCGTCCAGGTCTGTTTAGAAGAGCACATGGCCTGTGGCGTGGGGGCATGCTTGTCGTGCGCCGTCCAGACGCGGCGGGGAGGCACCCATCGTGTCTGCTATGAAGGGCCGGTCTTCGAGCTGAGGGAGTTGGTGCTATGACCTACGATCGCGACGACATCGATCTGCACGTAGAACTGGCCCCTCAACACAAGCGAGGGTTGCGTCTGAACAACCCCGTCATGGTGGCCTCGGGCACCTTCGGCTATGGCACCGAATACGCCAAGCTTATCGATATCCAGCGACTGGGGGCCATTGTCTCCAAGGGCGTGACCCTGCGGCCGCGGCGTGGCAACGCGCAGCATCGCACCGTCGAGACGCCCGCCGGCATGTTGAACTCCATCGGACTCCAGAACATCGGCGTGCGGGCCGTGGTTCGCGAGAAGGCCCCGATCTGGGCCCAGTGGACGGTGCCCGTGATTGTGAACGTGGCCGGCGAGACCGTCGAGCAATACGCGGCCGTAGCCGAGCGTCTGGACGGGGTCCCCGGTGTGGCCGGCCTGGAGATTAACATCAGTTGTCCCAACGTCAGCGCTGGCGGCATGGAGTTCGGGCGCGACCCGAGTTCCGCGGCCAGCGTCACGCGTGCAGTGAAAGACTACACGGACCTGCCCGTGATCGTCAAGCTGACGCCAAACGTTGGCAACGTGGTGGAGATCGCGGAGGCCGTAGTAGAGGCGGGCGCGGACGCACTCACCCTCATCAATACTCTGCTGGGCCTGAGCATTGACATCTGTCGGCGTCGTCCCTCCCTTGCCACGGCCACTGGAGGACTCTCCGGACCCGCCATCAAGCCCGTGGCCCTGCGCATGGTCTATCAGGTCGCCCGCGCGGTGCGTGTTCCATTGATCGGCTGCGGTGGCATCGCGACCTCCGGAGATGCCCTGGAGTTCATTATGGCCGGAGCCACGGCCGTGCAGGTGGGCACCGCGACCTTCTCCCGGCCGCAGGTGGCTCTGGAGATCGTCTCCGGCTTGCGCTCGTTTCTGCGCGAGCAAAGGGCGGTGTCCATCGGCGAGATCGTGGGCGCGGCCCTGCCCGGTGCGCCATTGAGACGGGGGGCAGGGGGTTCCCCCGAACAGACCTCAACTAGGTGAGACCTGGTTATGATCGTGAGAGACAGTGCTACCTGGGAGTGCGGGCAGGATACCCGCGCTCCCAGGACTCGGCTTCACGGTCTGCACCGTTCGTGATTTACGGCTAGGTCTCATCCGATGGTGGGTTGGCGTTGGATTACTTCCACGCAGGTTCCTCTGATTCTGTGCAAAGTAGGGTCGTATGGGGCGTGAGCATTGACAGAGAGCTTCCGTGTTAGCCTGGGCATGGCTCTACTGGCTCTGGTAGTGCTCTTGCCTGGATGCTTCGGCGGACAACTGCCGTTCGGCGATCTTCTCGCCGCAACGCCCACGGCGAGCTCCACGCTCCTCAGGGCGACACAGCCCACGCCGACGCCCGGTTCGACTCCACCGGCGGGGCTCAAGCCGTACGGGCGGATCGTCTTCGCACAGGCCGGCCGCATCGGGTTGTGGCAGAACGGGAGCGTGCGATTCCTGACGGACGGTGAAACCGATTCTCAGCCAGCCTGGTCTCCGGATGGCAGTCGCATCGCCTACGTGACGCGCGGCGAGATGAGCTCCGATCTCTATACGCTGCGATTGGATGCGGGGAGTCCCGAGCAGTTGACCCGCTATCGAGCGGCGCGCGCCGATGTCTGGGTCTTCAAGCCTGCCTGGTCGCCCGACGGTAAGCTCATTAGCTATCTCACTGACGCCACCACCATCGATCTAGCCCTGTGGTCCATGAATACGTCGGGCGGTGGGACGCGTCGGCTCGCCGTGATCGATTGGCGGGGTGGCATCGACGGCTACAGTTGGTCGCCCGATGGAAAGCAGTTGGCAATCGCCGGGTTCCGGAGCGACCAGGAGCAAATCTGGCTCTACACATTGGACACCGGCCGCTGGCAGCCGCTAACCAATGTCAAGGATGGCGCTTACGATCCGCAGTTCTCGCCCGATGGACGTCGCATCGCCTTCGTTGCGCGCGACGCGGACAGGCACGACATCTGGGCCATGGACCCGAGCGGCGGCAACCAGATACGGCTGACGGACGATGGAACATCTCGCTCTCCCGCCTGGTCTCCGAACGGCGAGTACATAGCCTTTCTGTCGGTCCGTGGGAGCCAGTTCGAGGTCTCAGTGACCTTCAGCATGCCGCCGACCGGCAGCGCGCGCGGAACGGGGGCCGTCCCCTTGATGCCCGGGCAGAGCGTCGATTCAGTCGGGGGATTGTCCTGGAGCCGTTGAACGGAGCAGAAGTGTGAATACCAGCCTGCTGTTAACAGGGGGACAGGTCATCACCATGGACCCCGGTCGACCGGTGGCCGAGGCCGTCTTGATCGAAGATGGCCGCTGCGTCTTCGTGGGATCGGCCGTGGATGCTCAACAGAAGCGGCGACCGAGCACGGGGGTAGTCGAGCTGGGTGGAAAGGTTCTGTTGCCCGGTTTCATCGACACCCATATTCACTTCATGTCCACCGGCTTATCCCGCCTGGGCCCGCGTCTGCAGGATTGCACAAGCGTGGCGGATGTGCTATCCGTCCTGCTCCGCGAGTCCGCTCGTCAGCCCCACATCGTCCGCGCCAGCGGGCTGGATCCTGATGCGCTGGCGGAGCGTCGTCCGCCCACTCGGGAGGAGATCGACGAGGTTATTCCGGACAAGCTGGTCTACATGGCTCAACGAGACGGGCACTCGGTGGTGGTCAACAGCCTGACGCTGACCTATCTCGATCTACCCGTCGACACGCTGGGCATCATTCGCGACCCCGGCACCGGACTGCCAACGGGGCTGCTGCGAGCCGAGGCCCGCAGGATGGCCGGCCAAAAGCTGACTCTGGTCGATGACCAGACCCGCCTGCAGGCCATGCGCATAGTCTCGGAAGAATGCTTGCGAGTGGGCATCACCACGGTCCATGCCCTGGAGGGGCACTGGGCTCGCGGCGACCGCGACGTACAGGTGCTGATGGAGGTCGGCGACAAGATCCCTGTCAAAACGGTGGTCTACTACCAGACGCGGGACGTGGATCGCGTGCTGCAGCTGGGGCTGCCGCGTATTGGGGGCTGTCTGCTGGTCGACGGGAGTGTGGCCTCGCATACGGCCGCTCTGTCCGCGCCCTATGCCGACGAGCTGGAGACGTCCGGGGTGCTGTACTTCTCGGACCAGGAGCTAGAAGACTTCGTCCTGCGCGCCCACGCGGCCGGGCTGCAGATTAGCATGCACGCCATCGGCGATCGGGCCATCGATCAGTTGCTGCGGGCCTACGAGCGGGCAGTGAAGGTGCAGCCGCGCTCAGATCATCGACACAGGATCGAGCACTACTCGCTGGCCACCCCGGAGCAGATCCATCGCTCGGCCAGGCTCGGACTCTGTGTCGCGGTACAGACTGCCTTGCTCGGCTATCGCAACCAGGAGCGCACCTTCCTCCGCCGCCTGGGGGAAACGCGTCTCCGCCAGATGTACCGGCTGAGGGATATCGTGGATGCGGGCGTTACCCTGGTTGGTGGCAGTGACAGCTATATCGGCCCGTTGAATCCCCTACTCAGCATGCATGGCGCGGTCAACCACACGGTGTCCGCGCAGAGCCTCACACCCTACGAGGCTCTCCGCGGCTTCACCATCGACGCGGCCTACGCGGCCTTCGAGGAGACCGCTAAGGGTAGCATCACTCCAGGCAAAGCCGCCGATCTGGTCGTGCTCGACGCCAATCCGCTGGAGGTCGCGCCCGACCTCATCAAGGACATCCCCGTGGTAGCCACCCTGGTCGATGGAGTGGTTCGCAGTGGCAGGTTGTAGCGGCCGTCACTGTTGACGCTGCAGCCCGGATGGGCGATACTGTCTAGCAGTAGGGGCTAATTGGTTCATCCGCCAAGTCCAATCGACATCCGTAGTGGCGGATCGCCGTATCCGCCAGGGGTGGGGTAGGGCGTGCCCCCTGCCCCAATGCTGTCCGATTAAAATTGGAGAGGCAGATGAGCAAGCAAGAAAGGAGTGGCGAACAGCGTGTATCCTGGAAAGTGAATGGTGTTTCCGCACGACACTCACGATCCAGGAGGAC
>SCTZ01000221.1 GCA_004297765.1 Chloroflexota bacterium | reverse complement strand
TCCAGACCAAGCTGAAGCGTCTCACCGAATCGCAGTTTCTCCACCGCTTATTCCTCCCGCGACAAAACCAGCATGGTAGCGCACCATCGATCTATACGCTCGCCCGCAAAGGACTCAACTACCTCGATGCCCAGGGATTGGACGTCAACGTACGCTACCATCCCTCCGAGCAGGAGAAGCGCAGTTATCTCTTTCTCTCGCACACCCAGGCCCTCAACGACGTGCTAATCACGCTCGAGCTCTTCTGTCGTCAGCGCCAAGAGGTTGTGCTACACACGATGCAGCATGAGAGAACGCTCAGACGCGACCCTGTTTACGTCCAGGATCATGAGGGCCGTCGCCTCGCCGTGATTCCTGATGCCTGGCTGGACCTACACTTCAACGGCTCGGAACACATGTGTTTAGCCCTGGAGGTAGACCGGGGTAGCGAGGAGCAAAAGAAGTGGCGCCAGAAGATTCGCGGGATCGTCGCTTGGGTAAAAGGCCCTTACCAGGAGAAGTTTCAGACGGACACCTTGACTGTCGCCGTCATCGCGACGCCCGGCATGAACCGGCTTGAGGAGCTATTACGCTGGACCGAGGCCGAGCTCGGGTCTCTCAGTGAGCAGCGCCAGGCGGACCTCTTTCGCTTCACGGGCCAAGACGTGACTCCGGAAGACCCTTCTGCTCTCTTTCTCTCCCCGAACTGGTACCGCCCTTTCGATGCGCAAGCTGTTCCCTTACTAGATGGGCTCGGCCCCAATTGACGGAACAGCCTTGTCCAGGCCATGAAACTACCCAACTTTTTCTCCCATCGTGGCATCATCTTGGGCACCCATGGGCTGCCCTTTCCTCGCCGTTTGCTTAGCCTTACCGTCGAGCAGATCAAGACGCACGCCCATGTCATCGGGGTCTCTGGCAGCGGCAAGAGCCGCTTTCTAGCAGGTCTCTTTCTTTCCATGCTAGAAAACGGGCTTCCGGCGACACTCATCGATCCTCATGGCGACCTGGCGCGCTTAGTTCTTGCGCACCTCGTGCGCAAAGGGGTCTACCGCGACCCCAAAGCGCATGAGCGGATCATCTACCTTGACCTTCCAGCAGCCGAGCAAAACGCTCGCTTCATCCCCTACAACGTCCTGGCGCAGCATCAGCAGCCCCACACCACCGCCTCAAACGTCAAGGAGGCGATGCATCGCGCGTGGCCGGCTCTTGCAGCAGGAGCCGCGCCCATGTTTGATACGCTGGTACAGGATGGCGTCAAGGTCCTTATCTCAAACCGCATGCCCATCACTGCTCTCTATCGACTACTCACCGACACACGCTATCGTGATAGCTTGCTCGCTCAAGAAGAGGATCAGGACGTTGTCAGCTTCTTCCGCGACCAGTTCGATCGTCTGAGTTCACGAGACCAGGCAGATCAGGCGGGAGCAGCTCTCAGAAGAGCCCATCTTATGACCTTCTCCCCGGTTCTCAAGTACAGCCTGGGCCAAGCGGAAAGCATCCTCAATTTCCGCAACATCCTCGATCAGGGCCAAAGCCTGATCGTCAACTTGGCCCTACCGGATACCGAGGCGCGTCGGCTTCTGGGGTGTCTTCTCACAGTGAGCGCTGAGCAGGGCGCGCTCTCACGCGCTGAGCTTCCCGCCGGACAGCGTTTTGGGACGCACCACCTTATTTTGGACGAGTTCTCCGAGTTTACCGCGCAAAGTGAAGAGGCGCTATCAAGAATGCTATCGCTTACGAGAAAGTACGGATTGCATCTGGTGCTTGCCCATCAGACTTGGTCGCAGACAAGCGCCAGGCTTCGCGGCGCTTTGCAGAATGTGGGGCTAGAAGTGGTCTTTCGCCTTGGGCGGGAAGACGCGGAGTATTCGGCGACTATGCTAGGCCGCGTCGATCCCCTGCAGGTTAAGCATCAGGTCGCCGACGAAAGCGCCGTCGAGCGTACTCACCCGGTCTTCTACAGCTTGGCGGAGCAGTGGGAACGCTTCACGCAGGAGTTGCAGGAGCTTCGCCCCAGGCATGCCTATGTCTGTCTCTACTCGCCTAAAAGACGCGCCCTCCCCCTTCGGCTGCTGCTTAAGAGCAGATCCCGTGCAGTGACCAAGGTTAGAACGCCAAGCATTCCGGATCCTGAGGTCGACGAGGTGACGCTGCAACGCGTTGAGCAGACCTACCTGGAGCTCTACTTCAGACCCAAGCATGAGATCGAAAAAGAAATGTCGAAATATCGAAACACCCATACGAACGCACAGCTTCGTCGAAAAGTCGCGCTCAAATAACTCTCGCCGAAGCCCGACTACCACACGCCCATCTCTTTTTGAATTCGAATCGTCTTCATCCTACCGCCCCGAGGCACGAGGGGGCCTTGCCCCCTCTTTCGCAAGGGCTTCGCAAGTCGCTCGCGGCGCACGCTCATTCACAGTCTCGCTTCGCTAGCGCGTAATACGCGGCTTCGCTCCCCTTTCAATTCGCTACCGGCAGCCCCAAGCGTCGGTCCTTCGCTCGGCCCGTAGGGCACTTCGCTTGAACCCACGCTTTCCGCCAGGCTTCGCCGTGGCGGTTCGGGCTGCCTCGCCACGGCGACCCATTGCGAACTTCACCCCCGACTTCACCGTTCCCTCTATCGAAGGCAGGCAGCCTTCACAAAGCTATCTTGAGAAGAAGGTATAAGCCAGAGAGGAGGTGAGCGTATGCGGATAATCGAAAGTTGGGAGGACGAAAAAGGTCGAATCTACGCCATCGTGGAGCATTCAAAGGACACTCAAGCGCGATACGCGCAGAAGCCTGTTGAGGTGGTGTTCATGCAGCCCGATGGAGAGCTCGCCTCCTTTGGTGGCACTGTTGGGTATACCATCGCTGACTTCAACACGCGCGAGGAAGCCCAAGATTTTCTCCTTCGGGGGATAGCAGGGCAGGATGAAGACCCTGAGATTTGGCTGAAGATGATTCGGGTTTGATCGTGCTGGCGAGAAATCGCCGGCGCCATTTCTCGTATGCAAGGTTAGTAACAAATGACCATCAAAACAGCCGAGCGCTTCGACATCGAGGAGCGCTCGGCTTCGCTCCTACTGCCGTCCGCCTGCTTATTAATTCCCCGTTTTCTAGCCATCCACCGCTTTATGCTATGTCCCCTTCCGAGGCAGGACGTTATTTGTATCCCCCGCCGCCCCGCGCCAAGGGCTTCGCCCTCGTTTCGCAAGGGTCAAGATGAACGGCTGCGCCGCCCTTGCGAAACTTCACCCCTTTAGGCGTTCCTTCTATCGAGGGCAGGCAGGCAGCCCTCGCCAATCTATTTAGGGGGGACTGCAAGCGCCTGAGAGGAGGTGAGAGAACATGAAGCTATTAACCAAGGAGATACTCGCAAGACTACCCAAGATCGGAGAGACAGAGAACGATCCCGATCCTTTGCTCGTTTGCAAGTTCTTCTATCCTGACTTCAGCTGGACGTGGTATGCCATCGAATTTGATGGTGAAGATCTGTTTTTCGGCTTGGTCGATGGATTTGAGCGCGAGCTTGGATACTTTAGCCTATCCGAGCTCCAGCAAAACAGAGGGAAGCTCGGCTGTCTTATAGAACGCGATAGGTATTTCCAGCCTATCAGGCTATCAGAACTCAAGGACAGGTAATGTGACGCCGCTTCGCGGATTGCGGGGCGGCGGTCCCACCCACCCCGCGCTTCGCGCGCAGGAAGGTCGCTTCGTAAGATGGTCCCTAATTGAGCTCTCAGTCGATCTCTCCCGGGTCACGCCTTGCGTCCCCTCGTCTTCCTTCTACCCCATCAATGATCTCCCCGCTTATTCTCTGCACCACGGTCAAAACCCTCTTGAGTACCTCTGTTTTCTGGCTCCACAGCGCAATATACGGGAAGGAGCGCACTCCTGTATCTAAGCCGAAATGGCTACAAACCACATAGGCCACCGATTCGGCGATGCTCTCCTTTTCACCTCTTGTCGCAGCCACACGATCATCATCCGGAAAGTGGTGGGCGAGCTCGTGGTGAGCTACCTCATGGGCTAAGGTCTTGACCATCTGCAGAGGCTCGGCAGGGCGAAGGACGATCTCTTTTTGCCTTGGAAGGTAATAGCCCATGGTACCCTCTCCCAGCTTCTCGATCGCGACGCGCACCGACACCCCAGACCGCGCGGCAAAAGCAGAGAGGCTCTTATAAAGCTCCTGTCCTTCGTGAAAGTCTCCGTGCAGCTCCGGTACCTCAATACTTGGCAACTCCTCGCCCTCGGTCTGCTCGATATCGAAGACGGTGCCAGTACCGAAGAAGATGCGCGACTGGTCATCTTCGTCCGGCTGATGGTTCTGACGTTTTCGGCACATGGGGACGATGATCTTGATCCCCTTCTCGCCTCGTCGAACATAGCGGTCGAGCTTGAGCCAGGTATTGTAGCCTGCCACCCGGGTAGCATCCGGACGCTGGGCCAGGATGAGGGCGACGTTGCCGAAGCTGTAGCGGTGGAACCTAGCCTGGACCTCCAAGTAGCGACGAAAGGTTTCGCTATCATGAATTTGGCCTACTGCCTGCTCTAAGCGGTTGAGAATCTCGGGCTTTGCCTTCGAACAGAGACCGGAGGATTGTTCCGGGGAAGGGTCACCAGGGTAGTAGTGTGCGAACCTTTCAAGACTGGGCATACCTGTCCGGACAGCCGGACAAGTTTAGTATAGCGAACTATCTTACTGTCTTTCAAGTGGTTGTTTGTCTTTCTCCCAGCGGGTGACGGGGGGACGACACCACCATGGCTTCGCCCTCTCGCGCTTTCCGCTCTGCGGAGCGCTCCGGGCTTTGCCATCGTGGCGTCTCTAGCAAAGCCCCTGTCAGACTCTTTCCGCTGCGCTCCAAGAGACTGACCCCCGCTCCCCCAGGAAAAGGGCTGCGCCCTCTCCTGTCAACCCCGCCGCTGGCGGGGTGCTTCGCTGCGCTTCGCCCCTTCGGGTGACAGGATTCACCCGCCTGGTTATTTGCTCTCCAGGAGGGATCAGCAGAGCCTGATCCCTCCTGTACTAATTGTGGCAGAGGCCCACTTTGTTCTCTGCCTTCTCGTCTTATAACGAGTTATAACGAGCATCTTCTTCTCCAAGTCGCCTAAGAGAATGCCCTCCAGACGCGCCAGGATGAGCAAGAAGCGGCAAACCTCTCACTAGGGATAAATAGAGAGGGGGCTGAAAGGCTCTTGCCGCCCTTATTTCGTTTTTCTGGCTCGGACTCTCTCTTTGAGCAGTTTCCCTGCCCGAAAACCGGCCATATGCATAGCCGGCACTTCCACTCGTTTTCCAGTCGCAAAAGAGCGGGCGCTTGAGGCCGCTCTGACTCTCGTATAGAACGAGCCGAAGCCTGGAAAAACTACGACTTCACCTCGGCTGAGCGCCGAGCTGATCTGCTTGAGTGTCCCGTTAAGAGACTCCAGAACCTCGCGCTGGGTGAGCCCCGTGTCTTTGGCTACCTGGCGAACGATATCGGTCTTATAACGGTGCTGCTTGTTCTCTTGCCTATTCTCCAAAACGAAGGCCCCAACGCGTTTTACTACCCCTGGCAAGCCGATGATCTTTCTTCTTCCCATACATCAATCACCCCCTTTCTAAAAGCAGGCATACAATCGCTTGTATCATAGGTCTAAAGCCTTTGTCAACGGGCATTCTTCGCCGCTGCCGAGGCTGTCAGAACAGTTGGGATAGGACCGTTTGACGAAGAAAGAGCAAGAATTCGATGAGGACTGAGGACGAGGGCTCGCCATTTGTATCCCCCCGCCGCCACGAAAACAAGGACCCCTTCGGTCCTCTTTCGCAAGGGCTGCGCAAGTTCGCTGCGCTCACCCATTGCGAAATTCATCCCCGCTTGCTAACGCGCCAAGTATCGAAGGCAAGCAAGCCTTCGCAAACTCATTTTGAGGGGGAAGGTGCAAGCCTGAGAGGAGGTGAGAACAAAAATGGCACAAATAACTTACCAGGTTACTCTATCAACCGATGATGGCAAGTTCGCCGTAACGGCGCAAACAGGTGATCCCCAGTCTGTGAAAAGGGCCCTGGCTGGAGCTCGGCAAATCTACGACGAGCTTACAGGCGAGCCACAGAGCAAACCCAAGGAGCAGATACAGGAGGATATCCCCGTCTGCCCCGAGCATAACCAGCCTATGGTCAAGCAGAGGGGGAAGTACGGGACTTTCTGGAGTTGCCACCAGAAGAACGCCGATGGGGGCTGGTGCACGTATAAAGCCCAGTGACCGTTAGGTGTTAGGCAAAGTACAACCGGGCGCTTCGACAAGAGGCGCTCGGTTTTTTAGGGGAAAGTGGCGGCGGCTCCCACCCACCCCGCGCTTTGGCGCGATTCTGAGGTAGGTTTTCTGGATCTTATAAACAAGAAAAGGGGCTATCAAGAAGCTATAATGGGGTGATATAATAGGACCCAACCGAGCAAGCGATGGACTATGATTGATCTAACGGCACTACTCAAAACTGGCGAGAGCGAGACGCTCGAGTTCAAAGAGCGCTGGAATGATGCTGCGCTCCAGACGGTAGCAGCCCTTGCCAATACCCAGGGCGGGATCCTGGTCGTGGGCGTCAACAACAAGGGTGAAGTGGTCGGCTGGCAAGGTGGCGAGAAGCAGTTGCGGGTCATCACCGACGAGATCGCGGCCCTGCGTGTTCATCCCTCGATCACCGAGCAGGAGCATGCTGGACACAAAGTGCTCGTGGTGCAGGTTACAAAGGCTTCCATGTACGTCGCCTGTCATGGGCGCTATTATCGACGGGTAGGAAACACCACGCGCGATATCCCCTCCGAGGAGCTGGGGCAGCTTCTTCGAGATCAGGTAAACTGGGATAGCCTCACCGAAGATTATCCCATGAGTGAGATCGACGAGGACTCGGTTCGCAAGTTTCTCCAGATGGCAAGAGAGCGCTTGCCCCATGCCAAGGAGGACGAGTCCACGGAATCCATCCTGGAGAAGCTGCAGCTTCTGCGGGGCGGTAAGCTTACCCGCGGAGCGATTCTGCTCTTTGGCAAGAACCCCCAACAATACTTTCCCATGGCTCAGATCCACATGGGGCGCTTTAAGGATGCAACCACCATTGTTGACGACAAACTATTAAGGGGCAATCTTTTCCAACAACAGGAGCAAGCTTCCCAGTTGTTTCGACAGTACCTCCAGGTACGCTTCGAAATCCCTGGTTCGATAACAGAAGGGCAAGAGCCGCTCCAAGCCTTCAGGCGTCGAGAGATTTGGGACTATCCGCTTGATGCACTACGGGAGGCGGTCGTTAATGCGCTTGTGCATCGCGACTACTTCAACACCTCCATGGACATTATGATCCGTGTCTACGATGACGAAGTGCTGATCACTAATCCTGGCGGGCTTCCCCAAGGAGTAACTGTTGACGATCTGAAGCGTGAGCGCCATGCATCCATTCATCGTAACCTTGTGCTCGCCCAGGTGTTCTACTATGCAAAGCTCGTCGAGAAGTGGGGCACGGGTACCTCCCGCATGGTCGAGATGTGTCAAGAGCACGGGCTACCTGAACTGGAGTTCATGGATGCGGGCGTTTGGTTTCAAGTAACCTTCAGCAAAGACCCCTACACGAAGGAACGTTTGCTTCGGATGGGTCTGACCGAGCGGCAGGTCCAAGCCATTCTCTTAGTGAAGGAGAGAGGCAGCATCACCAACACGGAGTACCAAGAACGACAAAACGTCGCCAAACGCACGGCCACCAGGGATCTATCAGATCTCGTTGACCGCGGCATTTTCGAGCAGGTTGGCCGACGAGGTAAAGGGATAGCCTACCGCTTGAGAAGCGTCGCAAAGGGGCCAGTGGGGCCATAATGGGGCCATGATGGGGCCAATGGCGCCAATCTCTGCCATTCTGGATGCCTCTCCCTTCCACCAACACTAACTTGCTCCCCACGACCTTTCCCCATCTAGCGATTTGCCGCTTGTTTTTATATTCCCCCGCCGCCTCTTGAGGGGCTAAGCCCCTCTTTTCACAAGGGTCTTTGATGAACTCGCCCCGCCAAGCGGGGCTCGCCCTTGCGAAAATTCACCCCTTCTTCTTTCGCCAGCTAGCGAGGGCAGGCAGGCTGCCCTCGCATAATCCATTGCGGGGAACGGTTCAGCCTGAGAGAGGAGGTGAGAACATGGGAGCAGACCTTTATATCAAGTCCCTCTATGAGAGACAGAGGGAGAAGTATAAGCCTAACTTTGATGCGTGGGTAAAAGTTAGACAACAGGCCACTACAGACGAGGATAGGGAGAAAGCGCAGGAACAGGTCATGAAGTACTTTAACAAGATGTACAAGCGAGGCTACTTTCGGGATGCTTACAATGACAGTAACCTGTTGTGGCAGTTTGAACTGAGCTGGTGGTCCAGCGTGGTGCCTCTCCTGGATGAGGACGGAAACCTGAGCCTAGACAACGTCCAATGGCTCCTCCAGGAGCTTGAGAAGAGGGAGCCTATTTTTGAGCTGAACCTCAAGAAGCAGGATGCGCGCTGGCGAAAGTATTTCAGGAAGAAGTACCAAGCTCTCAGGGTACTCCTTCGACAAGCCATCGATTGTAACCAGCCGATCCGTTGTTCCCTCTGAGGAATCGTCGCTTCGCGTCATGCGAGGCGGCGGCTACCCACCCACCCCCGCGCTACGCGCGGATTCAAGGTACGTTCCAGTGAACTCCTGACTGGTTGAAATCACTGCCCTCGCCCAAGCATTCTCTTGGCTTCGAGCCAAGCAGGAACATAACGCCACGCCTTACGGAGCCTCTCGTCCTTCTCCAAGAAAGCTGGGTCAAAGTGCTTAATCAACTCCCAAAATGCGCGTGAGTGATTGAGTTGAACAGTATGACAAAGCTCGTGAATCAGCACGTATCGGATCAAATCCTCAGGGATGAAGAGAAGTTTCAGGTTAAGGCTAATGGTCTTACGCTTAGAACAGCTGCCCCAACGGGTCCTCTGCGATTTTATCAAGACACGATTCAACGCGAAGCCCCGCTCGCTAGCTAATCTGATTAACCAAGGTTCAAGGTGCTCATGCGTCTTGCGGTTCAGCCACCTTAGCAGAGCCTCTTTGCACGCCTTGATATTGTCCGTGTCACCGTAGATCAGCAGGCGGTTTTCACGACGCTCAACCGCCACGACGTGCTGTCCATCTGTAGATCGATAATCGACTGCCCATTCCTCGCCAATACCTCTCAAGCTCAGTCGCTCCGGCAGTGCCCCCGGAGGCTCAGGCTCGAAGAACTTTCTCTGCGTCTCGATCCTTTCATGGGCCTGTTCAAGCCAACGCTTCTTCTCTTTCAGCAATCCGGGAATCCGGTCATGGTCGAAGCCCTTGGGCACAATAACCACCAGACCATCGCGGAGCGACAGCTTGAGTCGCGCGTACTTGGCGCGCGGGCTTTCTCTGATCGTATAGTCCTGTTTGACGCTCAACGTCATTCCTCGCCGCCCGTGAATCGAACCTTCTTGAGAAGCCGTATGCACCGCTCCACAAAGTCCTTCCCTGCCCCATGCAGCTGCAGGTCCTTGAAGTTCTTTGCCAGCAGGATCGTGAATTCACGATAGAGCTCGGTGTCCATGTGGCTTTGCAAGAACCAGTTGCGGAAGCACTTTTCTGCTGCCTTAGCCACAATCGCCTGCGCAACCGCCAGAGCATCATCTTCCGAAATGCCTTGGACCCTGTTGGCGACTTCCTTGGCAATAGAATCTCGGATCGGGCGCTGTGCTTCCTGAACAACGTCCACAACCTGCTTTGTTAGGTCCTCGAGTTCCTTCAGCAACGCGATCCCCGCAAGCGTTCCGGCCCGTTTCTGATCAATGATTCGCTTGAGCCGCTCGCTGAGCGGCCGGATGTCCTCGTCCTCGTCCAGACGAATCCGGATTTCGGCGTCGAGCATTGCTTCAATATCTAACGCCTTGGCATCCAGCTTCATGTCCCTTATCTTGGTGAGATAGTTCTCATCCAGCTTGTAGGTCGGGAATTCGTCCTCGATCTCCTTGACGTCTACGTGCTCGCGGATCAGTTGCCGCGTCTTGGCTCCGTCTTCTTCGGTGATCTCAAAATGCTCTTTGGGATAGAACTTCTTGCGATAGAGCATGTAGAACTTGCATAGCCACTCGTAGTCCTTGAGGAAGGGGCGCAGAAACTCGTCAGGCTGGAGGGTCTCGAAAAGGATTCTGACGTTGCGAAACAAGCCTTCGAATCCTTCCCGTTTCTTGTCGTCGTCATTGAGCATGACCAGGGCTTGTATGGCGCTCTGGTGACTGCCGTCCCGCCGGATCCCGAGAAACAGGTCAAGGATCTGCTCCATGTAGTCCCGGAACATCTCGCGAAACTTCTCAAATGGGAACGCAACCTCACCCAACTCGCTCTTGTCGTAGTTCAATGCATCGTTGAGGTTCTCGAAGATACCGAAATAATCCAGGATAAGGCCGTGTTCTTTGAGGTCGTCGTAGGGTCGGTTTACCCGGGCGATGGCTTGGAGCAGCGTGTGATCTCGCATGCCCTTGTCCAAGTACATTGCTTGAAGAATCGGTGCGTCAAATCCGGTCAATAGCATATCGCAGACGATCAGAATCTCTACTCGCTTGAATCGGTTGTCCGGGTTGTCGCGCTCCTCCTGAGTCTTAAGAGCAACCTTCTTGAAATCGTCGATAGCCTTCCGCCGTTGGACATCGCCCAGGTAATAAGGTTTTACTGCATCGAGGTCATGCGTAGGATCCTCGGAGATGATGATGAGTGAGACCTCCGGCGCGAGTAGCTGATCAAGAGCGGTCTTGTACAGAGCGCACATCTCCTTGTCGCGGCAGACGACCATGGCCTTGAAGCCGTTCGGGCGGATGTGCTCCACGAAATGCTGGGCGATATCCTGGGAGATCTGAGCAATTCGCTTTGGATGCTTAAGGATGGCATCAAGCTTCGCCTCGCCCATCAGGACCTTGCGTTCCTCTGGTGACCGGTCAGCGAACAGCTCCTCAAACTTCTTGTCCAAGTCAGCATAGGCCACGGTCCAGTCGATCAAGCGGACTTCGTAGTGAATGGGTTTCGTGGCACCATCCTTGAGCGAATCTTCGATGCTATAGCGGTCCATGTACCGCTCGTAACGGTCTGCATCGAGTTGTCGCCCAAAGGATCGTGGGGTATTGCGATCGTCCAGCTCCAATGGTGTGCCAGTCAATCCAAACAGGGAGGCGTTCGGCATGGCGCTTCGCATGAAGATTCCCAGATCGCCGTATTGGCTACGGTGGGCCTCGTCCACCAACATGATGATGTTCGCTCGCTTCGAGAGCTCTACCTGCATGCCGTCGAATTTATTTACAATGGTGACAACGATGCCACGATAGCCGTCGCCTTCGCCTATCAGCCTTCTTAGGTCTCTGATCGATGCGGCGATAGTGACATTCTCGCTATTCGTCTTGAAGAGTTCACCGACCATCTGGTCCTGAAGCTGTTCACGGTCGACAACGATGATTATTGTCGGCTGCTCCAAGCTGGGATCGTTCCAGAGTTTCCTGGCAGCAAAGAGCATAGTCAGACTCTTGCCCGAACCCTGCGTATGCCAGACTATACCCCGGCGTAGTCCGCTAGGTTGCTTGAGTTCAAGCGCCCTGGTCACGATCTTGTTGGCTGCCCGGAATTGCTGATACCGCGCGATTTTCTTGACTGTTTGGCCGTGCTCAGTCTCGAAGACGATGAAGTTCTGGATGATATCCAGGAGGTTGCCTCGGTCGAAAAGACCATAGATCGTGCATTTCATCTCGTCGAACGATGGGATGTGCGTGTGCGGATGCGGGTCGCGCCACTGTTGCCAATACTGAAGCTGTGCGCCCGGAATCCCATACTTCATGCGTAGCTCGTTGACCCCAGCGCAGAAGCAGTTGGAGTAGTAGAGGTTCGGGATTTCGCGGTCGTAGCGGCCAGTCTGTTTAGCTCCCTCCGCCCAATCGACATGCCCGCGGGAAGCCGTTTTGGCCTCGATGTCCACCACCGGAATGCCGTTGATGAACAGCAGGATGTCCGGTCTGCGCCGTTCGATACCTTGAATCCACAGCTGGTTGGTGGCGAGGAAGTCGTTGTTGTTGGGCGCGGCGTAGTCGATCAGATGGACGTTACGGCTCGGCTCATCTTGCGAGAACTTATACGTCCTCTCGCCGCGCAGCCACTGCATCCATTCTTGGTTGTCCTTTAGAGCCCGCAGCTTCTGGATGATGAGGTCGGCCCGTTCGTCGTCCGTGATAACCTGGGGGTTCAGCTCCCTAAGCTTCCTGCGCAAAATCGGGATCAGAAGCATCTCCTGCTCATCGCCACCCCGGTAACTGGCGCTTACATCATCGCCCGGCTCGTACCGCCAACCAAGCTCGCCGCTCTGAAGGCAGTCGAGGATCTCTTTCTCCACCGTCTTGTATTCTGTGAAGGTCATACGAGTGCCTCCATATTCACGCGAACTTTGCCGGTGAGGAGATTCTGAAGAAGCGCCTGCTTCAATTCTTCGAGGGACTTGAGCTTTCTACCGAGCGCATCAACTGTGTCCTCACAGCGGTTAAGGGTCTCGACAATGTCTTGCTGTTCGTCCTTTTCCGGGAGAGGCAACCAGAACTGCTTCAGTGAGCGTGCCCCAAGGTTGTGGTTGCCCGCCGAAGTGTTAGCCATAGCCATCGCCTGCCGGCGGCCGAGTGGAGATGCAAGAAAGTAGTTGAGGTATGCTCCCAGCAGTCTTGTCTTCTCGGTCCGCACACGAATCAAATAGGAAGCGAAGACGACATGCTGGGCTGCAACGTCCGACGTGACAACGGTTGACTTGCCTATATAGTCAGGATTGCCGTTTGTCCGGATCAATAGCACGTCATCGGGTTCAAGCCGAAGTGCGTTGGCCTCGGCCTTCGTCAAGTCAGCATACGGCACATCGCCGAGTTCGAGACGAGAAGCAACGACTTGTGGGATTGCAATTACCGGATACCCTGCCTTATATTCGTTGGACGGAGCATTTGTTCCGTACTCAACACGAGTGACGTTCGATCTAAGCTGAGAAGCCTCCCATGTTGCCGGGAAATCCACTCTACGGCGAAAAACAACGATGCTCTTATATTTGGAATGCCTTCCTGGAACGCCCTTCGTGAAGAGCTGCTGCATCAAGGCAGCCTTTACTCTTTGAGTAGCACCGATCTGCCTCGATACAATACCCATGGCTTCGTCGCACATGTCAAGAGCCGATACCATTTGTTGCTGTTCATCAAGGGGCGGAAAGACACCTAGCATAAGATGTGCGTCTCTCCGGCTCAGCCCCGGTAATCCAGTAGCTGCATTCAGCCTATCGAGACGGAGGTAGGATAATAGGTAGAATAGGTATTTCCAGGAGTCCTCCCCCTTTCTTCTCACGTAGTAGACAGTATCGATCGGCCAGAAAGCACGTTCCGAAAAATGAACTGCCCCTACCGAACCCTTCCGTCCTACAAGAATACCCGGTCCGGATACCATGAATTCTGTATGGGAGCCAACAGCCCCGTTTGATCCGTATACGGGATATGGTCCTTCGACCCGCTGCGACTCAACAAGACCCGCTCCATATTCCAACCAGATACGTTCCCTGATCGGCTCGATAACCCATCCGGATGGGACGTCGCTCTCACCGAATCTTTGACATGCTGCTAGAGGGGATCTACTTGACATGGTCAAGTTCCTCCAGGACTCTCCTCAATCTATCAATACTTGTGGCCGCTTCCTTGTCTAGCCCCTCAAGTTCCTGAATTGCGTCACCTAAAGGGACCTCGACCTCCGGCTCGAATGTGTCAACATACCGAGGTAGATTCAGGTTGAACTCGTTGACTTTGATATCAGCCAAGTCGGAAACCGTGAAATACCTGCCCGCCTCTATCGAGTCCGAGCAAATCCGCCGAAGATCTCTTGCCGCCTCATGAATATGCGCAATCTCACGCTTGGAATGTTCGTTAACGTTTTCCTCTGCCTTGTCTCGCTCCTCCTGAATTCTTCGGAGGTCCTTGGCCTGCCGTTTCAGCTCCTTAACCTTCGCTGAGTAATCCGCCTTGCTCGGGTAGCCTGAGTTCCGCCACTCGACACTCTCAAGCTTTGCCAACTCAGTGGCCACAGTTCCCAGTGGTTCCAGGATCGGTGCATAGGCGTCCTCGATATCCTTCAGACGCCGCCATCGCTCGGCTTCCTCTTCGTTAATCAGCTTCTGTTCATGGATGCCCACAAGCTCCTGAGCCTTGGCAAGGTCACCGAATGCGCGCCATGGAACAAGGATGCGCATGAGGTCCGAAGGTCGTAGGAGGTTCTGCGGATTGGCCTTCTGGAAGTGCCGCGATGCCCAAATCATCAGAATCTTGTTCCTACGGTCTTCATGCTTGTTTTTGTCCAGGACGATCAGACAGGCCGGGACGGAGTTGCCGTAGAAAAGCTTAGAGGGCAGAACGATAACGCACTCGATAATGTCGGCTTTAACAAAGCCCTCACGGATGAGGTACTCAGCATCGGCCGACTGGTTGCGTCCGTCCTCTTCTTCAGTTTGCGCCGGCTGGCCGCGGAACAGGACTCCCTGAGACATGACGATCATCGCTTTACCATTGTCCACGAGGGACTTGGCGACCTGCTCCAACCAAGCATAGTCGCCGTTATTTCGTGGCGGCATCCCGAACTCGAAGCGACCAAAGGGA
Organism: Chloroflexota bacterium; assembly: GCA_004297765.1. Taxonomy (GTDB): domain Bacteria; phylum Chloroflexota; class Dehalococcoidia; order FW602-bin16; family FW602-bin16; genus FW602-bin16. The sequence goes on along the minus strand of SCTZ01000221.1, from coordinate 39,376 downwards.
TCACCGCCCTGAAAGTCGTCGTAGCCCCAGTCTTCTAACGAGAATGGAGGATTCATGACGATGCGATCGAACTTTAGAAGCTTGTTGCCTTCGTCGAGATGGCGAGGGTTGCGGATGCTGTCCCCGTGGCGATGCTCCCAACTCTTCACCCCGTGAAGGATCATGTTGATCCGCGAGATATTGTAGGTCGATAGGTTGCTCTCTTGCGCGTGTAAGAAAAGGCGGTCCGGGTCTTTTCCCTCCCGTCTGAGATAGTTACGGCATTGAAGCAGAAGACCTCCCGAACCGCTCGCCCAATCACAGACGCGGTCTCCAGGCTGTGGCTCAACAATCTCGGCCATCAAGTAGGCTACTTCCTTGGGTGTGTAGAACTCCCCGCTGGACTTGCCCGCTTTGCTGGCGAAGTTCCGAATCAGATATTCATAGGCGTTGCCGAAGACATCGTCAGTCACATGAGCGCGATCGAAGGCCTGGCTACTAAAGTGATTGATCAGGTTAATCAGCTTGGCTCGGGGCAGCTTCTCGGCATCGTTAAAATCAATGCCGCTCGTGAGGATGCCATCGAACTTGGGTTGGTTAGCGCGCTCAATTGCGATCATTGCCTCGTTGAGAGCCGTGCCGACTTGGTTGCGAGATTTGCGGGCTACCTCGTCCCACAAGACCCCTTCTGGGACGACGAAGTTGTGCATCTTCGGGTCTTTGGCGAGCGTCTCATCCCCGAGTTGCTCGGTCAGATTGCGGACTTCCTCGACGTACACGTCGCTGATTCGCTTGAAGAACAATAGAGCGAACACGTAGCCGCGGAATTCTGAGTGGTCCACGTTGCCACGTAAGATGTCAGCAGCCTTTTCGAGGAAATGATCAAGTTCTCCCTGGGTCAGTCTACGAAATGGTCGCAAAATCACGCTACTCGTCATCGTTATCTTTCTCTTCCTAAGAGTATGTTTCAACCAAAAGGTGAGAAACAGTTATTATTGCTGCGAGCCCTCAGGCGTGCATTTTAAACTAAAATGTACTTGACACTCAACTCAAGGAAACCAGTATAATCAGGATGTTCACGGGTTGCCACCGATTGCTTTTACCAGGTTGGGCATGGTAATTCGCTGTGAACGGGCGTACACGAGGTGGGTAAAAATGTCATTTGGTAGGACCTTACGAGAGCTTCGCAAGCAGCGGGGAATTAGCCAAAAACAGCTTGCGGAGGCGGTGGGTGTGGATTTCACTTATCTCTCGAAGATCGAGAATGATCGCATGCCGCCCCCGAGCGAGAAAACGATCAAGGCCATGGCCCAAGTGCTTCAAGCAGACGCTGACGAACTAACCCGCTTGGCAGGCAAGATACCCTCAGACCTAGCCGAGACGTTACTGAATACCCCTGAGGCAATCCAGTACTTCCGGTCTCTACAAGGCGATATCAGAACACGACAGGATTGGACAGACTTACTCAACAAGAAGAGAGCTAACAGCTAGAGGCGTGCGTTGTCTGGTCGGAAGTTCTATAACGAGAAGATGGTCGAAAGTCAGGCGTATGACGTACTAAGACGTTTCTACACGCAGTCCAAGAAGCAGTTGACTCTGCCGGTGCCAGCGGAGCGCATCGCTGAAGACGTTATTGACCTAAGTATTTTATGGGAAGTCATTCCAGAGCCACCCGGTCAAACCATACTTGCGGGACTTGCCTCTAAAGACCGGCTGGTTGTGTTCAACGAGACCCGCCGTCCTCTCTTTGATGACACCCCTTTCCTCTACAATACTGTGCTTGCTCACGAGGTAGGGCACTGGCAGCTGCATGTCGACGAGATGTCCCTTTATCACCCCATTCTCCCCGGCTTCGAGCGTCCTTTTCAGTTCGTGTGCCGACGAGGGAGCGATTCGTGGGAGGAGCGCCATGCCCATTGGTTTGCAAGTCATCTTCTCTTGCCGAGGAATCTTCTCGCGGCCTACATTGCCGGCTTGACGATCGGTTCACTGGCTGATATGTATCGGCTGCGTGACCAACTTCAAGTGACTATTACGGTGCTCCGCATCGCATTGGAAAAGATCGGCGCTGCTTACGTTGATGACTCCGGCGCCGTCCATCCCTCTCGCCAGGAATTCCACGGTCAGTTTCGGCTCCTCTAAAGCTCGCCTTGATTTGAGTTGACACCCAACTGCAACTTTGCTACAATCCTCTCAACCGACCGAAATGGCGGTAGACAACCCTAGAACGAACTTTGGGAGTGTAGCTGAGAAGTGAGCAACCGCGTAGATATTCCAGAGAAGATCAGGACCCGCTTGTGGGTCCTTGCGGGCGGGCATTGCCAATACGAGGGGTGCCCCGAGGCTCTGTGGCGTGATGACCTCACAATGGCCGAAATGAACGCGGCATTCATCGCCCACATTATTGACGTAAATCCTCAAACCCATAGATATGATCCCGTCCTCTCCAAAGAGCTAGCAGCAGACATATCTAACCTGATGCTTCTTTGCTACAAACACCATCGCTTGATCGACCACGAAGAAGAACGCGAGCACTCTGTTGCCCGGCTCACACGCATGAAGCGACAGCACGAGGCTCGTATCGAGCTTCTCACCTCTCTTCAAGAAGACAAGAAGAGCCATGTCCTGTTTTACGGAGCAAACATCGGAGAACAGAATGTCGCGCTCAACTGGAAAAAGGCGACCCAAGCCATGCTGCCCGAGCGTTACCCTGCTGAACCAAGAGCAATCGAATTGAGCCTGGGCAACAGTTCCTTTGAGGACAGCAGTGACAACTATTGGAACATCGAGCGCCAAAACCTTCGCCAGAATCTGCGCAACTCCTTGAGGCCCAGAATCGTATCTGGGGATGTAGGACATTTGTCCATATTCGCCCATGCCCCCCAGCCGTTGCTCATCGAGTTGGGTCGACTTCTTACGGATATTCCAGCTGCCGAGGTCTATCAGCTTCACCGCGAGCCGCCCGACTGGAGATGGCAGGAATCACCACAGGGATTCGATTTTATCATCGATGAACCTGCTGACGTCTGCTCTACCGTGGCTCTGAACCTCTCCTTCAGCGCGACAATCGACAATTCAAGGATTACGGCGGTATTGCCACAAAGTGATCTCTCAATCTGGCGCATGACAGTTCCCACTCCACACAACGACTTTCTTAAGAGCCGGGAACAACTGCGACTGTTTCGTAAAACGTTCAGGCAACTTCTCGATCGGATCAAAGCCCGGCATGGCCAGGATACTCTCCTTCATGTCTTTCCGGCTGTTCCGGTATCAATCGCCGTAGAGATCGGACGTGTCTGGATGCCCAAGGCAGATCTGCCGCTATGCATTTACGATCAAAACCGAAAGCTGGGAGGCTTCAAGGAGGTATTCAGATTCACGAGAGAGGGTGGCCGAGATGAATAAGGCCATCCTCCGCGAACGCGAGCTCAACGACATTCTCACATTCATAGCTGAAACGCTCGATATCTCTCCCACTGACTATGAGCGTGCGGTGCAAAGCTACAGAGCGATCGGAAGCTGGCTTGAGGATGGTTACCAGGACGGAGCGTATCCTGATAGCGCCGCCAAGCCGAAAATCTACCCCCAGGGCTCGATTCGTCTTGGTACAGTCGTTAAACCCATGAGAGAGTGCAAGGACGCCGCCTACGACGTGGACCTTGTTTGCGAACTCCAGTACTCCAACGTTGCCTGGTCTTCAAAAAACGCCATGGTGCTAAAGCAGCTGGTCGGTGATCGGCTGCAATCACACGGAATCTATTGTGACAAGCTTGAACCTGAAGGCAGGCGATGCTGGACAATTGAATATGCCAAGACAGCGGGCACTGGATTCCATATTGATGTCCTTCCGTGCGTGCCGGACCAGGCAAACTGGCAGGAGATAAGCTACTCTCACTCTAACAATCCCGGTACACGTCCATTCCTCTCGCAAATGGCGGTTCGCATCACAGACAAGGATGAAGAAAGAACACCCCAATACACTTGGTCTTCAGGGAACCCCCTTGGCTATGCGGAATGGTTCCAAGCCAGAAATACCACTTTCGAGACATTCGCTGCGCGCCAAAAGCAACACATTCTTGAGAGCGCGCCGCTATCTCCCGATCAGAGTCCAATCTATAAGAGTGTTCAACAGATCCCGAACGAGCTGGTTCGCACGCCCCTTCAGCGTAGCATCCAGATTCTCAAGCGCCACCGCGATATTCGCTTCAAAGACGATCCGAAACATAAGCCCATTTCCATGGTTATCACAACCCTGTGTGCCCAGCTATACGAGGGCGAAGACCAGCTTATCACTGCTCTGCTCAATATCGTAACCAAGCTAGGCTACTACGCAGCGCTCACCGAGAACCGTTATGCCACGTTGCACGAAAGCATCGCACAACTCGGGTTAGTTCAGCGGACGGCAGACGGGAAATGGTATATCCCCAATCCCGTGAATCCAAAAGAAAACTTCGCGGATCGCTGGCATGAAGAGGAAAACGGTATCAAGCATGCTCGCGCTAGGGCCTTTTTCGGATGGATCGAATGGGTCAAACAAGATATCGAAGCTGCGCTCCAAAACAACTCGCCGCAACAACTAAGGGCACTACTTGGCGAGCGATTTGGAGATCAAGTCCTTAGCGAGGCATGGAAGACCTACGAAAAAGCACATAGCTACCAGGCGCAAAGCCTTATACTCGGCACACGCCGCGCGATATCACGCTTTGACGTTCCGCACCGACAAGTACCTGCCTGGCCGATCAACCTGACGTACGATGTAACTGTAACCGGTACAGTTTCTTGCAAGGGGTTCAGACCTCAACAGTTCAACAGTGATTCCCGTCTTCTACCCAAGCACAGTTCGCTACGCTTCGAGGCGCGGACCGAAACTCCCTGGCCATACAAGGTTTACTGGCAAGTTGTTAACACTGGCGATGAAGCTCGTGCTGTGAGCTGTCTGCGCGGAGGCTATTATGACGGCCTGATTGAGAAAGGTGGTCGCGTAAGAGAGGAAAGGACTCTTTACACCGGAATGCACTGGGTTGAATGTTTCATCGTAAGAAATGGTGTTTGTGTCGCAAGAAGCGGTGAATTCGTGGTTAACATACAGTAGAGGAGACTAGTGCAAGACAGTAAGTTCTGGGTGGAATTTAAGGACGGTTCCAAGAAGGCAGAACTGCGTTTTGGACTGGACGACCTTGAGATCTTCGGCGCGTCCAGGCAGGGGGATCGTGCTGTCTTCTTCGTGCCAGATGCGAAGAGTAGCCGGCACTTCACCATCATCGCCAACCCCAAAGCGCAACGTATCACGTTCCACGAGACAGATGTCACTTTATGGCCGATAATGCACCAGTAGTTTACGGCGAAAGCGCGCCAGCGGTTCGCGGCGAAAATGCGCCACGCGTTCGCGGCCAAACTGCGCCACCCGGGCTGGGTGAAGCTCCTGCAATCCGGCATACTCTCTTCGACACTGCGGGGAAGAGGGGAGTATGGCCAACAGGAGAATTGCATCGATGGACGTCATTGAACTGCTGCGTATGCTGCGCGCCGGCGAGAGCGATCGCCTCATCGCCCAGCGGCTGCACCATAACCGTCGCACGGTGGGCAAGTACCGCACCTGGGCCCAGGAGCACGACTTGCTGACGGGACCTCTGCCGACGAGCAGAGAGATACACCAGTTGCTCACCACGAGCATGCCCTCCACGCCACCGCCCCAACAGATCTCCTCGGTGGCATGCTATGCCGCCGAGATCGCCGACTATCGGGCGCGCGGCATGGAGGTCGCCGCCATCCAGACGCGCCTGCAGGAGGTGCATCAGCATCCCGTCAGCTACAGTGCCGTCTGGCGTTTCGTCCAGCACCTGGAGCCGGAGAAGCCCCCGGAAAGCTTCGTGCGCGTCGAGGTCAAGCCAGGCAGCGAGGCCCAGGTCGATTTTGGCTATGCCGGGCTGACCATCGACCCGACGACCGGGAAACTGCGCAAGACCTGGGTCTTCGTCCTGCTGCTGTCCTTCAGCCGCCATCAGTACGCTGAGTTGGTCTTCGACCAGCGGGTGGAGACCTGGCTGCTGTGCCACCGCCATGCCTTCGAATACTTCGGCGGCGTGCCGGCCCGCATCACACCGGATAACCTCAAGGCCGCGATCCTTACCGCCAGCTTCACCGATCCGGTGGTCCAGCGGTCGTATCGGGAGTGTGCCGAGCACTACGGCTTCCTGATCGATCCCAATCCGCCGCGCAGCCCGCATCTCAAGGGCAAGGTCGAGCAGGGCGGCGTGCACTACGTCAAGCGCAACTTCCTGGCCGGGCGCACACCCCAGCCCATCACTGCGCTCAACCAGGCCCTGCGCGTCTGGCTCGCACAGATCGCCGGGCAGCGCCTGCATGGGACCACCCGCCAGCGTCCCCTGGAGCGGTTCCGCGCCATCGAGGCGCCGACGCTGGGACCTCTCCCGCCCACGCCCTACGATTCCGCGGTGTGGAAGCAGGTGACCGTCTATCGGGACTGCTACGTGACCTTCGAGCAGGCCTACTACTCAGCCCCCTATCGTCTCGTGGGACAGCACCTGTGGCTGCGGGCGGGGGCGCGCACGGTCGAGTTGTACACCAGCGCGCATGAGTTGGTGTTCACCCACGACCGGGCCACGGAGCCGGGGGAGCGCAAGATGCACCCCGATCACATGCCGCCAGAAAAGCTGCCCGGGTTGATGCTGACGCGCGAGACCTGTCGCCGCCAGGCCGAGGCGATCGGACCGGCCACGACGGTCCTGGTGCAGGAGTTGCTCGACTACCGCCCCGTGGATCGCCTCCGTGTGGCCGGACGCGTGCTGGCACTGGCGCACACCTATGCGCCAGCGCGGCTGGAGCGGGCCTGCGCCCGTGCCCAGCACTACGGCCAAAGCGACTACCCCACCATCAAGCGCATCCTCCAGGAGGGGTTAGATCAGCAGAGTCTGTCCACGCCCACCACGCCGGGACCCCGAAGTACCGGACGCTCCTACGCGTTCGTTCGCCAGGCGGGCGAGTTTATGACCAGCCTGGTGGGAGGTGGGCGATGACATCGCTTGACCAACTCACACCCCAGCTCAAACGGTTGCGGCTGTCGGGCATCCTGGACACACTGGAGGTCCGCACCCAGCAGGCCATTGCCGAGCAGTGGTCCTACGGGGAGTTCCTCACCCGGCTGATCCAGGACGAGGTCGAGCGGCGCAGCCAGAAGCAGCTCGACCTGCGTATCCGGCGGGGCAATCTCAACACCACCAAGACCCTGGAGAGCTTCGATTTCGCCTTCAACCCCAGCATCAGTCGTCCGCAACTCTTCGATCTGGCCACCTGCGAGTACCTGCGCCAGCGTCGCAATGTGCTGGTCTGCGGACAAACGGGCGTCGGAAAGTCACATTTGGCCCAGGCCCTGGCGCACGAAGCGGCCCGCAAGGGCTTCGACGTGGTCTTTACGACGGCCCACCAGATGCTGGTCCACATCCACGCGGGACGCGCCGATGGGACCGACGAGCGCCGTCTGGCGAGTTATCTGCGCCCGCACCTGCTGGTGATCGACGACTTCGGACTCAAGCCGCTGCCGCCGTCTGGCCCGGGCGACCTGTATGACGTGATCAACGAGCGCTACGAGAAGAGCAGTATCATCCTCACCAGCAACCGTGCTCCCGATGAGTGGCCCGAGTTGTTCGGCGATCCTCTGCTGGCGAGCGCGGGACTGGATCGCCTGGCAGATCGGGCGATCGTGCTCCTGATCACAGGGCGGAGCTACCGGCTAGCCCGGCGCTCTACCGGGAAGGAGGCAACTCTCTTCGAGCACGACTGAGGTCTGCTTTAGGCCGCCTGGCGTGTCATCTCGCCCGCTAGCCACGGGCCACGCCATCGGCCGGATCAAACGGCATGGGCTTCACTCATACGCCCGTTTCTTGTGGTGCGCTTTGGGCGCAAAGCTCTGGTGCAGTTTGGCCGTAAAGTCGTGGTGCACTTTGGCCGTGAACACGTGGCGCACTTACGGCCGTAAATTGACAACAGAAGAACATATCGATGTGATCGGGGGTACCCCGGTCCAGTGGAACGAGAATGCGAAGCCCGCACTCGTCCTGAGCATTCCGTATATTGAGCGTCGCGCCAGCGACGAGCGCTTCCTCGCGGCATTGCGCGAACAGATGAGGCGGATCTGCCGATTTGCACGCCGACCACAGGACTTCCGCGGTGAGGGCATTAGCGCACTCCTCCCCACGCCGGTAGTCGCCGAGCTCTACCCGATGTCCGGAACACGTTATACATTGCAACTCGCCACGCTCGGTCCACAGCCCGTTGAGTTACTCTGGCGATCGACGCCTGGCACGCTATTTCTCGCTATCGCGGACAATATGAAGGTGGCGGGAATAACGGTGCTCATGGAAGACGAGCGAGCGATCCTGCTCCGTTGTCGGGATACTATTGCGGTGCTTGCTTGGTTTATTCGCAACCTTTCGGAGCCGGCAAGTCCACCACTGGATTTCTTCGCTAGGTTATAAAGAGACCGACTGAATGCACGTTGGTCTGCCAGAGCAACAACATCACTCGTCGTAGTCGCGTGCTCTGCCTATTTACGTAGGACGCCCCGTTCTCTCTTCCCTGTTCGTCTTGTTTACAGGCAAGCGTGATATAATCAACCTACCCTATGAGGCGGGAAAGAGAACAGTGGGAGAACGAGATGGAGGATGAGTCCTCCCTGATGCGCTTCCCTTTTGATCTACCAGAGCGATTCTTGGACGAGGTCCACTACACCGGCCCTGATCAGCTGGTGGGCTTATACTGGCAATCCGCCGGCGATGAGCTCGCAGTCTACGACCACCAGAGCGAGTGGGTTGGGATGCACAACCATAACGTCTGGCTCAAGTTAAGCCGCGATCCCCGTATCTGGAGCTGGCTCGATGACCATTACGTGAACCTCGGTTCGTCCGATGGGACAGAGAGCCATCACATGATCGTCTGGAAGGAAAGGAACGAGTCCTACGTCGCCAAGGTGAGGCAGGCCCGGAGGATCGTCAGAGAGCAGAGGCTCTCGCCCGAGGATTTCTTCTAAACTGGGTAGACCGCTGACTTATATGGAATTCTTACTACTGCGTTTGACTCCGACAAGCCATGACGCATTCCTCCCCCGATGCCTTCCCTCCAACGAGGTGCTACTATACAGCCTATCTAGCGCATGCTATAATGTGAGTTGCCGACAACAAAGTCAGCTATGTATGAGAGAACGAGACCAAGACATACCAGGCATAGCAGAAACCGAACACACCTCAGCTCCTTGGGGAGAACGCCTCAACGAGGAGCTGGAGACCGATCTGTATGGCCTGATCGGAGACATGGAAACTGACCTAAGCTTCGCTGATGAAGCCGTCCATAAGGCTGATCTGCCTACTCTTTTAGAGAGGCTGCAAAGCGTGGTATTGGAGGCCAGCGAGGCCATCTATCTGGTGCGGCGGGAGGCAGGGCGGCGATCAGATATTGATCCTCCAACCAACAAGGGGATAGAATAGCCCCAAGGGGGCTACCGTGACCAAGACCGAAGAGCTAGAGGACAGGCTAACGCCACGCGAACAGCAATCCTTGCGTCTCGCCAAGCATCAGCGTTACCTGGTCGTGCGCCCGAGAGCCAAACAGGACGTGGAGGAAGCCTATCGCCTCTGGTGCAGGCAGAGCAAGGTGCCCTTCGTGCGTGTTCGAAAGCTCCGCCACTTCGCCGAGGTCTCCCTGGAATTTGAAACTGCTGGACGCGAGGCCGGTCCTGAGGCTTCTGAGAAGGCCAAGGACGCCCTGCAGCGCTATAGCTGGGCTCCCTATACCTACCGCTGGACGTCCAAGCTCTGGTCTACCTCACGCGTGCCACTGGAGATGGCTGAGAAGCTGGCAGAAACCCTCTTTGAGATCGCCACGACATGACGAACCGTGATCCACTCGGACCTGCAAGACGCATGGCGCTCTTCATTGCGGAGATCGTCGCGGCAGCCTCTGTACTACCCCCGTTCGTCTGGAATGACTCTGCTGTGCGATGTCGACGACGGCCCAAGAATCGGCGCTGTTCTGGCCGGCTGCGGGTACGCGAGGAGCGCACGGGCGAAATCGCCTACCAATGTTCTGTCTGTGACCGCGGGGGCACGGTCTCTGGCTGGCGAGGCACAGATTACGACCTGAGCAGCTTTCGCGACGAGAGAGACGAACCACGTCTTGAGCTTGTTCTGACAGAGGAAGAATACGATCTGCTTCGGCGGTGCCTGCTCATGCTGGACCAGGAGACAATGGCTCTAATCTCTGGCGCGACCTTCAGTCCCGCCGGGATCGTGCTTCGTGCGAGCGTCGAGGACCTCGAGATCCTCGAAGGCGACATTGCCTCAGAGGAGAATCATACGCCGAACCGGCGGAAACAGCGCACCCTGGATGGAATCTTGCGCCGGATCGCAATGGTCCTTCGACCTCCCGCACCTTACTCTCCGTTGCTGCAGTAGGCTTTTAATCAACGGTAGCTGCCCCGCAAAACGCGACGCGGCTCTTACTCACCCCTGGCAAAGCCAGGTTCTACGGTATACTTGAGAAACCACTTGCTAGCCTACTAATCGCCGATTGTCTACGTGCCTTGTTGCCCGCTTGATTGGTTATATAGGACGTGGTATACTTTCCTTGTCCCGAAAGGGGGTGAGAGAAGATGGCAAAGAAACGCACCACACACGAAGATCGAGTAATTCAAGATCCCGCTATTATGGTGGGGAAGCCCGTGGTCAAGGGTACCAGAATTCCTGTCGAGAAGGTGCTTGATCAGTTGGCATACAAACCTGATCTTGGGGAACTCTTTGCGATCTACCCTGAGTTGACAGTGGAGGATGTCAAGGCATGCCTCGCTTACGCCAAAGGAGCAGTAGCTGCTAAGCGGTCTCGCCCACCTCACCACGCCGCCGGCAGCGGCATTGCTGTATGAGGTTCTTGTTTGACCAAAGCACCGATCGGCGTTTAGCGCCGTACCTGAGAGACTTAGGACACGATGTTACCGTCGTGGCTGTTGATTATCCTGAAGCCCTCCCCGATGAAAAAGTCCTTGCCATTGCCCAAAAGGAACAACGTATCCTCGTCACCGAAGACCGTGATTTCGGCGAACTGGTCTTTCGTCACCACCTCAAGCATGCTGGCGTTCTTTATCTCCGATTACCGCCGATGGAACTGACAGCCAAGATCGTCCGGCTGGATGAGGTCCTTGCCCACTTCTCTGACCGGCTCGATCAGTTCCTCGTGGTGACTCCCAAAACCATCCGCGTTCGTCATCCGTCCGAGCCTTAACTTCCGAACTGCCTCGCCCAGCACGGCCTTACCGTCCTTCCCCCAATAATTTCTAACCCTGTCAACCCCTTCTTTGGCTTGTCTGATCAACATTTTCTCGAATCCCTCTCCTCTCCCCATGAGATAATCTCCTGTTATGAGAGAGCGCTTCGATTTCTTCGACGAGTCATTTGGCAGTATCCAGGAGACCCAGGAACTGCTGGCTAGGCGTGGTTACATCTTCTGCTCCGTCCCCCTGGAACACACCGAAGGGCTCGTCACTCAACCGCTGCTGCACCGGATCCGCACCCAGATCAAGAAGCGCGGGTTTGCGAACGTGGCCGGTCGATTGGTCCTTACCTTCTCAGGATTTGCCCACGACCGGCGTGAAGTCTTCCAAATCCCCGAGATCCGCGCCTACTACCGGAAACTTGATCAAGAACTTCCAGAGCTTCCGGCCCTTGTAGCCGTGGTCGACGAGCTCTCGTACAACGGCCCGGGGTTGTACCTATCAAGTCTTGGAATCCCCGATGAGCGAATGATTCCATCCGATCCCGACTACTTCCAACGCTATGACCTCTTCGTCGAAGGAGTTGATCTGGTCTCCCAGTCTCTTGCCCGTATTCGCCAAGCCGGTCGAAAGCACCATCTTTCCGCCCAGGCCACCGAGCGAATTGTCGCGAACTTTCGCCGTGGTCTCCGCGAGGGGAAGTAGTAGAGCGTCCAAGGTTACAATTTCACCGCTCAACCAAACAGTCGTGGCACTATCTGGCTGGGTATAATTGGCTACCAGACGACCAAAGAATCTATTGACGGATAGTAAGATGGACGGTAAAACTGTATCAAGCCCGTCTCCAAAAGAGGATGAACATATGCCACGACGCCGAACGTCCTCCCGCGAGGGTCCGTTTGATCTTGCTCTCAAAGGCACCCTCATCTGGCTTATCCTGGCGATAGCTCTCGTTGTCGGTTCTGTTTACCGTGGCCCTCTTGGTGTCGCCACTGCTTTCTTCAGTGTCCTGAGCAACTACATTTATGCGGGTTTTGCTCTCATGTCGCTTTTCACAGCCTTCGCCTGGTGGTGGGCTATTAAGACCACTCGTAGTCGGAATGCTGCCGGCAAGACTTTGGACCAATTGCAGGCTCTTTCTCCGGAGGACTTCGAGAAGTGGGTCGCAGTTCGCTTTCGGGACATGGGCTACTCGACGAAGGTCACCGGCGCGCGTGGCGCTGGTGGAGACCATGGGGTCGACGTCGTGGCTGAGAAGCCAGGAGAGAAAGCAGTTATCCAGTGCAAGAACTGGAAAGCCTGGTCGGTGGGTGAACCAAAGGTACGTGACCTTTATGGGGCCATGACGGACTTTGGAGCAAGCCGGGCGTATCTAGTGACCACCGGCTCAGTGACCGAACCAGCTCGCCGATGGATACACGGCAAACCCATCGAGATTTGGGACGGGGAGTATCTGGCGCGGCTCTCCAAACAGATGGTGTCCAAAGACGCCGGCAGCCGCGGGAATGTTGTCACGATCGAAGCTCCTATCTCAGACCTACCGGAGCCACTCAGCACCTCCACAGCTTCCCCAGTCCAGGCCGCGATCAACTGCCCTCGATGCAATTCTGCCCTCGTAGAGAGGAAAAATAAGAGAACGGGCGAATTGTTCTTGGGCTGCTCAAAGTATCCTGCCTGCCGTCATACGCAACCCTTGGTCTCGTAGGAGCTCTACCGCTGGAACCTTTGGTTCCTATATTCCCTCTTATCGGCATCTTTTTCCCGATGACCCCCCTTCCAACATCTTTCTGTAATGTTGTAACGCCGTCAATCTTCGCCGCCTATAAGTAATAGAGATATTTGATAGATCCAACCCCTGCTACTTCTAGCGGCTGGATTGAGGATGAGGAGGTGAGATATGGATCTGAGTTCTATTAGTGACAAGCAGATCTGCCAGCTTCTCATGGCTGGTGATGACGATGCTTTTCTAGAATATGTCAAGAGATATGGCGAATACGCCGGTCTTATTATTCTACGGCTAACTGGAAAATTGATTTCAGAGAAAGAACGAGCTGCTGCCGCATGGAAAGCTCTCTACATCGTTCAAGACACATTAGCAAACCACATGCATCCGCAAGAGATAACGGATGATACCTTGAGGAGCAAGACGGCGGAGACCGCTCAGAAGATCGCATTGGTAATTTGGCGGCGTAAACAAATGGAGCTACGGTAATCTGTGGGATTGGGATTGTGCAATGTCGGTCGAAGACGTTACTAACTCTAATTCGGACGATTGCAAGTTGGCAGATGCAATCCTCGTTCGGCGTATGGCAAACGGTGAAGAGAGTGCTTTACGCTTTCTCATGGAGCGTCACACCTGCAAACTGCACTCAGTGGCCAAGCATATCTTGGGGGCGCTAGCACTTGACGAGGATATAGAGGAGGTACTGAGCGACAGCTTCTTGCGGGCGTGGGATACAGCTCGTTCTTATGATCCACAACGCAGCTCAGTCTCCACCTGGCTGGGATGGATTGTGGTGTACCAAAGTCTTACCCGCAGAAAGCGCATTCTAAGTCTGCGGAAACTTTGGGCAGTAGCGATGAACGAAGCGGGTATCCCAGGCATGGTTGAGCCGGGCGTTGACGAGAATGCTATAACCACTGAACTCGAGATAAGAGAGGCTCTTCAAACCATCCGTGAGATATCGCCCTTCGACGCTGATCTTGTTGTGAGGCGCTACTTTGACCAGCAAAGCCCTATCGAAATTGCGCGGGACTTAGGCGTCAGTCCTGGCCTAGTGCGCATCAGGATTTTCCGAGTCCTCAGGAAGATGCGCGGTCTAATTGCGCAGCCGCAGCAGCCACATTCGAGCGGAGATAAGGGACGCAAGCAATCAGGTGCATAGTTATACTGCGTAAACTCAAGGTTCAGATCATGAAAACAACTAAACAACCAACAAACTACCAAACGAACACAAAGAGAGAAGAGAAGGAGAGAGCGCAATGAGTGGCAAGCAGTTTGACAGGTATTTGCTAGAGGATGTTCTGCAGATCCAATCCCTGGACGAACTAAATGAGCTCGTTGGCGATATTACGCCAGAGGAGAGGGCGCTTCTAGCATCAATCGATCTGTCCTCTGAACCTACAGAGCAGGAGCGCCAAGCTTTGGCCTCAGACTTCGTCGACCGTCTCATCGAAAGAACCGTTTCGCATATCAGGACGCGCAAGGACTCGTCAAGGGAGCCTGTAGAATCCAAATTGCGTTTTATTGAAGGGCTCGCATTGCTCGACCTACTGCAGGAGATAGAGGCTGATAATCTGGCTCAAGGGGTCTTCTCGCCAGAGTTGAGCAAGAAGACCCTGAAAGTCGCAGAACAACTCGCAGATCTGTGGACGGAGAAAATGTCCGCCCAACCTTTGTAATCTGTAAGGAGATAGGCGTGAGCGCTCAGCTGCAATGCGGTCCCTGGCCCGTTATCGTCGGGTTCATCCTTGGATGTCTGGCTGGGTTCTTCACAGAATTCGTTCGGCATAGATTCAGCACAGCAGCTGCCAAGCAATCTGAGGCTCGCGCTCGGCTTCGTGATGCTGATAGTCAAGCCTACGCACCAGCTGTATATACTTTGGATGCCATGATAGATGCTTACCCACAGCATGCCAACGACAGGTCCAATTTGAGGAGGATAATCCAAGAGCACGGTTATCTATTTGATCCTCAGCCCGCGGCACATCTATGGGTAGCCCTTTCGGAGAGTGCTGCCCTAAATGACCTAATAACAGTACGCCAGCTCCTGACAGAGGCTAGAGAGGAGAAGCGTAGCAGACTTACTCATCTGTAGGAGGACATAGTGGAGAGAAACCCACTTCAAGGAAGGCTGGCACTAACTCCTCTCAAGGCTTATATAGCCCATTCCTGGCGCGGCCTCACGCATGAGCGGCAGTCTCAGGTGCTAAAGCTTGTCGATCGTGTTGAGCTGCTTTGCCGCGACCACAACATATCAACTTTTATCTCCTTCAAGCAGTATCCTCCGGGCGAAAGGCGAGGAACGTCGGCCCATGACCTCTGGATACAACTGCGCAAAGAGATGGCAACGTGCCATCTCTTTGTGCTTCTTTACGAGGGCATCAGCGAGGGCGTGACTAAGGAATTGAGAAACGCGAGGGATTATCTCGTGCCCGTAGTCATGCTATCAAGAAATGGGCTACGCCCAGGAGAGCTAGCCTGGGGCCCTTCTCTCAAACCCCTCTCGCAAATACCCTATCGTACTCATGACCAGGCGCTAGAGTCTCTGAGCGTACTCCTTACTGAGCGTAAGGCCGACATTGAGAAGTACGCTTATCAGCTCGAACTGCTGAGAGCATCTCATTGCCACTGTCGCATAGGAGACACGATCAGGTTCCTTCGAGAGAAACAAGGTTGGAAGAGAAAGTATCTGGCCGAACGAGCGGGAATCACTGAAGAAGAGATAGAAGCGATGGAGACTGATTTCTTGTCGCTGAACCCAACAGCAGTTCACATAGTGGCCGTAGCCAGAGCACTAGGAACCGATCTTTCTCACCTAGCCTGGAGCCCCGAAGAATGGGGATTACGCCGCTTTGACGTGTTAGTCACGAAGGTGGCGATGGAAGAAGACTGGGCAGTTGAACTCGTTAACGAGTTCCGGAAGAGTGGGCACTTGGAAACGCGCCCATCCTTGGATTTCGAATTACCTGAGGAAGAGGTACGTAGGGAGATGAGGCTTTGGCTACAACGTCGTCTGCAGTAGCTGATTCGACCTCGATTATGGACACTACATCATCAGAGCAGTCAACAAGATCAGCCATACGCTCACTTGCTAGAGATGTCCGTAATCTCGTGCTGCGGAAGTGCCGACGAACGCTTCAGGTGGGGAAACCTTATGATCCTTTCAAGATAGCAGAAGTATTCGGGATAGAACTTAAGCTCTGCTCAAGCGCAAATCCGTGTGGGCGTCTCTACCACCGCGGTCCGGAATGGACCATCTTAGTGCCGGCCTCTATGCCACTATCCAGACAACGCTTTGCCTGCGCCCACGAACTAGGGCACTTCTTCGTGCGATCTCTCGAGAACAACGATATAATACACGAGCTCCTAAGAGTTAAGGAAAAACACGATTTCCGAGTTGCAGAGGAGATCTTCTGTGACATATTTGCCGAGGAGCTCCTGTTACCAGCGGAAGACATCGGCCCACATTTGCGCGAAAACCGGCTACATCTCCATGGCTTCAGGCAACTGATCGCAGAATATGGTTGCTCTCTCCAAACGACTGCTATCCGCATAACCCAGTTTGCTCACGACTACGCCTTCCTCTTCGCAACGTTGGAAAGACAGCGCTCGCGCAAAAATGTCTTGATCGTTCGATGGACCGCAACGCCGCCAGGTACCTTCCTGCCCAAGCATAAGACAATTTCCTTTGCATCAGTTATTGGCAAGGCCTTCGTCAGCAAGCAAGACATATCGGAGACTGAGGATAAGCCGTTGGGTTCCTTACGTGGCTCTTACTACGTTGAGGCTATGCCAGTAGGTAGGTCTGTCGGTGCATTCGCGCTAATTCAGTTGTCTTCATCCTATCAACTGCACTTCGCATTTCCACCCGGGTGGGGGCTTACCTCGGAGAGAACCCATCCTCGGCAGCTGTCTTTTTGGGATACCATGACTTCAGTTAACTATTAAGGTGCCGAGAACGGTCGTTATCAGCCCTCCAATTGCCCGCCCTACCCCCAGTGAGAATCCCTCCTGCCACTAGATGTTGCACCCCTTGTCAGTAAGCTATACGATAGGCTTACTGACATCTTGGGGGCACAGTGTGATCACCTTTCGCTGGACTCAACTCCTCGTGGCCGCGTTCTTCTTTGCAGCCGGTCTGGTACTAGGGATCATCTGGCAGCTGCCGTTCGATCAGGCTTCCAACTTCTTCTTTTTGCTCATCGGATTATTGGTTGGTGTTATTGGAATTGCCGCAACGCTGTGGGTGGCTACCAGGGATCGCGAGTTGAGGTTGGGCGAGATCCGGACCGCGATTGCCGATACTAAGGAATCGGTAGCAGCGCTTCGGGAGCTTGCAACTCAGATGTGGCAGCCTGCCCTGTCGGCGGTCATCGGCCTCCAGCCGCAGGACGTGGGAATGAAAGTGTCAGAGCAGCTGCGCCAGTCGGCGCAAGAAGTCGAGGTGGTTCTTGACCGAAAGGTTGATGAGCGAATCAATGCGGTCACTTCGATTCCGGACGGCAAGAGAGGTGCCCAGGCACAGCCTGATCTTCAGCATCTCAAAGAAGAGCTTCGTCAGGACATCCAAGAGGCCACGAAGTCGATAACTCAACAAACCCTGCTTATGACCAGAGTGGCCCAGATCGCTACCCTCACCGAAGTCGAGCGGTTCATGCTTCGGCGACTACTCCATCCGGTTTGGGGCGAAGCAGAATGGCACCGTGCGGCCAACTGGACAACCTGGGCCGTACCGGGCACCTGTCCCTTTCCATCAGAAACAATCTCTGAGGCGATTCAACGGTTGATGAGCCTGGGCCTGGTAGTACGGAGACCTAGCCCTCCACAAGTCACGGTAGGATTAGCCCCGGGCATAAAGGAGTCCCTTGAGAAGTACGAAGAGATGTTTGGACCTATTCGCCCGACTAGGGAAGAGGAGCGCGAACTGGAAAAGAGGCGTATCGCTGAACTCGCTCAGCAAAAGAGCAATCTGTATCCACGCGAGTAAATGATGCGATCAAGGAAGGATGCCCAAGGTGGGGCATAAGAGGACAACTCTGTAGGCCCATTTCGGCGCTCTTTGGGACTGTGGTACTCATAACCCCCGTTAGCGGTACCCCTTCGCCTTTTCAACACCGTAGTGTCTCAGAAACGAGGTTTTTGAGACGCATAAAAGAACCGATGGCTACTCAGCAGCAGTGCGGCGTGTTGTTACAGACTAACCAGCCGGGGACGGCTATTTGCAGCCAAAAAGGGCGCGAGTCGCCTGGGATCGCTCGATGCAGTTCTTGGGCACCCTGGCGCATCTGCTGGACGTTCCAAGAGGCGGTTGGCGAAGAGCGAAGGTGGCATAGATCCGTTATGTTATAGACCGGAGGGCGGCAAAAACCAGCTCCTGGGATCGCAGCGAGGGTGGCGCAAAATAAGTCTGTGGTTCCCTCTTCCTCCAGCCCTGCGAGAACAAGCACTGCAGGCGCTGGAGAACCTGTCCGAGTAGCACACTGTATTGGTGGGCGGCCCTTTAAAGGCTTGGAAGTACACACTATCCTAAAGTCGCCGGAGCTTGGCCGTGATAAGCGGGAGAAAATTCAGCTGCTCTGCTACTCGAGAACTTAGGCCAACAAGCCACCGTTTTTCGCTTGAAAAAGACAGACAAGGATACGATAACCAGGCGGATCTTCGCCTGTGGTAGCATCGTACGCTATTTACGAACCTTCTCCAACATCTCGAGCGCCGGCGCGAACTCGGGATTTATGGCTAAGACCTCTAGAAAGCAGGTTTCAGCGCCACTCCGATTGCCGTCCTTCACTCTAATTTGGCCCACCATGAACCACGACAAGAAGTTATTCGGATTCAACCTTAATGCCGTGCCAAAACTATCGAAGGCCTCGTCCCACTTCTCCATTCCAGCCAGAGCACATCCTTGATTATGCCAGGCCATGTCGGCTTGCGGGTTAGCCTGGATTGCTCGTTCAGCAAACTCAAGCGCGCCCTGAATATCGTGGGTGTCAAGGTAGAACCTGGACATATTCAGGAGCGCATCAGGCTCGCCCGGTTTTAGGTCCAGAACCCTGCGAAAGCAAGCGGCACCTTCCGCACGATTGCCGAGTTCATATAAGCAATGACCTTTGTTGAGCAGTGCACGGACGTGGTCAGGATCTAGCTCAGCCGCGCGGCTATAGTACTCCAAGGCTAAACCATAATCTCCCGCCCCTTGGGCAGTGTCCGCGATCTCCAAGAAGGTATCAAGATCTTCACTGTCGTGGCGCTTTCCAAACTCAATTATTTTGGCTTGGAGCATCTTCTGCAAGAATCGGCGGAGGGCTTTGGGGTCCAAGGAGTAGGCGACCCGCGCGAGACTTTCGGCTTCTTCCTCACGTCCCATGTCCATTAAGCACGCGGCCTTTCCCAAGGTCCCGTCAAAGCTACGAGGGTTTCGAGCCAGAATAAGCTCGAATACTTTGAGAGCAGCTCCGGGGTCGTTCTTGAGTCGAAGGATTTTGCCCTTCACGGAGAGAGCCTTTTCATAACCGGGCTCCAGGTGAAGGGCACGATCGATGCATTCAGAAGCTTCCTGCAACTGGTACCGGCCAAGGTATGCAACTGCTTTGTTGTTCCACAGCCTTGCGTAGGCAGGATCCATCCGTAATCCCTCCTCACAAGTTAACAGCGCCTGCTCAAACTCTCCTAGTTCAATCAAGGCAGCAGATTTATTTGTCATGGACATTAAGGCAGTCTTACTTACTGTTAGCTGATTGGAGTATTGCGAATATAGCGCTAGCGCATGCTCACTGCAGCCCAACGATTCTTCGAATCGCCCTAGTTTGAGAAGACTTGTGGCCTTATTCTTCCAAATCTCGTCGATCTGATCGTTGAGAGCAAGTGCTTGATCGTATAAAGCTAAAGCCTCATCCCTGCGTCCAATGCTTGCCAGTGCAGCTCCACGAGACGCTAACTCCAGCGCCTGGGTTGCTCTTGGGCCAAATACACCGTCGGCCCACCGGCTGGCAGAACCCACCGGGAGTACGGCCTCATCGATTTGCTGCGAGGTCCCAAATTGCTCAAGACGAAAGCAGATAGCCTCAAAACTCTCCGGTCTTTCAGTGGGGTCCATTTTCAAGCAATCAAGTACAAGTCCGGCTAACCCGTCAGGTATCTCCGGGTTCCATCGCCTAGGATCGACCACTGGTTCACTACTGCGACGTTTTGCGAGGCGAGAAACCTCTGCTTTTCCGAGTCTCACATGTTCATAGCTGTAGTGAGGAAGCGTGCCAGTCAACATCTCAAATAGAATCAGTCCAAAAGCATAGATGTCCGCACGCGTGTCTACGCTGTAGGAATGGAATTGTTCGGGCGACATGTATGCAGGGGTGCCGCTGATTCCGATGGCATGTGCCATACCAAAATCAGTGATCTTAAGCCTCCCGTCCAGAGTCAACATTAAGTTGTCGGGCTTCAGGTCCCTATGTACTGTCCTGCCGACCTGCCAGACGTATCGCATCCCACAGGCGAACTGAACAGCGATATCTGTTACCCATCCCACTGGCATCGGGTCCACTGATAACCGGGATCGAAGAGATCCGCCAGAGATGTATTCCATGAAGATGCAGGGCCGGCCTTGAATAGCGTCGGCACCATATACGGTTACAATATTGGGGTGTTGGCCAAGAGACATCCACAGGTGGGCTTCTTGTATGAAACGTCGAACCACAAACTCGTTTCGGAGGAACCGCTCCTGCAGCGTCTTGATGGCCGTACGGTAGCCTTTGTGCAAGTCTTCAACAATATAGACGATACCCCAGCCCCCTTCTATTACGTCTACCACGCGCGCGGGATCGTTGTTCCGTGGTCGCAGGATCTTGCCAATAAGCCATCTTGGCTTACCCATCTTAGTCTTCTCCCTATGGTTCGCGAGCCATACCCAGGGGTTATCGGCGGGGCGCCAAACCTGCGACGGTTACCCCCATTGCCATCCTCACGTGCCTGCCACTGCTTGAGGCCGTTCGGCTTCGGCGGCGTGATCTTGCGCTACTCCTTCTGAGTCACCTAGATCCTCTGATTTGAGGAGCTGGCCGAATCTCCATTCTTTGAGATTGCCACCCGTCCCCCTGGTTTCTATGATCGACGCGTAAATAGATGTTCTGACAGATCTTGCGAGATTCTGCAGTTCCTTAACCGGTGCGTCGGCGGAATCTGCTCGCCGTATGAGAATCTGCAAATTCGTCGCGGCTGCACGAAGACCGACGTCGAGGTTGTGAAGTCTCTCCCCAAGTATCCGAATATTAGCCTCCTCTCGCGTTTTGGCGACTCGGTGTCGGTAGTGGATAGTGAGGGCGAAGGCGAGTGAAACGATTGATGCTAGCCCAGCGGCAACGTTGAAATAATCGTACATTGATATCGTTCTACCCCCATAATGGTCGTCTGCCCGGCGGGATTCCAATTAGATCGCCCGGTGTCTCGTGCTGCGATGCCAACGAGATGGCGCATGCCCAGGATGTTCAGGCGAGCCCAAGATTGCTGATGAATAGCGTTGAACAGGGCCCGGCTAATTA
Organism: Chloroflexota bacterium; assembly: GCA_004297765.1. Taxonomy (GTDB): domain Bacteria; phylum Chloroflexota; class Dehalococcoidia; order FW602-bin16; family FW602-bin16; genus FW602-bin16. The sequence continues at coordinate 17,865 of SCTZ01000221.1, read as the reverse complement.
TGTACGGATGTGACCTTCGCTCTTGACAATCAGCAGATCTTTTCGCGGCTTACGGGCACAATGCTGAGCAGCATTGCTTCTAGTCTAGCATTACTGAGCCACTTGATCCTATAACGTTAGTGACTAACAATCGTCCCCCTAAATTACACGAAGTTTACACCAGAACGGGCCAAGAAAGCACTATGTCTGACAAGGGCACGCAAAGTCTTAAAGCATATAGACGGTCAGTCTCAAAAACCTCCTTTTTGAGAGCCCCTCCTACACCCTTGACTTGGTGCCGATAACGCCGGTTAGCGGAACCTCCCCCAGCGTCTCTTGTCCAACCCGCCGCACGAAACTGCCCCTTGCGCCCGTTTCCCCGGTTCCATATAATGGTCCTAGCCCCTGGTTATCGGAACCAGGTTTTGCCGCCTTCCAACTCTTGATCGTCTGACGGCTCACATGCTATCGTCAAAGCATGGATCACACGATCGAAAAGGCGGTCGCACGAAAGACTATGAAAATATCGACACCACAGCATCTCGCTTTAACTCCAACCTCGTTGGAGCGAGCTCCCGTTGAGAACGTCCGCCAAACGCACCCAGCTGCCCAGAATCTGGAGCTTTCTGCCCAGGAAGTATCAAACCACGTCCTAACACTGGAAACGGCACTACAAGCGTTCCTGCGAGCCCTGGAAGGCAAGAATCGAAGCGCTGCCACCAGAAGGGCCTACGCCACGGATATCTCTCAGTTCTTCAATTGGATCCATGAGAACAACCTGGTCGCAAAGTCTCCCTCTGATGTTTGCAAGGTCGACATCGGCGAGTACCTGGCTTTCCTGGGGCAAAGAGGGCTATCGGGGATATCTCGAGCGCGAAAGCTGGCCGCGCTGCGCGAGTACTTCAAGTACCTGGAGGACCTGGGCTACATCGCCAAGTCTCCAGCTACAGGCGTGGAGACTCCCAAGAAGGAGAAGAACGGCAGGACCTATCTTCGCCCGGACGAGTTCACCAAGATGCTCTCCCTCGCCGGCGGCAATCCGCGCGACTACGCCATCCTGCAGGTTTTTCTTCAGACGGGGGTCCGTGTGAGCGAGCTCTGCAACCTGCGCCTCTCGGATGTGGATCTGCAGGGCCACACCCTGAGAATCTCCATGGGCAAAGGCATGGTGACCCGGGAGATCGAGCTCGAGAAAAAGGGGATCCAGGCTCTCAAGAGTTGGCTCTCTGTCCGGCCCCAGGTGCTCTATGACCATTTGTTTCTAAACTACGCCGGCGAGCCGATCAGCGAGCGTGGCGTAAGAAAGCTCGTGGTCAAGTACCGCAGTGGGGCTGGTATCACGAGAAAGGCTAGCTGTCACTCCCTAAGGCATACGTTTGCAACATATAAGGCGGAGAAGGGGGTATCGCCCTTCCAGTTAAAGGAGTGGCTGGGACACGCTAACCTCAACACCACGCAGATCTACGTGCACATGGGCAGACAAAACGCCAGGAAGGTGATGGAGGCCACCAGCTTATAACCTATGAGAGAACGGGAACAACAGAGAGACGAATACTGGCAACTCGATGAGGCTATCGACGATGGCAGCATCCGCCTGAGGATCCACTACGAGGAGGAGCGCTACAGCGGCAATGAGATCGTATCTCTTAAGCAGAAGCGCGGCGTCCGCACCTACTACCACGCGAGGCCTTATCTCCTGATTCCACGGATCACCCTCACGCTTGGACTTCATCCAGAGCCGAAGGAACACGAGATTGGTAAAGTTCTCGACTCTCAGTGGGAAGGCATGGATCATCGTGAGATAGGCAACGCCCAAGCCTACTGGTATCCTGCAGACAAGTTGCTCCTGATATGGGAGTGCCTAATCTTCGGGCGCAACCGTCCGGAGGATCCTAGCCAGGATGAGAGATTAGCAAACGTCTGGCAGCACTTCGAGCACTTTCTTCTCAAGCGCCATCGGCAAGTTACACGCATCGGCACGCCGGCGTGGGAGCCAGAATACCCTGAAGATAGCCTCTGGCAGCAGTTCCTGCGAGCTCGAGGATATCGCCCCTTGAATGAGCGGGCCTTTGTCAAGGAGGTGGCAATCGTATGAGCGCTTATCGCTTCAGATCACCACCGCGGGCACTTCGTCGGGCAAAGCTTGATAACCTCGCCCTTGTCCCGGCCAATCTCCTCCCCTTCAAAGCCAAGTGGCAGGCTATGGCAAATAGCCTCCCCGAAGGCAGCGTGCTTATTTTACTGCCCCGACCCAACACCGCAACGACTAAGACCCTTGAGAGTGTCGCCTCTCTTCTCAAAGGTCACGGCCACCGCGTCACAACTCTCTCCGCCGAACACTTTCGCTAGATCCTCAGATCGCACTAAGCTTTACGATAGCTTCAGTCTCGTTCCTTCGCTGTAGGCGACTCTGCGCTATTCCGAGGGCCTTTTCTCGATGGTTTTGATCGTACCTCCTTCAGCGGTTTCGTCATGTCGGTAAGCAGCTCGCTTAAGAGGTCGAGATCATCTGTTTTTGGTGCCTCATTGACTTCCTTTGGCATATGCTTTTGCCTCCTTGCCTCTATGTGCCATTAGCGTTGACATGGGATTCGTTGTCATGGCGCCACCAAGCACGCGGGAGGCGATCGTCCTGATCGCCTCCCTTGGTTACTTTAGCCGCGACGTTCGGGGCTGCCGTGGTCTCCTTCTCCCGAACCAGAGGTATTACCTCAAGACCAACCCAACCAGGCCCAACCTGTCGACCTCTTCAGGTTAAACTTGGTGAGCTCCTGCCCGATGCAGGAATATGTTCCAATCCATCTTGGAAGGCGCTTCTTATGCTTTTCTAGTCAGTTCGCCCAGCGTAATATCCGCGCTGTCATCTGCCAGACTGTTAAGCACCCCATCGGCGACGATCACAGAGAGGTAGGGGTTTTCGTACAGTTCCTCATGCTGTGCGCGCACATGTTCTTCAACCTCACGGGCGAGGTCGCACAAATTCTCTTCTTCCTGCGGCTCAAACATGAACGATTGCCCGTTGACAGTGTAAGTAACCTGCACAGTCGGTCCCTCCTTCCGTCGTATGAGCGTATCAACACTGCATAGCACTGTTAGGAGATCGGTTGGCTTCTAGATTGGTTCACATCCAGTACGTCATAGCCACCCCGATCCGGCTAGTATCGATAACACTCCCGACGTCATAGCACTTAAGGTGCCCGGCATCACGCAGAGTAGTCGGTTGCCATCCAGGCACACTGCGCGCACCGGGCTTTAGATCAGCGACTACACGGTATTTGTAGCCGGGGTGCAGTTGCTGCTTATGCATCAGTTCGGATCGCAGCTTATCAATGTGGGTCTCGAACCGCTCACCGCCATCCTGTCCCCGTTGCTCGTAAGACAAGGTCAGATCATAACGTTCTACTAGCTGTCCGCTGCCCGGATCGAAGACCTCCAGCACCGCTCCGCGCAACTCTCTATGTGTCATCCAAGTACGAAATCCGTTGATCAGCGTCTCGTTGTGATGGTGCATATAGTCAGAGGGTAGCCCTCGCAGCTGAACGATGTCTTCAAAGACACGCACAAGCTCGTTTGCCACCCAGGTAGTTGACCGTGCCCAGATCCGAGCTTCTACCCGCGTGTGAACGCTAGTACTCACCGCCATGGCTGTCTTCCTCCTTTGTCTTCGTGGTTTTGCTGGGCACCTCAATTAGAGGCTTCTCTTGCTCGTCCACTAGACGACTTCCGACCTCCGCGTTCGTCACTCTTACCTGGACTTGACCATCCTTATTGACTTCATCCATTAAGCTCCGTAGCGGAGGATCAGTCAGCAAACGGTTAGTACGAAAGGTGATCGTCAAGAGGCTTTTCTCAGACAGAGGATCCAATGCCTCGACGAGTGGCAGGGACAGATCCTCGTCAGGCTCGTTGGTCCCGTATTCGAAGGCTAGGCTGAGACGCAGACCTTCCGCCTCGAACTCCAGCCGCCCTCCCTCTAGTCCGTGCGTCCGGACCATATAGGTGCCCAGCGGTCGTAGCTTCTCCAGAGCAGCATGAATATCTGTGACCCGCGGGAACCGTCGTGCCTGGAGAGTCTGCTCGATCACCGTGATGGCAATGTTCCATGTCGCATTGGCCGAGCGCCAAGGCACAGTGGCCACGCGACGTTCCGCAAGCATCGGCTGCCGACTGGTAGAGCTATCGTTGTTGATAGTCATGGTTATAAACACCTCCCGTTTGTCGTTCATGTTCTCGCAGCAACGCTTCTCGTCTCGCCGCCTCAACCACATGGGCAAGGCGGAGATCAGCGGGTTGATCAACAAGTGTCAAAGCTGCGACCACAAGGTGGCGCAATTGGCGTGCAGACAATCCTGACGTTAGATCAACCAGCTGCCTCCACTCAGATGATGAATCACCCTGCCGCAGCTCAGGCAGGCGTTGCTCTCGGTCGAGCTCTTGTAGCGTATCCAGAAGGATCAGGCGGCGTTGCGTCTCGTCAGGTAAAGGTACGAGCAGAGCAAAGTCAGCGCGCTCACCGATGGCACGATCAATGGCACCAGGCATGTTGGTGGTGAATAGGAAAATCATATTGGGATGGTCGCGTACGCATTGGTCCAACGACTCGATGAAGGCGTTAACCCCGTACAAAGTGTCGAGCGGATTGGTTTGAGAGCTGATGGTCGCACGATTGGTGGCGATAGATTCCACCTCGTCTATCAAAACGAACGTCAGGTGTCCTGCCGACGCCACCTCGGAGATCTGCTGGAAGAGGGTTAGCAAGTTCTTCTGGGTCCCTCCCTTCTCTCCACTGGGCAAACTGTGGGCATTCACAGAGAGGAGCACGGCCCTCCTTTGCCTTCGCTTCGCCCATTCATTCGGTAGGCCTCGTGCTAGACTGGTCTTGCCGCATCCTGGCGGCCCTTCCAGCAATACAGCTCGACGAAGTGCTAGCCTAGTGGATGAGACCTCTTTTTGAGCTAGGGAGCTTAGCACATCGAGAAAGCGCATTAGCTGGCGCTTGATCCCGTCATCGACGATAATGTACTGCCAATCCTCATCTAACGATGGGTCCGGCAGGTGCCGCAAGGCAAAGCCGCGGCTTGCATGTCCATGCGGTGGGGCGTTCAACCGAGAAATGTCCGCCGCATGCGCAACTCGATCTGTAAACATCACGATTTCCTCCTTCCAATTGAACACGCCCTCTGATGTTCTGAGAACTACCGCCACTTCGACCAAGTACCCGCTGTGCTGCATGATTACACGCCGCCGAGATTGTTGGGCTAACCTTTTGGTAATGAGGCAAGGTCTCTGGGCAACAGGCTAAGATCAGAGCTTAGCTGTGTGCTAGCAAAAGTCCTCGCCTTAGCCGTAGCTATCCAAAAGGCGGAATCCCGATAAGCAGAACTACATTCAGCGACCTCCATTCCCCCTGGCGCTTGCTCTAGTAATCGCGGCCAGGTGAGTTTGTTTGTTTGTTTTTAGTATATGACCGGATCCTTAGGCTGTCAAGGGCTTGAAGGTTCTTGAGACTTCGAAATTTGTTTGTTATCCTTCAGCAGAGGGGCTTAGAGGGAAGTATGAGTCGTCAAGATAAGCCAGTTGCTCCGCCTGAATCAGGGGTGCTTCCCATCGGGGCACGTATGAGACTTGCCCGACAGGGAAAGCCCATCTCGCTTACTAACATGGCAAAACGCCTAGGCTATACAAAAGGTCACCTATCAGCGGTGGAAAACCTCACCACTCGTCCCTCGCTGGAGTTGGTGCGGAAATACGAGCGCGAGCTAGAGCTTGAGGCGGGACAATTGTTGAGGGCGCAAACCGACCAGCAGCCGGCTCTAGGGCACCGGCACGCTCCCAAAGACCTCTGGGAGCGCCTTGAGGAACTCGAGGAACGCGAAGAAACCCAAGGCTATAGCATAGATGCAAGATTAGATGAGATCAAGAAACTACTCGACAATATCTGGCGAGCTCCTCATACCACCCCTGATAGCTTAGCTTTGCTGACGAGATTCCTGGAAGCAGGACTACGCGAGATAAGCTCCGGAGAGAAATAAAGATGGATGAACAGTCTGAAGGATGGCGCCCTCCCCAACTCTTTTGGCGTTATCATCCACACCAAGATCTTAATGGGGAAGGAGCGTTCAGCAATCCCCACTTCAACGGCATCTATATCCCAGGGTTAAGACCATCGCCAGGCAGCGATTTGTTCGATTCGTTTAGCGAATTACCTTCACGCTTGGCGTTGAGTAAGCTTGAGCGCTTTTTGCATGAACTAGTGCACATCATCATAACTGCTACTCCACTTTGGCGCCTGCAAAAGCAGATAGTTCATGCTCTATGGCTTCTCCTATACAGCCTTGACGACCGTACAATCCTTTCTCTTCCCTCGTGGCAGATTAGTGGCAAGGCTGAGCTAACGCGGATCATCGAGAAGTCGATACCCCTTCTAAAATCGCTAGACCATGAGACAAGAATCGTTGACGAGACTATTTGTAACGCCTTGACGCTTGCCAACCTGAACCTCCTGCGCGTGGCCAGACGCGCCTCGGTACGCATCTCCGATGAAAATTACCTGGAACTTGAGAAGCACATCAAAAAGGTCATTACCACTAAGATTGACCCAAATAGCAAAGAAACCATTATCGATGAGGATGGCGAAAAGATCTGGGCCTTCTCTGAGACCCTCTTACAGCAGAACTGGTTCGCCAAAATATCCGAGACGACGGTCGACGAAGAATCTGCTCTTCGCATTTATCGCTCCCTGATAGGAATCGGCCTTTACTGTTATGACCCATCTCCCAAGACGCTAAAGGACATCTGGCAAACCGGACACATCCCCCCAGAAGACAGTCCCCAAGCCCGCTTGCGCTCTCTACTATTGCATCTCCAAGGAACTTCGAGCGCTGATGAAGCAATAAACGCTATGACGGAAAAATGGCAATCGGAACACCGCCGTTCAGGCGTTCGCGATCTACTCCAAAAGGTGCAAGACTTGGCGATAGCGAAGGGCCGACCAGGAGAAATCTTCTTAGAAGATTTCTCAGAGGTCCAGGAGTCATTTAGTCCAAGCCTGATTGATCCCTTCATCGAGGTAGCCACTTCCCTACGAATTAATCCCGACAAGCTATACTTCAAGCACCCGATAGGCAGGGCGATTAGTTATCTGAATCTGGGCTACGCCCCACGCAGCGAAAATGAAATGCGCAAGTTACTACTGAGCCGCAACGAAATACTCCCCGACGGCAGAGAACTGATTCTGCCTCCGCCATGGGAGACCGTCGTACCCATCATTACTAAAGAGCAGGAAGGCGCGCTTCACTGCTATTACCTGGCACGGTTTCCATGCGGAGACAGATTCGTCGACGTTGGCGGAGACAAGCCAGCATTCTTGCAATTGTGGGAACAAGCAGACCCCGTGCTTTTGGAAGAGGCACAAAAAAGTCGAACAGCTGTGCTGCCGGCGACGAAGGAGGTAACGTTAGCGTGGGACATCCAAAGGATACTGGAGGATTTGGTGCTTACAGGCCATCTCCATTGCCTTTGCGGGCCCACTTCTAACCGCCCCAAAGATTGCTCTTATCGACAACTGTTGTCGCGCGTCTACCAGCATATTAGGACCGCCGATGGTCGTCATCTTCCACCGATCGAGTGTCTGCACTAGGTTCGGAGATCGGATCACTAAGCGTTTCCTGAGTTGGATCTAAGGCTGCATTCTCCGGCCCTCGCTCAAGTTCCTCAAGGTGCTCCCAGATATCCGGCTGCGGGCGCGTGCGCGGCCACCACGACCTTACCTTCTCGCCGCTTGGAAGCGTCCAATCGTGCGATCCGTCTGGATGAAGCTCAATTGGACCAAACCCCTCTGGAGAGGATCTTACCTTTTCTGGCTTCGTGATTTCTTTGTCCCCACCTTGCTTTATATTCTCTGATTCCGGCATAGTAGATGATAACAAACAAACTAATTATAACAGGGGATAGCGAATAGTCAATAGCTAGCTTAAGGGGCTTCGTAGGGAGAAAAAGCAGAGCAAAATGCAGGGGGCGTCTTCACAGCGTCGAAGCTAGTTGGCAAGCACTAAAGATACCAAGTGCTCGATCTTCTCTATGAAGATTGTGGGCGGTCGCTCATCCATGTACCAGGAATATTGGCAAGCCATCGCCAGAACCATACTCTGAGAGAAGGGTGCTATATGTGTCCCCTCGACCAGACCAATAATCTGCTGGCTGGCACCCTTCGTCCCTGAAGGAATCCGCAAGCTTTCCAGCATCATTGTGGTAGTACGTCAGCGTTACACCGTCTCCCCAGACGTGGTCCAGAATCCCAGCAACGCCTTCTTGAAGGAATCTGACCTCCTGCCTGCGCTTAACCGTTGCCCTCATTCCCCTGGGATCGTGAAGGGTGAGCGTGGACTCGTAGTTCAGGATCTCGTATGGGCTTTTTATCAGCCCTTCAGGAAGCAACATGCGCTTCAGACGCGAGGAGGATCCAATGGCGGCGTAGATCTTCGGGGATACGACTGATATTGGCTGGGGAGTTCGGATTCTCATTCGTCCACTTATAGCACTATATCAAGCGCTGGTCAAATAGTATGGTATAATAGCCTATATGCCATCACCCGAACGACGAGGAGGAAGAAATCCAGAGCAAGAACAACCGTCTTATTATCAAGCAGCGCGATTCTCTGGTGAAAGCCTGGCTGGTCAAGCCTACTTTCACCTTCAGGAAGCTATCTTCGAGGCTAACTGCGATCTCAGCTCCTATCGTCTGCAACTCAACCGCATCTGGCACGTGGTGGCCCTTGGTGAACCCCCTCCTGAGGACCTAGATAAGAAGGTCAAGCAGATTCTTTCGGCAGGCGAACCCACTTCTCTCTCCTCCGATGTCCTGCGCGTCCTAAACGAGCGGCGAGCTCAGGCTACAAAGCAAAGCCGATGGGTCGAGCGCCATTTTCGCCCGGGCAAGCACCTCTGATCCCCTGCTACAGGCCGCGGCGCATCTTGCCCGCTATCACGCTAGCTAGCTAGCACGCTAGCAGGTTAAACACCCCACCGCAACGAAGATGGTCAACGTCCGTAGAAAGGTCGCCCTCCTTCTTCTCACCATCGCCGAGAAGAAACCGTGTCCAAAATAAGCAACAGCCCAACTTGCCTCTTGACAAGTTATATGATAATATGCAACACTATCCTCACTTTACGCCAAGTCCATCATTTCGCATAAGGAGTTGGGGGAAGTTGCCATTTCAACTTATGAAGATTCCGTACCTTGAACACTTCGGTCTCATGGATGAGCCGTACTCCACCTCGCCAAATCCGAGGTACCTGTACGTCTCGCCGACGCACAACCTAGCCCTTGAGAAGACCAAGTGGACTATAGCGGCCAAGCGAGGCCTGGCTATATGCTTTGGCCCTGTCGGAACGGGTAAGACTACTCTCGCTCGAGAACTGGCCCAGCGCATCGAGGACGATCCTGATGTATCCTACGTCTTCATCACCAACCCCAACTTCCCAACTCCCAACCAGCTTCTAAGAGCCATCATTCAGGAATTTGAGGTCCCTGAAACATCCAAGAGCTATCTGGACCTGCTGAATATCTTCAAAAAGTTCTTGACGACGCAGGCGCTCCAGCACGCCAAGACGCTTGTTCTGATCATCGATGAGGCGCAAACCCTCAAGCCTCCTCTTCTTGAACTCCTGCGACAGCTCATGAACTATGAAACAAACACAAGCAAGCTCTTGCAGGTGGTGCTCTTCGCCCAAGAGGAGTTCCGAACGCGATTGCAGCATCCTCGATTCCGAAATCTCGTCAACCGCACCGCCATGTCCTCAACTCTCGATACCCTTTCGCTCGCTGATACTGCCGCGATGCTCAAGCACCGATGGCTGATCGCTGGCGGCAAGGAATTCCCCTTTACCGAGGCGGCTGTCGCCCAGCTATATGCCTATTCCCGCGGCATCCCGAGAACCCAGATTATCCTAGCTGATAACGCCCTCCTTGCCGCTTTTCTTCGTGGAGAGACAACGATAGATACGCAACTTGTCGACGACGTGGTTAAAGATCGCGGGCTCCCCGATACCGAGCCAGAGCCACCGCAAGTTATCAAGAAGCACGCGTCGGGCAATGTGACGTCTGTAAGGAGGAAAAGCTGATGGCTGATCAAGTTTCCAGTCCATTCTCCGGACTTGATAAGGCACTGCTACGCTCCACCCAGCAGCCATCACCTCTTGCCCCCGAAGAGCGCAAAGAAGGAGCTAAACCCAGCGCAACCCCTCGTGCTGCGCGTAAGACCCCGTCTAGGCAGCCGACCACTAATAAGAACGATAGCGCGACAGATAGCGCGATAGCTAGCACGCTAGATAGCATGCTAGCACCATATCCCGATAGCCTTATCGCTAGCATCCGTAAGACGGTCAAAATCCCCGGCCGAGAGGTATCCTTTGTTCGCCTTACAGCGGAGGAGAAGGGTCAGCTCGCCGATATCGTCTATACCTACAAGCGCCAGGGCAAGAAGACTTCGGAGAACGAGATCAACCGCATTGCCGTAAATTACATCCTGGAAGATTACAGGGCAAACGGTGCTAATAGCATTCTAGCGCAGGTGATAGAGGCATTGCTAGCATGATAGCCTGCTAGCACGCTAGCCGTCTCACTACCTACATAACCCGTCGGCACAACTCGGCGGAAGAGATATATGAATAAGAATAATGATGGTAATCAACTAGGCTACAGGGAGGCGAACCAACAGCCAAGACAGTCCAACAAGCGTGGTAGACCACCAGGACCCTCACAGGGTGGCCTGGCGTCTTCACACAAAAGTACAATCAATACCTCATCGCCTGCTAGCACGCTAGCTAGCACGCTAGCACGCCATCAAGCTAACCCTCACACAAACTCCCAGACACCGTCTCCTGTAGGAGCCCCTGCCCACCTCGTCACCATCCAGTCTGAAAGGGAATTTGATCTTCTTTCCGGCGAATGGTCGCAGCGGGTCTTCGTCAAGATGTATCTTGAGGCTCGCTCCTCGGGACTCCTCGCTGCCATCTCCGATCGCAACTGGAAAACCCTTTGTGTTCTAGCCACATACATGGACGCAGGCGGCTACTGCTTTCCCTCGCAATCAGAGCTCGCCAAGGCTCTTGGCTGCTCTCGGCAAATGGCAAACGAGCGGATCCAAAGTCTTGCCGACTTTCGCTTTCAAGATAAGCCGGTCGTTTTGATCGTCAAAGAAAATCGCTGTGACGACGGCCGATGGGCGCGCAATGGGTATCGGGTGCTTCCCATCGCCAACCTTCAGATCTTTGACCACGAGCGGGTTTCCGGGGACACTGAGCATCATAATGATACCGTGTCAAGTTTTCTTGACACGGTTGAAAATAAATCGACCGTGTCAAGTACCGTGTCAAGTCACACCGTCACGGTGCCACTTGACACTAACAAGAACCAGCGTATTAACAAGACAGAACAAGAACCAAATAATTCGACTAATATAACTTCGAATAATTTAGAATTATCGAAGTCGAAACGGAAAGGGGTTCTAGGGGAAAACCAAGCTCAACGAGCAACTGTGGATAACTCTGCCGCCAGCGCTCAACGCTCCAACTTGACACCCAGCTCATATGGTCTTGCCTCAGTGGGCGAGGTTCTCGCCGAGAGACAGAAGCAACTAATCCCTCAGCCAGCAGAACCTGCTTCTGCACCTCGAGGTCGCCCACCCAAAGCCACCCCATATATCGAATCTCTCATCACCGAGTTGTCTAGCGAGTTCCATGACCAGGAGCACGTGAGATCAAACGTCTCACAAGCCATGCGGCTTATCAAGGCCTCTGGATTCAGCGATGAATCCTTTGGCCAGGTTCTCTACCAGGCAAGAGCCAGAACCCGCGAGCGCGCCAACATCAGAAAGTCTGCCGGAGGCGGTGCTCCGCTGAGAAATAAGATGCCGTACTTCTGGGCGGTGGTAAGAGACTTATTGGGCATGAAAGACCAAGACCCAGCTCAGAGCTCGGGTGGATCCCAACCCGCTGCCCCGAAGACGTCAGAAGACCGTGACAAGTATATCAAGGGCAAGTATGGCCATCTTGTGAAGCATTAGATCCTGGCGGCCCGTGCGAATTCTTTCGAACAAGCCGCTTGAACGAGGACAAAAGTCCCTCAGGAGCCTATCAGAGCTATAGAGTCTCGGGTAGAAGTTGAGGCTCCATCGCCTCGAAGCCATCGCCGAGTACAGAAACTCCTCGAACAGATTTGTGGTCCTATCGGACAGATTGAGCAAGGGGGAAGAGCCCCCACTGCGCCTTGCTTCGTGGGGGTGGGTGCCCTACGGGCGGGGGGAGTCAGCGCCACCGCAGCTTCACTATCGTTTTGCTGCTAAAAGTCCCTACGGGTCCTTTTTGTCGCTGACTCCCCCCGCCCTCTCACCTGCACAACCTCCCGAACACAGCACCAACAGTGGGTAAAGAAAGTCAACGAACAGAGGCTGTACTCATGCAGGTGAGAGGGCACCCCCAAGGGGGGCCGGCGTCTTCGGGAATTCCCCCTTGACCCCCTTCCCTCAGACGCATAGGAACTCACCTCTGGCGAGGAGCCTGTCGGATCTGCAGATCGCACGCTTTTCTCAGGCGGCGCTTTCACTCGGGATTTGCGTGCCTCCATGGTCGGTCTGCCTTGCGCCTTCTCATTGTGGCACACGGCGGGGCTTATTGCGTCAAGGATTTTCCCACGGTGCGCAAGCGCCCGTGTTCCTCCTTGACGCTGCCCCGTCCGTGCGCACCGCTTGAGGCGGCAAGGCAGAATGCCTAGCAGCCGGAAAGGAGGTAGTAATCATGGCGACAACGCTCTACACAAGGTGTCCCAAGTGCCAGCAGCGCATAGATATTCTTTCGCAGCTCGCTGCCCATGCGAGAGACGACGCCAAGGATATCGGAGAGGCTGAGACGAATATGCTCTGCACCACGTGCATGGGATCGCTGTTTTGCACCCAGTGCGGAGAGTACACCGTGGCTTTCGCCCTCATGCCCAGGGAACAGACGTTCCTAGCCAAGGCGGAGAAGCGCATCAACAAAGAGCGCGCATCTGTCAAATAGCAGTTCAGCCGCCGTCCCGACCCCACGGGATGGCGGCTTATTTTATGCTCGGCCATTCCACTACTGACGCTGCCCAAAAACAAATGCCCCTGGCGCGCCAGGACGCGATTCTACGTGGTTTTTGGGTGAAGAGATACATAGATGTATCCTCCGCGTTTTCGGACCGTCTACGGGCATTCTAGCGCCTTTCTCAGCGTGTCTTAACGACAACCGCGTAGATCTCCTGCACCATCCTATTTTTCCCCTCGCGGGTTCGCATCTGGCGGGTGTGCAGATAGCCGATTACCTCGATGGCATCGCCCTTCTTGAGGTTGTCCTGGAGCTTCTTCGCGCGCTCGCCAAAGGCCAGGACGGTGTGCCAGCTGGTCTTCTGCTCTTCATGGTGGTGCACGGCGAGAGGGAAGCGCGCCACGAGCAGTCCCTTGGGCGTCGTGCGATACGCCGGCGTCGCGCCAACGCGACCCGCGAGCATCAGGCGCTCTCGCTCTCGCGATTCCGCCTGCTCTGGCGGTTTCTCTGGTCCCGGCGTTTCTTCTGGAACATTGTCCACTTCTCCCGTGAGAGGCGCGATCAGCAGGGCAATCTCGCCACGCGGAGTCACCGATAGCCGGACTGCCTCGCCCTCACGCTGGCCGTCAAACATGATTCCTTCGCTCGACACCAGCGGTGGATCCACCCGGTGGAGCTCAATGCGCGCGTCCCGCGTGCTCACGCGCGCCACGCCCGCTTGGGGATACAGCTCAAGCGTTTTGCCCTTTTCCTGGTCCACGACAAAGCGCAGGCCATCGCCAAAGGCGATATCCCTGGTTCTTTCTGGGCTCGTCTTGAAGGCTTCCTTCAAACCCTCAAGAGGCCAGCTATGGCTCTGTTCTCGCTCCCGCATATGATGTTCGAGTGTCTTGTACCACGCGGCTTGGCTTATGCCGTCAAGGGTCTTCGATGAACTCGCCCCGCTTGGCGGGGCTCGCCCTTGACGGCGCCTCGCCGCGAGGATTCTATGTCACCAACGAAGGCCCCATCCTTCGCTTGATAGCCAGTTTTTACCTGCTATCCCGCCTCATAAGCTCGTCTGCCTCATAATAGCCGCTTTTGCTGTGTCGAAATCGAAGTTCTCCTCTGGGATCGCTTTGTACAAGCGATCAGCCTCATCCAAGATCTGCGGAATGTCCTCTTTTGCTTTGTTGGAGACAGCCTTATTCAACTGGTGCCTCAGCCCCTCGTCATAGAACAGCAAGTACAGCTGGTCCTGATTAGCCAGGGCGGAAAAATCTGCCCGCTGGTTCTCGTCATGAATATTGATAAAGCTCTCCAAGGCCAGGGGACTATCAGGCTGATCGTAGATCGTGATAACTGTGCGGATGACCGGAGCTGCGGAGTGCTCGTAGAGTTCGTGGCGCACCTGGATGGGGACACGTCCGCGGACGCTTTCGATTTCACGATTGGGCGCCTTAATCACGAAAACGGTGCCATTGTTCGTTGCCATAGTGACACAGGCGAATAGTCGATCCTTGAGGAACTCAGCGAGGTCAGGAGGTAGCGGAGGACCTATACTGGACTCGCCCTGAGAATAGAAGTGTTTTGGCTCTCGTTCGCCTGGACGCATATGCGCCTATTATAGCAAACTATATAGCAAGAAGTCGATAGGTTGTACGCATTGGTAAAGGTATCCCTATTGATGAGGTGGGAGGGGCGCGTTAGTATGGTGTTTGCGTGTAAAGTGAGCGCGGAAGGGAAGGGCGCACGGTTCTTTGGGAGAGACTAGGGGGAGACTAATGGACGGGGTGATTTTGGGTCGCGACGTCGATACGGGGCAGGAGGTTGCATTTCACCACAAGGATCGCCTGCAGGGGCTCTACATTCTCGGAGGCACCGGCATGGGCAAGACGACGCTCATCCAGCAGATGATTCTACAGGATATGCAGGCAGGCTTTGGGCTCTGCTGTATCGACCCCCACGGCGACCTCACCCGCGAACTTTTGGAACAGATCCCAGCCCATCGTGAGAAGGATGTGATCCTGCTCGACCCTCTTGATCCTGACTACGCATTCGGTCTTAACCTCTACGCTCTAGACGAACCACAGAACCCGCTCATCCTTGAGCAGACCCGCGAACAGGCGATGCAGATCTTCTTGAAGATCTGGGGCGATCCCCATAGTTCAGGTTATAGCTGGGGACCGTTGCTCGAGGACTTGCTGTCCAATTGTACCGCCAGCCTGATCGCTAATCCCCCCTACACCATGGCAGAGATCTCCATGCTTCTCCGGCGGGATACGTTCCGCAAAAGGCTCGTGTCGAATCTCCCACACGGCGAAGTGCGCGATTTCTGGGAGCAAGAGTATGACGAGATGCGCGAAGGCGAGCAGCGGGAGCACTACCGCTCCACGATGAACAAGGTGCGTCAGTTCACCGGCAATTCACTCATCCGGCACATCGTGGGACAGAGTCGCAGCACCGTCCATTTTCGGGAATGGATGGACAGCGGCAAGATCGTCCTTATCACGCTCTCCGAGCGGTTCGAGACCGTTCGTCGCCTCGTGGGGACCGCTGTCATCAGTCAGATCTACCGCGCGGCCCTCTCACGTGGCGATATTCAGGCCGGCGAACGAACACCCTTTATGCTCTACGTCGACGAGTATGATCTTTTCGCCACGGCCGACTTTGCCCGTATCCTCAAAGGCGGGCGCAAGTTCGGCATCGCCACGACCTTTGCCCACCAAGAGCGCACGATTCTAGACGCCGCCAATCGCGGCGCCAGTCTCCAGGGCGGCAACATCGTTGTCTTTAGAATCACTGGCCAAGACGCTGAGGAGATGGCCAAGCAGTTTGACCGCACTCCGCCTCCACCGGCAATCGTTGGGCAGCGGCCCAAAATGATTCCCACACCAGACCCTTTACAACAGCTTCTGACCGCAGGTCACCAAAACAGCACTGTCCGAACTTTCATCGACGAGTTCCTACGGCCTCTATACGAGTGGCAGGAACGCCGCAACTGGACTATGAAGCCATGCGTGTTCCCTTCAGATTGGAATTATCTCTTTCAAGATAAGGGTAAATACAAGGGCAGCAAGATTTGGCTCGAATCTTCACAGCGTACCCTCAATACCTATCTCACGGATCTCATGCGTGGTACCATCAAACCCTACTCCGAAGAAGAAGCTGTCCGTCTGGCCGACATTCTGATTTCCTTTCGTGCTCACTTCGGCTTCCATCCCCAAGATGTTGACCATAGTGATCAGGATGGACATGAGTGGGGCTATATATCGACGTTCCTCAGTGAGCAAGGAGAACCTACCCTCGACGTTTTCCTTTCTCCTGCCGTCCGCGACTCCGTTGTCAGCATTCTTAACCCCTCGCTAGCCCACGATAACTTCATTGCCGAACGTGAAGCCTTTTGGCGTGACCATATCATCACGCTCGCAGCAGAGCGCCAGGCCCGGATCGCCGCCATCACTCAGTGCGAAGAAGGCAAATGGTCACGAGTCTGGACGCCTAAAGGTATGGAGACTGCCAAGAGTCACTATTACAATAGGGAAAAAATCGACGGGTTGCTAAGGTTTCGCGGGCGTCTCATTGAACGCATCGCTCGCGCGGAGGAACTGAGCCGCGTTCTCGCTGCAGAACGCTCCCAATACGAATACCACCAACTTCAACTATGGGCCTCCTGCTTTCTGTCTGTGGCTCGCGAGCTCACCCAGAATCCCTTACTCGTTGCAAGCGGCGAGTACGAGCCCATCTACGATAAGCCAGCGACTACTCAGGAGGTCGAAAATCAAATCGCTAGCAACCTTGTGAACCTTGGGAAGTATCACGCGCGATGCAAAATCCAGCAGGGCAGGCACTCATCCGAGTACACCATCCATACCCCTGAATATCAAGGGATGGTCGTGACGCCCGAAGCTCTCGCGCGGGCTGAGCAAATCCGCGCGCGCAGCCGGCAGCAGTATTACCGGCTGAGGGAAGATGTCGAGCGGGAGATCGCTGAGCGTCAACGCGGGGACGATCCTCCCCCTACCACGCGACGCCGTGCTCCCCTCTGAGGTTGGCGCTTGCAAGATGCTCAGGAGGAGGGTCTTTCCAGGAAGAAGTAAACCACAGTCAATGGGCGTCTGCCTTCCGTATCCCTGTAGCCCACACCTGGCAGCTCAACTGTCCCGAGCGCTTGTTTGTACCCCGCCTGGGCGGCGCGAAGACCGAAGTCAGTAAGGATGCCGCGGCGCTCCGCCTGATTTACAGGGTCGATGATCAACTCGTAGGCGCGAATTTGGGTTTGGGAGCCATCCTCATTCCTGCGAACCATTTCGCCTATCAGATGCGACGCATATTTTTGCTCAAAGTGGCTGCGCAGGGCTTCTTGTGAGAGCTCCTTACCAAAATCGCCATTGAAGCCTTCGCCGTTTCCGGCGTTGGCCCGCCCTACCGATGACTGCTGTCCCCTTTCTTTCATGTTTGCTAGCACGTAGCTATGTAGCGAGCTACCGCTAGTATACCACTCAACAGATCAAGCGCTCTTACTCCCAGCCTCAAAAATGCCGCTTGACAATATCTTCGATAGCTTGCTAAGATGGTTGCTATGCCGGAGCCCGCCGCCCCTTCACGAGAGCAGAAGAGACCGAAACCCGTCATGATTGGCCTGTCCGAGGACGCCATTCTACGGGCGCTCTTACGCTACCATTACCTGACTAGCTACCAGGTATGCCGCCTACTCTACAGCCCCGGCTCGCTGACCTATGTCCAGACCAAGCTGAAGCGTCTCACCGAATCGCAGTTTCTCCACCGCTTATTCCTCCCGCGACAAAACCAGCATGGTAGCGCACCATCGATCTATACGCT